>JBMYPI010000063.1:7456-11025 GCA_049600155.1 Rubricella sp.
CGACGGATAGCGAGGCGCTCTTCCTTCTGGCACTGTCGGAGGGGCTGGATGCCGATCCCCTCGCGGCGATGGAGAGGGCGGTCAACCGACTCGTCGGGCTTTCCCGCGCCCACGGGCGCGTCCCGCACCTGCGGCTTGCGGCGGCCTTTGCGGATGGCAAGCGGCTCTATGCCGTGCGCGCGGCCAGCGATGACCGCGCACCGACGCTCTATCACCGCTGGAACGCGGCGCTCGGCGGGCGGGCCGTCGTGTCCGAACCGCTGGAGCGCGATGAGGCAGGGTGGACGGCGGTACCGCCGGGGCATTTCTGCGTGTTCGAAGGGGAACACGCGCAGGTGTTTCCCTTCGACTGGGAAGCGGTGCCCGCCTGAGCGGGCGGCCCGGATGAACCGGGCCGGAGGCTCAGCCCGAAAGCGCCTTGTTGAGGTTCTCGTCGATCTTCTCGAGGAAGCCCATCGTCGTGAGCCATTTCTGATCGGGGCCGACGAGGAGGGCGAGGTCCTTTGTCATCCAGCCGCTTTCCACGGTATCGACGACGACGCGCTCCAGCGTCTCCGCGAAATCGGCGAGCGGGGCGTTGTCGTCGAGTTTGGCGCGGTGCTTCAGCCCGCCCGTCCAGGCGTAGATCGATGCGATGGAGTTCGTTGAGGTCTGCTTGCCCGCCTGGTGCTGGCGGTAATGCCGGGTGACGGTGCCATGGGCCGCCTCGGCCTCCACGATCTTGCCATCTGGTGTCATGAGCTGCGAGGCCATCAGCCCCAGCGAACCGAAACCCTGTGCGACGGTGTCGGATTGCACGTCCCCGTCATAGTTCTTGCACGCCCAGACGAACCCGCCCGACCATTTCAGCGCGGAGGCGACCATGTCGTCGATCAGGCGGTGCTGGTAGTATATCCCCGCGGCCTTGAACTTCTCCTCGAACTCCTCCTCGTAGACCTTCTGGAAAAGCTCCATGAAGCGCCCGTCATATTGCTTGAGGATGGTATTCTTCGTGGAGAGGTAGACCGGCCAGCCGAGGTTGAGCCCGTAATTGAAGCTCGCCCGGGCGAAATCGATGATCGAGGAATCGAGGTTGTACATCCCCATGTAGACGCCCGCGGAGGGCGCGTCATAGACCTCGTGCTCGATGACTTCGCCATCCTCGCCGACGAATTTCATCGACAGCTTGCCGGGGCCGGGGAATTTCATGTCCGTTGCGCGATACTGGTCGCCGAAGGCGTGGCGGCCGATCACGATGGGCTGGGTCCAGCCCGGCACGAGGCGGGGCACGTTGCGGCAGATGATCGGCTGGCGGAAGACGACACCACCGAGGATGTTGCGGATCGTGCCGTTCGGCGAGCGCCACATCTTCTTGAGGCCGAATTCCTCCACCCGCGCTTCGTCGGGCGTGATCGTGGCGCATTTCACGCCGACGCCGATTTCCTTGATCTTCTCGGCGGCGTCGATGGTGATCTGGTCCTCGGTCCGGTCACGCTCCTCGATCCCGAGATCGTAATAGAGAAGATCCACGTCGAGATAGGGCAGGATCAGCTTCTGCTTGATGAAGTCCCACATGATGCGGGTCATCTCGTCGCCATCGAGTTCGACGATGGGGTTTTCGACCTTGATCCTGGACATGCGCGGCCTCCTCGGGGGTTCGGAATCGGGACGGTTCGGCGCCTCCTTACGGCAAAACGGGCGGGCTCGCCAGTCTTAGTATGCATTTGCATACCGAAAATGAGGGACATTGCACCCCGGAGGCCGCGGGCCTATCACTCGCCCCGATCCGAACGGAGCGAACCATGCAGGCGCCGGCCTTCATCCTCGTCAAACCCCAGATGGGAGAGAATATCGGCGCGGCCGCGCGCGGGATGCTCAATTTCGGGCTGGAGCACATGCGCATCGTCGCGCCGCGCGACGGCTGGCCCAACGAACGCGCCGTCGCGATGGCATCCGGTGCGGGTCGGCTTCTCGATGACGCTATGCTGACCGGCACGACCGAGGAGGCCACGCGGGACCTCACCTACCTCTTCGCGACGACGGGCCGCCCGCGCGGGATGGTCAAGGAGGTCTTCACTCCCGAGGCCGCGATGGCGAAGGCCCGTGCGCTGATCGCCGCGGGCGAACGCGTCGGGGTTCTCTTCGGGGGCGAGCGTGCGGGGCTCGATACCGCCGACATCATCCGCGCCGATGCGATCGTATCCGTGCCGGTGAACCCCGAATTTCCCTCGCTCAACCTCGCGCAATGCGTGCTCCTGTGCGGCTACGAATGGCGCCGCCATGCCGTTCCCGAGGAGGGCGAGGTGCTGGAGCTCCTCAAGCACCGGCTGGCCGAAACGCGGGAGCGGGACGCCTTCGTCGCGATGCTGTTCGAACGGCTGGAAGAACGCGGCTTCTTCTGGCCCGAACACAAGGCGCAGCCGATGCGTGAGAACCTCGAGAACCTTTTCCGCCGGGTTCCGCTGACGGATGCAGATGTGCGCACGCTCTTTGGCGTGGTGAAGTATCTCGCCGAACGGGAGCCGGGGCAGGAGCGGCGCGGGCGCGGCTGACCGCCGCGCTTTCTTGCCCACCGGCGCAACGGCGGATAGATCGGGGCTCAAGACCGGAACGGGAGAGCGGCATGGCCGGAAATCGCAGCATTTTCGAGGATGTGGGCACGGGCGCGAAGAGCGCACCCGAGGCCGCGCGCCCCTCGGGGCCGCGTGCGAACAGGCGCGGAATCGCGATCTGGCTGACGGTGCTGTTCGCCCTCGTCGCGGTGATGATCGCCGTTGGCGGGCTGACGCGGCTGACCGATTCGGGCCTGTCGATCACCGTCTGGAACCCCATCATGGGGGCCATACCGCCGCTCTCGGCGGAGGATTGGGCGCGGGAATTCGACCTCTACCGCCAGATCCCCGAATACCAGCTTCAGAACCGGGGTATGAGCCTCTCCGAATTCCAGTTCATCTATTGGTGGGAATGGGGGCACCGGCAGCTTGGCCGGGTGATCGGCCTTGTCTGGTTCATCGGTTTCCTGTGGTTCCTGCTGCGCCGCCAGATCCCCTCCGGCTGGACGGGGCGGCTTTTCCTGCTGGGCGTGCTCGGCGGGATTCAGGGGGCGATCGGCTGGTGGATGGTCGCCTCGGGCCTCACGGGCTCGATGCTCGACGTGGCAAGCTATCGCCTCGCCACGCATCTGGGCCTCGCCTTCGTGATCCTGGGCCTCATCGCCTGGTTCGTTTTCGAGCTTCGGCGGGAGCCGGTCGAGCTGTTGCAGGCCCGTCGCCAGCGCCAGCAAGGCCTGATGCGTCTCACCGGCTGGTTCATCCCGCTCCTGTTCGTGCAGATCCTGCTCGGGGCACTCGTGGCGGGGATCGATGCTGGGCGGAGCTATACGGACTGGCCGCTGATGGCGGGCGCGGTCATTCCACCGGAGATCTTCGAGCTTTCGCCGCTCTGGACCAATTTCTTCGAGAACGCAGCGCTCGTGCAGTTCAATCATCGGGTTCTGGGCTACATCGTGCTCGCCTTCGGTGTCTTCGTCTGGTGGCGGGCGCGGCGCTCGGCGCTGACGGGTGTGCGGCTCAAGTTCGGCTGGATGGCGC
>JBMYPI010000064.1:0-2483 GCA_049600155.1 Rubricella sp.
GCCTCGAGTACTGATCCGGAGCACCGGGAAAGACCTGAAGGCCGGGCCCTGCGCCCGGCCTTCGACTTTCGGGGAAGCCGCCATACCTAGTGCCCGAGGAATCGAGGCAACGAGGAAACCGGACATGGCCGAAGAAAAACGCAGCATGAAGCTGAAGGATCGCCCGGAATACAACCAGAAGCCCAAACCGCTCACCGCGCCGGCCTCCATGAGTGTGGCCGAGGGCGTCGCCCTGATGGCCGATCTGAATTACGGCTCGATCATGATCGTCGATGGTGATGACAAACTCGAAGGCGTCGTGACCGAGCGGGACATCCTCAAGCGTCTCGTCAACCAGGGACGTGATGCGAAGTCGACGACACTCGGAGATATCATGACGGCAAACCCCCGCGTCGCGCGGGAGGATGACGATCTTCTCGACTGGCTCCGTGTGATGTCCAACGAGCGGTTCCGCCGCCTGCCCGTGGTCGACGACGAGGGGCGCGTGATCTCCGTCTTCACCCAGGGCGATTTCGTCAGCTACACATGGCCGGAACTGATCTACCAGGCCCAGCAGATGGTGAAGGCGACGATGCTGGAGAACTTCCCCGTCCTGCTGATCGGGGGCGGTATCGCGCTCTACACCATCGTCATGGCGATCATCTTCAACACGTTCTGACGGCCCGCCGCCGGCTCACGCGAAGAGGCGGTGGCAGGTTTCCAGCGCATCGACCAGCGCGTCGACCTCGCCTTTCGTGTTGTAGAGGCCGAAGGAGGCGCGGCAGGTCGCGCTCACGCCCATATGCTCCATCAGGGGCTGGCAGCAATGGTGCCCGGCCCGCACCGCCACCCCCTTCTGGTCCAGCACGGTGGAAATGTCGTGGGCATGGGCGCCGCCATCCATCGTGAAGCTGAAGATCGCACCCTTGCCCGGCGCGTCGCCCTGCACATGCAGCCAGTTGAGGCCGAAAAGCCGCTCGCGCGCGTAGTCCCTCAGGCTCGCCTCGTGGGCAGCGATATCTCCCATGCCGAGGCCGGTCATGTAATCGATCGCGGCGCCGAGCCCGATCATCTGCACGATGCCCGGGGTGCCCGCCTCGAACTTGTGGGGCGGGTCGTTGTAGGTGATCTCGTCCCTGGCGACCGTGCGGATCATGTCGCCCCCGCCCATGAAGGGGCGCATCTCGCCCTGCCGCTCCGCCCGGATATAGACCGCGCCCGAGCCGGTGGGGCCATAGAGCTTGTGCCCCGTGATGCAGTAGAAATCGCAGCCGATCGCCTGCATGTCGACGGGCATGTGGACGGCGGCCTGGCTGCCGTCGATCGCCGTGGCGATGCCGCGCGCCCGCGCCTCCGCACAGATCGTCGCGACGTCCACCACCGTTCCCAGCACGTTCGACATGTGCGTCACCGCGATCAGCCGCGTGCGTTCGGTCACTGCGTCGAAAAGCCGGTCAGTGTCGAGCGTTCCGTCCGCCTCCACATCGACCCAGACGAGCTTCACGCCCATCCGCTCCCGCAGGAAGTGCCAGGGCACGATGTTGGCGTGATGCTCCATCACGGTGAGGACGATCTCGTCACCCGCGCGCAGGTTCGCCATCGCCCAGCCATAGGCGATGAGGTTGAACCCTTCCGTCGAGCCGGAGGTGAAGATGATCTCTTCCTCGCGCGCGGCGTTGAGGAAGCGCGCGATCTTGCCGCGCACGGCCTCGTAATTCTCCGTCGCGATGGTCGAAAGCGTATGCAGGCCCCGGTGGACGTTGGAATACTCGTGGGAATAGGCCCGCGTGATCGCGTCTATCACCACCTGCGGCTTCTGGGCCGAAGCGCCGTTGTCGAGATAGACGAGCGGTTTTCCGTTCACGTCCCGGGACAGAATCGGAAAGTCCTTGCGGATCGCGTCGATGTCGAGCGGCATGATGCCTCCTTCAGGCCCCGAGGCCGAAAATCATGAAAACGAAACTGACGGCGACGATCGTGACGAAAGTCGTCGCGAAGATCCCCGCCATCACCACCGGCACACTGTCGAAACCATGCGCCTCCGACAGGAATACCCCGAGGATCCAGAACAGCCAGAAGAACGAGAAAAGCGCGAAAAGCTGCGCGAGACCCGGTGAAAGAATGAAGAGCGCCGATTCCACGATCGTCAGGGCCATCGATATCACCATGACGCCGGTGATGGCCGCCGCCACCTCCCGCGGCGCGCCCCGCCCGCCGAAGGTCGTGCCGACCCGCTGCGCGAGAAAGACGGTCGCATAGTAGATGGCGATGTAGAACCCCGCCATCGCGATCGGACTGCCGGTGACCATGTTGGTCGCCGCGTCGAGATCGGCATCGCCCGTCGGCGGCGGCGGATTGAGCGCGAAGGCGATCGCGTTGGACAGAACGGCGATCACGACCGCCGTCACCGTGGCCGTCACCATGAGGGGAAGCGACACGACTCGACCCATGAGCGCCGACGCTACCCCGCCGGTTCGTCGTGGCGCGGTCCCCCGAGCAGGGCT
>JBMYPI010000064.1:2493-11010 GCA_049600155.1 Rubricella sp.
GTTATCGCGAGCCTGACATAGGCCACAACCTGTCCGATCATGATCTCGCGTTCCTCTTCGCCGGGGGTCTTCTCGCCCCGATGTATTGCAGGGCCCGGTCCCGTCCAAGGCCCCGTTTCGCTTTTCCGTTCACAGCGTCGCGTAGACGGGAATTCCGATCAGAAGCGCCAGCACAAGCAGCGTCAGCGCGACGACACCGGCTGCGGGAAGCACCCGCTCGAAGCCTTCGGCGGCCTCGACCGCACGCACCCAAAGCCACAGCAGCAGGAACTGGGCGGCGATCCCCGTGATGTCGGCGAGCCACAGGAGCACGACATTCCCGGTGGCATAGGCGACCCCGGCAACGCTTCCCGACACGATCAGCGCGGGCGCGACGGCGAGCGATGACCAGAAGAAGGCAAGGCGCGCCGTGAAATGCGTGCCCTTGCCCCCGAAGGGTTTCGCGACCCAGCGGGCGATCACCGCCACGAGGTAGCGCAGCAGCGTCATGAACGCGACGGCGGTGATCAGCCAGCTCGTCGCGATCCCCGATGGCTCGTAGGGCGCGCCGGCCTGGAGGTTGTCATAAAGCGCCGAGGGCAGCCCGGTGATGAACACCATCACGCCCGCAAGCATCACATACATCAGCGCCCGCGGCTCGCCATGCCCGGCGGCCAGCTGACGCTCCATCTCCGCGCGGGGGTCGACCCACGCGGAGAGGATCTGCGCGAACAGGGTCCGGCTCACGCGTGGCGCGCCAGCCAGCCCGCGACGCGATCGATGATCTCCTCGCGATACTCGTCCTCGGCGATCTCCTCGACGGCCTCGCCGATGAAGGCGAGCACCATCATGTTTTCCGCCTCGGCGCGCGGGATGCCCCGGCTGAGCAGATAGAACAGCGCGGTTTCGTCCACTGCCCCGCAGGTCGAGCCATGGGAGCATGCCACGTCATCGGCGTAGATCTCCAGTTCCGGCTTGGCGAGGAACTGCGCGTCATCGTCAAGGAGGAGACCCTGGCTGATCTGATACCCATCGGTCTTCTGCGCGCCCTCCTTCACGAGGATCTTGCCCTGGAAGACGGCCGTCGCGCCCTTCTTGAGGACCTTCTTGAAGACCTGGCGGCTCTCGCAGTTCTCCGCGTCATGGGTGACGAAGACGGTATCGTCGTGGTGGAAGTTCCCCTCCCCCACGCAGGCGCCCGCGACATGGGCGGAGGCGTCATTCCCCGTCATCTCGATCACGTGCTCGTTGCGGGTGAGAACGCCGTTCACCGTCAGGGTGAAGGACTTGTAGAGCGCCTCGGCCCCAAGCCGCGCGAACATGTGGCTCACGCACATGCGCTCGTGATCGCGCCCCTGTGTGCGGATGTGGTGGAACTCGGCGTGGTCGGCCACGTCGATCTCCATGCACTTGTTGAAGCGCGCCGCCGCCGGGCCGTTCTCCAGGATCGTGAGGGACGCCCCCTCCTCCACCCGCACGACATGGCGGATGACCGCATCAGACGTGTCGGAGCCGTGGAGGTAGCGCAGGTTGACGGGCCGCGAGACCTTGCCGGTCGCGCGGATCACCACGCCATCGGTCGCACGCGCCGTGTTCAGCGCCGCGAAGGGCCGCTTCACCGGCACCTGGCCCGCCGCTTCCAGCACGCCGAACACGTCCCGCGCCCAGTGGATGTCCGTCGTCATCACATCGCCAAGGCGCTGGATCTCGAGGTTCGGTTCACCCGACAGATCGGAGGATTGCGCGGGGTCGAAGACACCATCGACAAAAACGAGGCGGATCGCGTCGAACCGTTCGAAGACGGGCACTTCCCGGGCATCGAACACCGCAGCCTTCGCCGTGTCGGTGTTCAAAACCTTCGGATCGGTAAAACGCCAGTATTCGTCCCGGCGATGGGGTGCGCCCATGCCGCGCAGGCGGCTTTCGGCGGCGGCGCGCGCCTCGACCGCCCATTTCGCCTCGCCCGACGGCGCGGGATGGCGCGCCAGCAGCGCATCCACCATCTCGAATTTCTGCGCGGGAACAGCCATTTACGCGACCTCCTTGAGGATGTCCGCATAGCCGTTGTGCTCGACTTCCAGCGCAAGTTCGGGCCCGCCCGTCTTCACGATGCGGCCATCGGCCATGATATGCACCACGTCCGGTTTGATGTGATCGAGAAGCCGCTGGTAGTGGGTGATCACGAGGAAGGCGCGCCCCTCGTCCCGCAATGCGTTCACGCCGTCGGAGACAAGCTTCATCGCGTCGACATCGAGGCCGGAATCGGTCTCGTCGAGGATGCACATCTTGGGCTCGAGCATCGCCATCTGCAGGATCTCGTTGCGCTTCTTCTCACCGCCCGAGAAACCCACATTGACCGAACGCTTGAGCATCTCGGCGTCGATGTTGAGGGTCTTGGCCCGCTCGCGCACGACCTTGAGGAAATCACCTGCGGAAAGCTCCTCCTCCCCGCGCGCCTTGCGCTGGGCGTTCACGGCCGTCCGCAGGAAGGTCATGTTGCCGACGCCGGGGATCTCGACGGGATACTGGAATGCGAGGAAGAGTCCCGCCGCCGCACGCTCTTCAGGTTCCATGTCGAGGATGTCCTCGCCCAGAAGCTCGGCCGAACCCTCCGTCACCTCGTAGCCGTCCCGGCCGGAGAGGACATAGGACAGCGTCGACTTGCCCGAGCCGTTCGGACCCATGATCGCATGGACCTTCCCGGCCTCGACCTCCAGATCGACACCCTTGAGGATCTGCTTGTCCTCTTCCTCAAGCTTGACATGCAGGTTCTTGATAGAAAGCATCATTCTTCTCCTTGCGGTATCGCTGCGTCGTCGGGTTTCCGGCCATACCAGCCGAGCTTTCCCGCGACGAAATTGTGGGCGTAGTGAAACAGCAGCACGAAGACGGCCGTCTTGATCGCCGCTTCGAGGAAGGCGGACAGGGTCGTCACCTGCGGCCCCTCCAGCCAGAGGTTGGACAGGAACCCGAGGGTGAAATAGATCAGCCCCGCGATGAAGGTCGCGCCGAGATAGTTCACAGCTCTTCCCCGTCCATGTAGTCGACGCCGCTTTCGAGCCGCCCGACATATCTGAGCCTTGCCGACATGATCGAATCCCCGTCGCCGAGGGCGAGCGCGGCGAACTTTCCGCTGTCGGGGTATTCGACGACATCGGGATCGTTCCGGGTGGAAATCGCCAGGTAGCGGAGCGTCGTGTCGCCCGTGTTGATGAT
This sequence comes from Rubricella sp., assembly GCA_049600155.1. Taxonomy (GTDB): domain Bacteria; phylum Pseudomonadota; class Alphaproteobacteria; order Rhodobacterales; family Rhodobacteraceae; genus Rubricella. The sequence continues at coordinate 5,689 of JBMYPI010000064.1, forward strand.
CTGGTGCGCGGTTTCCGGCCCGCCGGCGGGGGCGATGCAGATATCGCCGGCTTTCACCGGGTATTCCCCGTCGCCAAGGCGATAGGTGCCCACCCCTTCGAGGATCACGAACATCTCCTCGTTGCCGTGGTGGTTGTGGAAGGGAAATGCGCGCTTGCCGGGTTCGACCTTGGCATACATGCAGCCGAGCCCCGCCGTACCGAGCGCCGCGCCGACCCGCGAGATCGTCGCGCCGAACCGCTTCGACCCGCCGTAATCGAGCGTGACAGCCTTGGCATCGTCGATGTTCAGGACAGGTGTCATCTCCGCGTTCCCGATTGGTGGTTGCTCTCATGCGCCATCGATGCAACTCGCCCTACCCCGACGCCGGTTCGTCCGGCGCCCAGTCGAGGCCGGAACCCGGGCCTGCCTCAGCCCACCGAGCCTTCGAGGCTGATCGCCACGAGCTGTTGCGCCTCCATCGCGAATTCCATCGGAAGGGCCTGAAGCACCTCCTTGACGAACCCGTTCACGACGAGCGCCACGGCCTCCTCCTCATCCATGCCGCGCTGGCGGCAGTAGAAGAGCACGTCGTCATCGACCTTGGAGGTCGTCGCCTCATGCTCCACCCGCGAGGACATGTTCTTGACCTCGATATAGGGGACGGTATGTGCTCCGCACTTGTCGCCGATCAGCAGGCTGTCGCACTGGGTGTAGTTGCGGCTGCCCGTAGCCTTGGGGTGCATCGAGACGAGACCCCGATAGGTATTCTGCGCCTTGCCCGCCGAAATGCCCTTCGACACGATCCGGGACTTCGTGTTCTTGCCCAGATGCACCATCTTCGTGCCGGTATCGGCCTGCTGCATGTTGTTGGCGATGGCGACGGAGTAGAACTCGCCCTGGCTGTCGTCGCCGCGCAGGATGCAGGAGGGGTATTTCCAGGTGACGGCGGAGCCGGTCTCCACCTGGGTCCACATCACCTTGGAGCGGTCACCCCGGCAATCGGCCCGCTTCGTGACGAAGTTGTAGATACCGCCCTTGCCCTCTTCATCGCCCGGATACCAGTTCTGGACGGTGGAATACTTCACCTCCGCATCGTCGAGCGCGACGATCTCCACCACCGCGGCGTGAAGCTGGTGCGTGTCGCGCATGGGCGCGGTGCAGCCTTCCAGATAGCTCACATAGGAGCCCTTGTCGGCGATGATCAGCGTGCGCTCGAACTGGCCCGTGTTCTCCGCGTTGATGCGGAAATAGGTGGACAGTTCCATCGGGCAGCGGGTGTTCGGCGGGATGTAGACAAACGACCCGTCCGAGAAGACGGCCGAATTGAGCGTGGCGAAGAAGTTGTCGGACGGCGGCACGACGCTGCCCAGATACTTCTTGACCAGTTCGGGGTGATCCTTGATCGCCTCCGAGATGGAACAGAAGATCACGCCGGCCCTGGCCAGTTCCTCCTTGAAGGTCGTGCCCACGCTGACACTGTCGAACACCGCGTCGACGGCCACCTTCCGGCCCTCCGCGGGCATCGCTTCGGCACCCTCGACACCGGCGAGGATCATCTGCTCCTTCAGCGGGATGCCGAGTTTCTCGTAAGTGCGCAGCAGTTCGGGATCGACCTCGTCGAGCGATTTGGGCTTCTCGGCCATGCTCTTGGGCTTGGCGTAGTAATACTGCTCCTGGTAGTCGATCTTCGGATAGTGGACCATCGCCCATTCGGGCTCTTCCATCTGCTTCCAGCGCTGGAAGGCCTGAAGGCGCCATTCCGTCATCCACTCCGGTTCGCCGTTCTTCTCCGAGATCAGGCGCACGATGTCCTCGTTGAGGCCCTTCGGCGCGAACTCCATCTCGATCTCGGTGTTCCAGCCATGCTTGTACTTGCCGCCGAGGGATTTCACGGCCTCGACGGTTTCGGCCTCGACGCCTTCCTTGACGCGGATATCGTCCAGTGCGGTCATGCTCTCTCTCCCGTTCGGGCGCCCCGGGGCGGCCCGCTCCCTTGTCTCTCGTCTTCAGGCCGCCCGGACCTTCTGCCGGCGGTAGTTCTTCAGCCACGCCTGCGCGAAGCCCTCGATCTCGCCCCGTGTCGTCGCAGGACCAAGGCTCACCCGGATCGCGCTTTGCGCGGTGATCTCGTCGGCCCCCATCGCGCGAAGCGTCCTGCTCGGGCCGACCTTGCCGCTGGAACAGGCCGAGCCCGAGGAGACGGCGAATCCGGCCAGGTCCATCTGCATCACCTGTGTCTCGCCCTTCCAGCCCGGCACCGCGAAACAGCTCGTGTTCGGCAGCCGCTCCCTTTCCTGACCAAAAAAGATAACTTCTGGCGCTTCGGCGGCAAGGGTCGATTCTAGAATGTTTCTAAGTTTTTCGACCTCGGTCCAGACACCGGCATCGAGATCGCGCATCGCGGCCGTTACGGCGGCCGCAAAACCGGCGATTCCGAGGATGTTTTCCGTCCCGGATCGCCGCCCCATCTCCTGCCCACCCCCCGTCGACAGCGGCGGGATATCGAGCCCGTCGCGCAGGATCAGCGCGCCGATCCCCTTCGGCCCGCCGAGCTTGTGAGCCGACAGGATCGCGAAGTCGGCCCCGCTCCAGGCAAACGAGAACGGGATGCGCCCCACGGCCTGGGTGATGTCGAGCATCAGCCACTCAGCGGCGCGTGCGCCGTGGGGCCATCGCCCCTCCACCCGTTCGGGCGGTGGCGTGATCACGCCCGTTTCGGAATTGGCGAGCCCCATGGCAAGCGTATGCCCGCCTTCGGCATCGACATCCGTCAGATCGCGATGCGACCACAATGCATCGTGGGAGGTTTGATCCACGAAGACCGCGTGGCCCTCCGGCAGGCCGGACAGGACGCGCGCGGCTTCGGTCGCGCCGGATGTGAAGATCACCTCGATCGGCTTGCAGCCGACCGCCGCGGCGATCTCCGCCCGCGCCTTCTCGACCAGTGCCTTCGCCGCCCGCCCCTCGCCGTGCACGGAGGACGGGTTCCCGACGACGTCCATCGCCGCGATCATCGCCTCCCGCGCCTCCGGCCGCAGCGGCGCCGTCGCGTTGTAGTCGAGATAGGCGCGCCTCATTCGTCCACCAGTTCGACGAAGGCGGGCACCGCCGGGCACGGGGCAAGCTGATTGCCGGTAATGTCCGACAGCCGGGTCTGGTGGAGCATGACATAGACATGGGCGGAGAGCGCTTCCCAGAGCTTGTCCGTCAGCTTCTGCTCGGGGGTATCCGCGGATGCACCCGTCGCTCCCGCACCGCGCGCAAGCGCATCCATCGTCTCGTCGACCGCTTCGAGGATCTCCGAGACACGGATATCGGAGGCCGGGCGCGCCAGACGGTAGCCGCCGCCGGGCCCGCGCACGCTTTCCACGATCCCGCGCCGGCGCAGCTTCACGAAAAGCTGTTCCAGATAGGCGAGCGAGACGTCCTGCCGCTCCGACACTTCCGAGAGGCTCACGAGCCTGTCCGTCCCATGTGCGGCGAGATCGGCAAGCGCGATCATCGCGTAGCGCCCCTTGGTGCTGAGTTTCACGGCTCGCCCTCCGCGCCTATTGACCCGTCACGGTCAAGCATTTACCTCCGGTGGCGCAGCACGCGGCCCCGGTTCTTTAGAAACGTTCTAGATATCCTGACTGCTTTCGTCAAGCACTGGTGGCCGAAGGCGTCAAAGGAGCGACATATATGCCCGAGGTGATCTTCCCCGGCCCCGAAGGACGGCTCGAAGGCCGCTATCATCCGCAAGAGGACCGGGACGCGCCGATCGCGATCATCCTGCACCCCGATCCCAAGTTCGGCGGCACGATGAACAACCGGGTGGTCTACAACCTGCACTATGCGTTCCACAGCCTCGGCTTCACCGTGCTGCGCTTCAATTTCCGTGGTGTCGGGCGCAGCCAGGGCGAGTACGACCAGGGGATCGGGGAGCTGTCCGATGCGGCCTCCGCGCTCGATTACCTCCAGTCGCTCAACCCCAACGCCAAGCAGTGCTGGGTCGCAGGGTTCAGCTTCGGGGCGTGGATCGGGATGCAGCTCCTGATGCGCAGGCCCGAGGTGACGGGGTTCATCTCCGTAGCACCGCCCGCGAACATGTATGATTTCAGCTTCCTTGCCCCCTGCCCCTCCTCCGGCCTCATCATCAACGGCGAGGCGGACCGCGTGGTGCCACCCGCCGATGTCGCGGGGCTTGCCGAGAAGCTCAAGCAGCAGAAGGGCATCACGATCACCCATCAGGTCGTGCCCGGTGCCGGCCATTTCTTCGATCACGGCATGGACGACATGATCGAGAGCGTGAAATCCTACGTGGTTGAACGGCAGGCCAATCCCGGCATGCGCTGAGCGCCCTCACGGGTTGGACAGGCGCCCGCCCGTGACGGGCGCGGGCACGCCCGTGGTGCCCGGCGCTGTGAGCGGCAAACCGGCGACGGATCGCGCCGCGAGATGGGCGAAGGCTTCGGCCTCCAGCATGTCGCCATCGCACCCGATCGCCTCTATCGGCTCCACATGCCCCAGCCGGGCGGTGAGCCCCGCCATCATCGCACCGTTCCGGCGCCCGCCCCCGGTCACGAGCCAGCGGACGGGCGGCTCCGGCAAGTGATCCGAAGCCGCCGCGACCGTCGAGAGCGTGAGGTCCAGAAGAGTCGCGGCGGCGTCTTCCGTGGACAGGGGCTCGACAGCCGCGAGCGCCGCATGGAAATCATGCCGGTCTAAGGATTTCGGCGGCTTGCGTGAGAGGAAGCCCGTGCCGATCCCGTCCAGAAGCTCCGGCCGCGCCCTGCCCACCGATGCGATACGCCCGTTCTCATCGTAGGCAAGCCCGAGCCGCGCCTCTACCAGATCGTCGATCAGCGCGCTGGCCGGCCCGGTATCGAAGGCGAGCATCGCACCGTGCGCCTCGGGCCCATCCGCGGCCGGATCGATCCAGGTGACATTCGCCACACCGCCGAGGTTCAGGACGGCGACGGGCCCGGCAATCCCGGCCGCCTTCACCAGCGCGAAATGGTAGAAGGACGCAAGCGGTGCGCCCTGCCCGCCCGCCACCATGTCCGCCGAACGGAAATCCCACACGGTGGGCACGCTCGTCTCAAGCGCCAGCGCCGCGCCATTGCCCGTCTGATGGGTCCGGGCGGTATCGGGATCATGGGCGAGCGTCTGGCCGTGGAACCCGATCAGGTCCAGGCCCGCGAACCCTTTGGCGAGCTCGACATGGGCCGCCGTCACGACCGCGCCCGCCGCCTCCGCGCGCACGTCGGCTGACGACTGGTGCTTCAGAAGCACCGTGAGAGGCGCGACGCCGCCGTTGTCAGCGATGAGCGATTGGTTGGTCGGATTGTCGCGTGCGAT
>JBMYPI010000065.1:0-10943 GCA_049600155.1 Rubricella sp.
TGCGATCCTGTCCCGGCGCACCGGAGACATCGCCCTGGCGGAAGATGCCCTTGCCGATGCTTTCGCGAAGGCTCTGGCGACCTGGCCGCGAACGGGCGTGCCCGCGAATCCGGATGCATGGCTGATGACCGCCGCCCGCAACCGCGCGACGGACGCCCTCCGCCGCCGGGTCCGCTTTCCCCAGACGGATGAAATCCCCGCAATGCCGATGCCGGACGACAACAGCAGTGGGGGGCTGCCCGATGAACGCCTCGCCCTGATGATGGTCTGCGCGCACCCCGCACTTGCCGAGGATGTCCACGCTCCCCTGATGTTGCAGACGGTGCTGGGCGTCGAGGCGAAGGATATCGCCCTGGCCTTCGCGGTCGCCCCGGCTGCCATGGCCCAACGCCTCGTCCGCGCCAAACGCAAGATCAGGGATGCCGCGATCCCGTTTGCCGTGCCGGGTGAGGACATGTTGTCTGAACGGCTGGAACAGGTGCGCGAAGCGATCTACGCCGCGCACGCGCTGGACTGGCTTGCACCACGGGATGCACTGGGCCGGGAGGCGCTCTACCTCGCGGACCTTCTCGGTCATCTTTGCCCGCAGGACGCCGAGGCGCACGGCCTCTTCGCGCTCATCGCGTTCACGCAGGCGCGGCGCCGGGCGAGAGTCCGCGACGGCAGGTTCGTGCCACTGGACGAGCAGGAATTCGGACTGTGGGACGGGCGCATGATCACCCTTGGCAAGCTGGCTCTGACGCGCGCACGGGGCCTGTCGGACCCGGGCCGCTTCCAGATCGAGGCCGCGATACAGGCGGTGCACCTCGATCGTGCGGTGACCGGGCAAACCGATTGGGAGGCGCTCGATCGGCTCTATTTCGCTCTGGAGAGGATCGCGCCCTCCCTTGGCGTGACGGTCGCGCGCGCCTCGGTTCTCGCCGAACGTCACGGGGCCGCGGCCGGGCTTGCTGCGCTCGACCGGCTGGAGCCTCGTCTCGTCGCCGGGTTCCAGCCCTTCTGGGCGGCCCGCGCCCGCTTCATGGATATGCTGGGTCGCGACTCCGAGGCGCGCGCCGCCTATGACAAGGCGATCTCCCTCAGCACCGAACCGCCCGTCCGGCGCTATCTCGAAACGCGGCTGCGGCGGCTGGAGCGGCATCGGTGACGATCGCCGGGCCCGGACAGGCGATGGCGGGATCACTCCGCGCCCGGCTCGTAGTCAAGCAGGTCGCCCGGCTGGCATTCCAGTTCCCTGCAAATCGCCTCGAGCGTTCCGAACCGCACGCCGCGGACCTTTCCTGATCGCAGCAGGGACAGGTTCTGCTCCGAAATCCCGATGCGTCCGGCCAGCTCCCGCGCCGTCATCTTGCGCTTCGCCAGCATCACGTCGAGCCGCACGACGATCGGCATGTCAGGACGATCCGGCCGGTGGCATTCCGCCGGAAGGGAAAGACCTGAAGAGGGGTTGTTGGTGTTTCATGTTTTACATTAAATACTAAAAACGAATCGTGATGCAAGGAGTTCCCGATGCGCTGGAAGATCGCCCCCCTTTTTGCCGGCTATGCGTTGCTCGGCCTGGCGGCCTGCGGTTCGATCTCGCCTGCCGGCATGGTCGCTGCCGGCCGCCTCGATCCGCTCGGAACGCCGCCGGACCGGATCGGCGTTGCCGTCGGCGTGCCCGAAACCGTCCGTCTCGGTCCGGGCGACGCCGTGATGCAGATCGCGTTCCGGGGCGGAACGCCGGCCTCCACGGTCGTGATCGAGGAGGAGGTGCCGCTACAGCTTGCGCGCGACGCGTCGCGGGTCATCAGGCCCAATTCGGCGGGCGAGATCGTCTATCTCGCGACGCTCCTGCCGGAGGACGCCGCCGCCTTCGCGGAGGCCCAAGCCGCAATCCGTGAGGCCAGAGAACGCGGCATCGATGGATCGGGAACGCTCGGACTCCGCGTGATCGGCGGCTGCTACACCGGACCGCGCCCGGATGGCCTTCCGACGAGTTCGTGGCTGCGCACGGATCCCTCCGGGTCGTTCGTGCCGCTTACGCAACGGGTGGATGCCTTCGAGGCGATGGGCGATGCCTCCGCCTTCGGCGTCGCGGGCATCCTCACGCCCTGCCAGGAGCCATGACAGGTGCAAGGCTGGGCCACACACCACGATCAGGTCCCGCCGGAACAAGCGAGGCAAAGGAAGCGCCAGGCCAATGGAAGCGATACTCTTCGCCTGCGACGGTGTTCTCGTCGACACGGAAGGACTGGCGAACGATGCGATGGCGGCCCTGTTCGCGAAGGCCGGATGCACACTGACCGGCGATGACTGCCGCAGGCGCTTCCGGGGTCTTTCCCTGCCGGATGTCGCGAACAGACTGGCGCTGGAAGAGGGGATCGCGCTCGATCCCGAGGCGATCGCCCATGCCGTCCATGCGGCCCTCGCAGCCGGCGTTCGGGAAGTGCCGGGGGCGGCGGACCTCGTGAGGAAGGCCCTGCGGAGAAACCTGCCGGTCTGCGTCGCCTCCTCCGGCAGCGTGGAGAAGATGCAGATGACGCTCTGGCAGGCGGGATTGCTGCGCCCGTTCGAGGGCCGGCTGTTCAGCTCGTCTCAGGTCCGGAACGGGAAACCCGCGCCCGACATCTTCCTGTATGCGGCGGAGAGGCTCGGCGCGGACATCACCCGCTCGGTGGTGATCGAGGACTCTCTTGCGGGGATACGCGCGGGGGTTTCTTCGGGTGCGCGTGTCCTTGCGCTCTGCCGCGACGGCCTTGCCGATCCCGACCTTGCGCGAAACGAGGGTGCGATACCCGTCCGAAGCCTTGCGGAGGCCGCGCGGCATCTCGGGTTGGTAGACTGATGCAAACAGGCACGAGTGTCGACATCGCTGGCCTTGCCGTTCCGCCGTCCACGCTCGCCGGACGCCGCAGCCTCTGGATACACGGCGCAGCCATGACCGGTGCGACATGGGACAGCCTTCGAACTGACCTTCCGGCAGCCATCGCTCCGGACCTGCCTGGTCGTGGAGACGAACCGGCGCGGCCGGGACCACCATTCATGCGATCATCGCAGCGCTTGGCATAGCGGCACTCCTGGCGGCAACGCCGGGAGCCTTTCAGATACTCCGCATCGCGGAAGTGCTTTACCTCATGTTTCTCGGATTTCAAGCGATACGCTCGGCAGTCACGCATTCGGGCAGCGATGCGACACTCTCAACCGCTCGGACTCCGAAAGTGGTTGTGTTTCGCGACGGGCTGGTGACCAACCTGCTCAATCCCAAGGTCGTGATTTTCTACCTCGCACTCTTGCCTCAGTTCGTGAACCCGGATCTCGGCCGGGTCGGCTTGCAGATGTTCTTGCTTGGCTGCATCCACAACGCGTTCGGAGTGGCTGTCTTGCTCTTCGTCGGGGCGCTCGCAGTTGGCGCATCGTCCGTTTTGCTGAAGGCCGGTTTCCGGCAGGTGATGGATGGTCTGGCCGGAGCCATATTCCTTGCGTCGGCGTTTCGCCTGCTCATCCAGGAGCCCTCGCGAAACTGACTTCGCCCAGATCCGCGGCAAGGCTTCGTCTGGTTATCTCATCCCTGCTTTGCAGCCGTCCGACTTGCGCCGTCACAGAATACCAATGCGGTTTCGGGGATACCCCAGGCTGAGGATGTGCAGCGAAAACAGCAGCGGAACACCGACGAGCGGCAGCAGGTTGACGAAAGGGAGCTCCGGGTTGGCGACGAAGAACGGCACCAGCTTGACCGCACCGAGCACCAGGACATGACACAGGTCGGCCAGACCGAGCAGGTTCCAGGCGAGAAAAGCGCGCGCATTCACGGGTTGCTCCCCGAGCAGGAGGGCACATCCAATAAGCCCGACGGCGAGGTCCCCCAGTCCGACAGACCAGAAAAAGGCCGGTGGAAGACCGCCCGCCACCCCGACGGCGAGCACGGACATTCCGAACACAGCGCGCCAGACCGCCATCTGCAGGAGAGGAACGTCCGCGAACCGCGCGGCGCGACGGCGAACATGCGGGCTGAGCCAGAACCCAATGAGACCGACGAGGGAAAACAGGATGACGCCCGACTGGCCAAGCGGGGGCGGGGCGAGCCGTGTCGCCGACAGGGCGGGAATGTAGGACCAGCCCGCACCCCATGCCAGGACCACCACGGGACAAGAGAGGATGGCAAGGGAGACGTTCGGCCCCCCGAAAACGCATCGGAGCGCCCAGACGACGTGAGCAACCAGAACGCCGGTCAGGATGTCCTGAAGCAGAATGAGACGCTCAAGATCGCTCAATCCGAATGCCTGCCTCGGGTGGGGCGCTCCAGCGCCTGCACGCCCGTCGCGTCTCGCCAGACGCCTGCGAAGAAAGCGGGCAGAAGCTCGGGAGGGGCGTCTCCGGACGTGCAATCCACGTTGGCCATGAGCAGGGTCCAGTTTCCGGCGGGGATCGACCCGGGCGGCAGCGCAACCGGCTCCGCGCTGTAGCTGCCGATCACGAGGAGCCGTTCCGGACCCAGGGCGCGCGTATAGGCGAGGATTTTCGGATGATCCTCCAGAAGCATCTCGAAATCTCCCTCGACGACGAGGCGCGAGGTGCGGCGCAGGGCGGCGAGCGCCTTGTACCAGGCGAACACGCCCTCAGGGTCCGCCCGGTCGGCTGCCACGTTGATCTCGACGTGGTTCGGGTTCGGCGCCATCCACGGCGCGGTGGTCGAGAACCCGGCATGGGCGCCCCCGGTCCATTGCATCGGTGTTCGGGCATGATCGCGCGCGTTGGCGTTGGCGCCGGCGAGGAAATCCTCCACGCTTCGCCCGGCGGATTTCATCTCCTCGTACTGGCCCAGCGTCTCGATATCCTGGAACTGGTCAAGGCGCTCGAAACGGACATTCGTCATACCGATCTCTTCACCCTGGAAGACGAATGGCGTGCCTTTCATCAGGTAAGTCACGGCGGCCAGCATCTTGGCCGAGCGGACACGGTAAACCCCGTCATCGGCGTAGTGGGAGACCGGGCGCGGCAAATCGTGATTGGACAGGTAGAGCGCGTTCCACCCGTCCTCGGCGAGCGCGGCCTGCCAGTCCGACAGGATCATCTTGTGGGTGGGAAGATCGAAGAGGTTCGGACCGAAACGACCCTTTGCGGGATCCCAGGCCGCCTGCACATGGTTGAAGCTGAACACCATGTCCAGCTCCTCCCGCTCGCGCCCGCAATAGTCCAGTGCCGTGTCGGGCGTGACCGACCAGCTTTCGCCGACGGTGACGATATCGCGCCCGGCCAGGCATTCGCGGTGCATCTCGCGGATGAACCGGTGCATGTCGGGCCCTTCGTAATAGTGCCGCGCGTCGATGTCCTTGCCGACCAACTCGATCACATCCATCCGGAAACCGCCGATGCCCCGCTCGAGCCACCAGTTCATCATCCGGTAGACCTCCGCGCGCAGGGCCGGATTGTGCCAGTTCAGGTCGGGCTGTTGCGGGCCGAAATGGCAGTAGCAGTATCGACCCACCGCCGGCACCCAATGCCAGGCCGATCCGCCGAAACAGGCGCGCTGATCGTCGGGTGGGGACCCATCCGGCCGGGCATCCCGCCAGTAGAAGTAGTCGTGCTCCGGGCAATCGCGGGTTTCGCAGGCCCGGCGGAACCAGTGGTGATCCGAAGAGCAGTGATTGACGACGAGGTCCATGACGATGCGAATGCCCCGCGCGGCGGCCTCGGCCACAAGCCTGTCGAAATCCTCCAGCGTCCCGAACTCGGGCGCGATGGCGTAGTAGTCGGCGATGTCATAACCGTTGTCCCGCATGGGCGAGGCATAGACCGGGCAAAGCCAGACGAAACCGATTCCGAGATCGGAGAGATGGTCGAGCTTCGAGATGATGCCCGGTATGTCACCGATGCCGTCGCCATTGCTGTCGCAGAAACTCCGCGGATAGATCTGGTAGGCGGTCGCGGTCTTCCACCAGGGGGTCTGGGCGTCTGTCATGGCGTCCTGTCCGATCGAAGGGGGCGGCGTGGGGCTGGGCCGGCTCATTTGACCGACCCCGCGAGAAGCCCGCGCACGAGAAAGCGTTGCATCGTGAAAAACACGACCAAAGGCACGGCGATGGAAACGAAGGCCGAGGCGGCCAGGATGTCCCAGTCGCCCCCACGGGTGCCCATCAGTTCGACGATCTGGCGGGTCATCACCGTGGTCTCGCCCGAACTGTCGATAAGGAAGACCATCGCCACCAGAAGGTCGTTCCAGGTCCAGAGAAACTGGAACACGGCGAAGCTCGCGAGCGCGGGGAAACTGAGAGGCAGCACGATACGGGTGAAGATCTGGAACTCGGTCGCCCCGTCGACACGGGCGCATTCGATGATCTCGTGCGGCAGGCCGGCCATGTAGTTGCGCAGCAGGTAGATCGCCAGCGGCAGGCCGAAACCGGTATGCGCCAGCCAAACGCCGAGATATCCCTTGCCGATCCCGACCGCGTTGTGCAGCCCAAGAAGAGGGATAAGCGCAAGCTGCAGGGGCACCACCAACAAGCCCACGATGCCGGCAACAACGATTGCACGACCCGGAAACGCCATCCAGGCCAGCGCGTAGGCCGCGAAGGCTGCCACGAGGATGGGCATGACGGTCGCGGGAATCGCTACCGTCAGCGTGTTGAGAAAAGCCCGCGCCATCCCTTCGCGATTGCCCGGATCGAAGAGCACGCGGCGGTAATTGTCGAACGTAAAAGACGGCGGCACCACGCGCGTGACGAACACCCGCTGGCCCCGCCCGGCCAGTTGGTCCTCCGTGCCGGTCCAGCGGTAATCGCCGTTTGCCTGAACGGTGATGGCCTCCCCGGCGCCCAGATCCGCGCGTGCGCCCGGGCCGAAGGCCGCGACATCCAGCGACGATACCCCCCAGGCCGTGATTGCCGTGCCGGGAGCAGCGGCGTCGGGATGGGCGACGCCGAAAAGGTTGCCTTCGACGGTGAAACGGCCCTCGGCGGCCGCGCGCCGCGCGGTGTCGGGATCCGCTGTGCGCACGATCTGCGTCTGTTCGACCGGAACATGCGCGACCCACCAGCCGGAGGAGCGGATCTGATCGTTGGTGCGGAAGGAGGAGACGAGCAACCCCAGCGTCGGCAAGAGCCATAACAGCACAAGCGCCAGTGCCGAAAGATGCAGTGCCCAGACCAGCGCGGGTTTCCTGCCGGCGATCCCGTCCATCACCGCATCTCCCTGCGGGCATTGCGGACGTTCCACACGAGGATCGGCATGACCATGAGCATGATCACCATCGCGCTGGCCGATCCGACGCCCCAGTCCCCGGAGCGAAAGAACTTGTCATACATGTAATTGGCGAGGACCTGCGTTTCCCACTGGCCGTTGGTCATCGCAAAGACGATGTCGAACACCTTGAGCACGACGATGGTGATCGTGGTCCAGACCACCACGATCGTGCCGGTGATCTGCGGCACCTTGATCCTGAAGAAGATCTGGAACGGGTTCGCGCCATCGATGATCGCGGCCTCGATCGTCTCCTCCGGGATGCCGCGCAAGGCGGCTGACAGGATGACCATGGCGAAACCCGTCTGAATCCAGATCAGAACGACCATCAGGAAAAGGTTGTTCCAGAACGGAACAGCCAGCCAGGCGACGGGCGCTTCACCCCCCATCTGCAGGTAGAGCGCGTTCAGCATGCCGATCTGCGTCACGTCCTCGGGGCGAACGTCATAGACGAGCTTGAAGATCACCGCTGCGCCCACGAAGGAAATCGCCATCGGCATGAAGATCAGCGATTTCGCGATGTTGCCCCATCCGATCCGGTCGGTGAGCTGCGCCGCGAGAAGCCCCAGTGCCGTTGATGCCGCCGGCACGATCAGGAGCCACAACGCGTTGTTGCCGACCGCTTCCCAGAACTTGTCCTCGGAGAACATCTGGGCGTAGTTGGCCATGCCGACGAACGCATCGCCCCGGTCGCGGTCCACGAGGGACAGGCGCAGGGTCTCGAAGACCGGGTAGGCGAGGTAGAGGCCGAGCGCCGCGAGCGCGGGAAACAGGAACAGCCAGGGCCGGACCGCCGCCGCACGACCGATGTTGCGGCCGGCATCGGGACCGCGCGCGGGGAAGATCACGCGATCTATCAGCAGGTTGGAGAGGTAGAAATACGCGAAACATCCGCCGACACCGACGGCGATCGTCGCCAGGGCGAGAAGGAAAGGCGGCATTGCGGTCTCCAGAAGGGACGAGGGAACGGGGAAGAAGGGGTGGCCCGGCCGGGAGGATGGCCGGGCCGAAGTTGGGAGCCGGTGCTCAATCCAGCGCGTCCCAGCTTTCCTGGATCGATCGGGCGACCGCCGCGGCATCCGCGCCGCCGGAATAGTCGACCATGCCGGTCCAGAAACTGCCCGCCCCGATCGCGCCCGGCATCAGGTCGGATCCGTCGAAGCGGAAGGTCGTCGCCTGTTGCAGGATCTCTCCCTGCCGCCGCAGGCTGTCGTTGTGATAGGCCTCCAGGTTCACACCGGTATGCGGCGTCAGGAAGCCCTGTGTTTCGATGGCCATCCAGATTTCATGTGCGATGGGCGTTCTGAGGAACGCGATCAAGCCGCGGGTCGCGGGGGAGTCCTCGGCGATCGAAACGAGCGTGCCCGCTCCAAGAACAGGGTTTCCCAGATCCGCCGCCGCATAGGCCGGGAAGTAGAAGAAATCCACATCTTCGCCGACGACCGTTCCGTCGGGGAAGAATGCGGGGATGAACGAGGCCTGCCGATGCATCATGCATTGCGGCGGCGCCGCGAAGAGGCCGAGCGGGCTGTCGCGGAAATCGGTCGTCGCGACGGCATCGACCCCGCCGCTGACGAAGGCATCGGTCCGGGCGAACCAGCCGAACTCCTCGATCGCGGCGACGATGCGCGGATCGTCGAAGGGAATCGTATTGTTGACCCAGCCGTCATAGACTTCGGGCGGCTGTGTGCGCAGGAGCATGTCCTCGACCCAGTCGGTCGCGGGCCATCCCGTCGCCGCGCCCGATCCCAGCCCGATGCACCAGGGCGTGACGCCATCCTCGACCATCCGTTCGGTAAGGCTGCGCAACTCCTCCATCGAGGTCGGGACGGCATAGCCGAAATCCTCGAAGTTCTCCGGGCTGTACCAGACCAGCGATTTCACGTTCACGTTGTAGGAAAAGCCGAAGAAGCCATCGAGGCCCGCGCAGCTTCCCAGGGCGGTCCAGGAGGATCCGGCGGCGTAGGTCTCCGTCATCCAGGCGGCGGTTTCCTCGCCCAGATCGGCCAAGTGACCCCGCCGGGCCAGATCGCACATGAGCCCGGGCTGCGGGAACACGGCAATGTTGGGAGGAGAACCCGCCTCGACATCTATGACGATCTGCTGCTCGAAGGCGTCCGAGCCGTTGACGCGAACGGTCGCGCCCGTCGCCGCCTCGAAATAGGCGAGCACGGCCGCACCCGCCGCCGCATCCGGGCCAAGCCAGGGCGAGGCGATGGTCACAACCTCGCCCGTGTAGTCGTGGGCCGCCGCGAACGCTGCCAGGCCATCCCAGTCGAACGGACCTTCGCCTCGCGCGAAGATCAAGCCCTCCTGCGCGCTGGCCGCGCCAGCAAGTGTCATCAGAACTGCGGTGCAGGATATCGTTCTCGGGTTCATCGCTAAGGTCCTCCCATGACCGGCGTCTTCGCGCCTCTCCGGACCTGCATAGCCATCACGTTTCCATTATTGAAATACGTTCTTCAGCGTATATTATTGAGAAAATCTATGGGAGGAGCGCGATGGATCGTCGTCTTCGCCAGTTTCTTGCGGTTGCGGAGACCGGGAATGTTTCGCTGGCTGCCGAGGCCATGAATGTCTCGCAGCCGACGGTGTCAGTAAATCTACGGAAGCTTGAAGAAGCCCACGGCGTCTCTCTGTTCGAGAGAAGCTCGCGCGGCGTGGTCCTCACCGATTACGGTCGCATCCTCTATGAACATGCCCGAGTGATGGCGCGGCTCGACGCGCATGCCGCGGCGGAGATCCGGGCGAGAAAGCTCCTGGACCGACCCGCGCTCAAGATCGGTTGCGGCCATGCCTGGTGGCCGCTTTTCGTCCGTCAAGCGGTCGGAGCTTTTCGCAGGGACCATCCCCATACACTTATCCATGTGGAGATATGCAGTAGCTTCGACGGTCTCCGTCACCTCCTGTCCGGAGACATCCATTGCTTCATCGGCTCCCGTGTTCGTGCGATAAGCGACGGGCTGGCCTTCTCCTTCGCGTCGCTCTTCGTGGTCGAGGATGCGTATTTCGTCAGATCGGGACATCCGCTCGCAGGAAAGACCGTGTTGCGGCAGGATCTCGCGGCTTTCCCGAGGTTGGACGTCGCGCCCCTGGTAAACCGCCACCTTGGCATCGTCGAGGCACCCGCTGGCATCAAGGACCCCGAATGGAGCCATCCCTTGCGGACGCCCCTGTCCAGCAACTCGGTCGCGGCGGGGCTCGACCTGTTGAAGGATTGCGACGCGTATCTGGTGTATCCGGTCTCGGTGAAACCGGAGTTCGATCAGGCGGGTGTCACCGTGCTCGACGTGCGGGACCGGCCAACGGACAAGGTGGACATCGGCGTCTACACACTCGATGACATCAAAGGGAACGAGGCTGTGCGCATATTCCTCGATGCCCTTGGATTCCATGCCATCGAAAGCATCGAGCTTCCATAGTCCATGACCGCACCGTCCGGTACGCGATCGGATGCGGAATGCCGAACGACGCATGGGCATTGAGACCGCGGGAGATGCAAGGCGCGGCATCGGTGCCGGCCCGGTGAAAACAGCCGGTTCGGGACACGGGCGGCATTGCGGCGCAGGGACAGGCTTTCGGCCTTCTCAGGGGCCGCCATCGCGCGCGCGTGTCCAGCGATGCAGCCAGACCTCCGAAGCCCTCCCGCCCGCGCCATCGCGCAGGACGAGGCGAAGCTCGGCGGCGTCGGCGCCGCCCGGCTCGAACCGGAAGCCAACGCGCAG
>JBMYPI010000066.1:0-10925 GCA_049600155.1 Rubricella sp.
ACCGGTCCCGAGGCGGAACCGGAGCACGCCGCGCTGGAGCGCGACGGATCGGAGAACGGTTTCGCCCGCTGGCGGATACGGTTCTAGACGCGCCCGGCTTCCGCGATCACCGATGCCGCGCGCGAAAGCGCTTCCGCCCCGTGGGGCAGGCCCAGCGCCTTGAGGCTCGCATCCGTCACGCCGAGCGTGCCCAAAAGCGCATGGGGGTTCAGGTGCCCCATATGGCCGATGCGGAACAGGCCCTGCCCATGCACGACACCTTCATCGAGGCCGAGCCCGATGCCCAGCGTCAGGCCCGCGAAATCCTGACACCAGCGCCGGATCGCGCCGGCCTCGTCGGCCTTGGTGCGCAGGGTCGTGACGGCGTTCGAACGGTGCGCACGCTCCTCGACATTGGGCGTGACGACCCCGCCCTCCGCCCAGGCGTCCACCGCTTCCCAGACAGCCTCGGCAAGGATGGCATGGCGGGCCCATGCCGCCTCCACCCCTTCCTCGTGGACGAGCATCGTCAAAGCTTCGCGCAGGCCATAGAGGTGATGGGTCGGCGCCGTGCCGCAGAACCGCTGATAGAAGATCTCGGGGTTGGCGCGCGGACGCCAGTCCCAGTAGCTGGTGGCAAGGTCCGCGCCCTCCCGCGCCCGGTCGGCCTTGTCGCTGAAGAACACGAAGCCGAGGCCTGCGGGCGTCATCAGCCCCTTCTGCGAGCCGGTCACGAGCACGTCGACGCCCCAGAGGTCCATCTCCATCCGTTCGGTGCCGAGATTGGCGATGCAATCGACCATCAGAAGCGCATCATGCCCGGACGCATCCATCGCCATGCGGATCGCGGCGATATCATTGCGGACCGAGCTCGCCGTATCGGTATGGACGACGAGGACGGCCTTGTAGGAGCCGTCGGTGTCCTTGCGCAGGGCCTCCTCGATCCGCGCGGGATCTGCGGGGGTGCGGACCCCGAAATCGAGCGTGTCGACCGCGATCCCCATGCGGCTCGCCATCTCGCCCCAGCCATGGCCGAAGCGCCCCGTCGTCACCAGAAGCGCGCGATCGCCCCGGCTGAACACGTTGGCGAGCGCCGCTTCCCACGCGCCGTGGCCGTTGCAGATGTAGATCGCTGCGTTCGCCTTCGTCCGGGCGACCGCCTTCAGGTCGTCCATGATGCCCGGCAGCATTTCGACCAGTTCGCCCTCGTAGATATTCGGGCTCGGCCTATGCATCGCGCGCAGGACGCGGTCCGGCATCGCGGAAGGCCCGGGAATGGCAAGGAACGGGTGGCCGAAGGCAAGGGACATGGCTGATCTCCGCTGGGAACGGGCCGCGATATAGCGCGACCGCGACAGCGGGCTACCAGCGGGTCGCGGATTGGGCAAGCCCGCCGCACTGGCAGGCGTGCGGGAGGGGCTTATCTGCCGGGCCATGGGGAACGAACGGTTACACGTCGTCTGGTTCAAGCGGGACCTGCGGGTATGGGATCATGCGGCCCTCGCGGGCGCGGCGGAGCGCGGGCCCGTCCTGCCGCTCTATATCGCCGAACCGGGTCTTTGGGCTGAAGCGGATGCCGCCGGGCGGCACTGGGATTTCATCGGCGAAAGCCTGCAAGACTTGCGCCGAGCGCTTGCCGATCTGGGCCAGCCGCTGATCGTGCGGCGCGGGGAAGCGGTCGATGTGCTTTCGCGCCTGCACCGGGCGCAGGGCATCGCGACGCTCTGGTCCCACCAGGAGACGGGCAACGGCTGGACCTATGCACGCGATCGCGCGGTCGGGCGCTGGTGCAGGGAGAACGGAATCCCCTGGCACGAGCCGGTGCAGGGCGGTGTCGTGCGGCGGCTGAAGGATCGCAACGGCTGGGCGGCGCGCTTCGACCGGCTGATGGCCGAGCCCCAGCGCAAGGCCCCGGCCCTTCGCCCGATCGAGGGTATCGATCCCGGACCGATCCCGACGACCCGCGATCTCGGCCTCGCGCCCGATCCCTGCCCCGAGCGTCAGCCGGGCGGTCGGGAGGCGGGGCTGGCCTGTCTGGACAGTTTCCTGATGGAACGCGCGAAACCCTATCGCCGGGCGATGTCGGCGCCGGAACCGGGGGCGAAGCATTGCTCCCGTGTGAGCCCCCATCTGGCCTTCGGCACCCTCTCCATACGGGAGGTGGTGCAGGCGACATGGGCGCGCCAGCGGCAGGTGAAGGCGGACGGTATCCGGGGCTTCACGGGAAGCCTGTCGAGCTTCAATGGGCGGCTGCACTGGCGGGACCATTTCATCCAGAAGCTGGAGGATGCACCCCGGCTGGAGTTCGAGAACATGCATCGCGGGATGGATGTGCTCGATCGTGTCGCCGATGCGGAAAGGCTGGACCGCTTCGCGAGTGGTCGGACGGGCCTGCCCTTCGTCGATGCCTGCATGCGCTGCCTGAGCGCGACCGGATGGATGAATTTCCGGATGCGCGCGATGTTGCAGGCGGTGGCGAGCTATCATCTCTGGTTGCCGTGGCGCGACAGCGGGCTGGTGCTCGCGCGCCTCTTCACGGATTACGAGCCGGGCATCCACTGGTCCCAGGTGCAGATGCAGTCCGGCACGACGGGCATCAACACGATCCGGGTCTACAATCCCGTCAAGCAGGGCCGCGACCAGGACCCGGCTGGCAGCTTCATCCGCCGCTGGGTGCCGGAACTGGCGGGGCGCGAGGGGACCGCACTGCACGAACCCTGGAAAGCGGGCGGCGCGCCCGGCTATCCCGCGCCGATCGTCGATCACGAACAGGCCGCGCGGGAGGCGAAGGCGAAGGTTCACGCCGCGCGGAAGGGCGAGGCGTTCCGCGCCGAGGCCGACGCGATCCAGGAGCGCCACGGCTCCCGCCGCTCCGGCATCCGAAACCGGGGCCGGACGCGCCATGATGACCGGCAAATGGACCTCGGGATCTGAGGCGATGGCGAAGATGCGGAAGAAGCGCGACCTGCCCCGGAAGGACTGCGCCCATTGCGGCCGCCCCTTCACCTGGCGGAAGAAGTGGGAGAAGGTCTGGGACGACGTGCGCTATTGCTCCGACCGGTGCCGGGCGGACGCCCGAAAGGCATCGGGCGGACGGCGCTGACGCGCCGACGGGGATCGCGGGAGGCTCCGCCATATCCGCTCACGCGGGCTCCCCGAAGGACGTGCCCGAGCCGTGAAGGGGCACGCTGCCCGCTTGCCCATCGCGCGCCGTCGCGCTAGGGGATGGCCGCTCTGATCACCGGGAGATTGCCCATGTCCGCGCCCAAGAAAGTGGTGCTCGCCTATTCCGGCGGCCTCGACACCTCCATCATCCTCAAGTGGCTGCAGACCGAGTATGGCTGCGAGGTGGTGACCTTCACCGCCGATCTCGGCCAGGGGGAGGAACTGGAGCCCGCGCGCAAGAAGGCGGAGCTTCTGGGGATCAAGCCGGAGAACATCTTCATCGAGGATGTGCGCGAGGAATTCGTGCGCGATTTCGTCTTCCCCATGTTCCGGGCGAACGCGGTCTATGAGGGGCTCTATCTGCTCGGCACTTCGATCGCGCGGCCGCTGATCTCCAAGCGGCTTGTCGAGATCGCGGCGGAGACAGGCGCCGATGCGGTCGCCCATGGCGCCACGGGCAAGGGCAACGATCAGGTCCGGTTCGAGCTTTCGGCCTATGCGCTCAACCCCGATATCAAGGTGATCGCGCCCTGGCGGGAATGGGACCTGACCTCCCGCACCCGGCTTCTGGAATTCGCCGAGGCCCACCAGATCCCGATCGCGAAGGACAAGCGCGGCGAGGCGCCGTTCAGCGTCGACGCGAACCTTCTGCACACCTCCTCGGAAGGCAAGGTCCTGGAAGACCCTGCCGAGATGGCGCCCGACTACGTCTATCAGCGCACGGTCCATCCCGAGGATGCGCCCGACACGCCCGAGTATATCGAGGTGAGCTTCCGCAAGGGCGATGCCACCGCCATCAACGGCGAGGAGATGAGCCCGGCGACGCTCCTCACCCGGCTCAACGAATATGGCGGCAAGCATGGCGTGGGGCGGCTCGACCTTGTCGAAGGTCGGTTCGTCGGCATGAAATCCCGCGGCATCTACGAGACGCCCGGTGGCACGATCCTGCTGGAAGCCCATCGCGGGATCGAGCAGATCACGCTCGACCGCGGCGCGGCACACCTCAAGGACGAGCTGATGCCCCGATATGCCGAGCTTATCTACAACGGCTTCTGGTTCAGCCCCGAGCGGGAAATGCTCCAGGCCGCCATCGACAAGAGCCAGGAACATGTCGAAGGCACCGTGCGGCTGAAGCTCTACAAGGGCAGCGTCAGCACGGTGGGCCGGTGGTCGGACAAGAGCCTCTATTCCGAGGCGCATGTCACCTTCGAGGACGACGCGGGCGCCTATGACCAGAAGGACGCGGCGGGCTTCATCAAGATCAACGCCCTGCGCCTTCGGCTTCTGGCCCAGCGGAACAAGCGCGGGTAACGCGCCCTCACCTCCCGGTGAGAAAGGATGACAGCGGCTGGCGGAAACGCGGCCGCTGTCTCATCTTCGGGTATCGCCACAGGAGACCCCGCCATGCGTATCGTGATCCTCGCCGCCGCCCTTGCTCTCTCGCCCCTCGCGGCCAAGGCCGACACCGCCACCGCCGTTTTCGCGGGCGGATGCTTCTGGTGCGTGGAGAGCGATTTCGACAAGCTCGACGGCGTGAGCGAGACCGTCTCCGGCTATTCGGGCGGAACGCTGACGAACCCGACCTACCGCGAGGTCACCAGCCAGGACACCGGGCATTACGAAGTCGTCCAGATCACCTATGACCCTGAGGTGGTGAGCTATGGCGAACTGGTGGAGTATCTCCTGCGCCATGTCGACCCGACCGATGCGGGCGGCCAGTTCTGCGACAGGGGGCCAAGCTACCGGACCGCGATCTTCGCCGCTTCGGAGGAAGAGGAGGAGGCAGCCCGAACGGTCATCGAACGGCTGGAGGCAAGCGTCGATCTCCCCGGCCCCATCGTCACGCCTGTTCTGGATGCCGCGCCGTTCTGGAGGGCAGAGGAGTATCATCAGGACTATTACCTGAAGAATCCGATCCGCTACACTTTCTACCGCCTGCGGTGTGGGCGCGATGCGCGGGTGGAGGCCGTCTGGGGCGGGTGATCAGATCAACCCGGCAAGCCAGAGCGCGAGCCCGGCGCCGCCCCCCGCCAGCACCAGCGCGATCACCGAAAGGCCACGCCGGAACGCGAGCGCCGCGAAGAGGAGCGTGAGGACGATCTTTGGCCATTCCGGCCCGGTGAAACCGTCAGGCAAGAGCGCCGCCTGCCCGAAATAAACGGCGAGATAGGCGATCACCCCCACCACCGCTGCCGATACACCCGCCAGCGCCGCCCGTGCCCAGGCGATACGGCCAAGCGCCTCCACATGGGGTGCCGCCGCGAGGATCAGTGTGAAGCTCGGCACGAAGGTGAACCAGCAGGTGAGCGCGGCGGCGATGACGGCGCTGCCCGTTCCTCCCGGCAAACCGGCGTGGAAGCCCGCGTAGAGGTTCACGAGGATCAACGGCCCGGGCGTCGCCTCACCCAGCGCAAGGCCATTGATCATCTGCTCCGTCGTGAGCCAGCCATAGGTCTCCACGGCGTTTTCCGCGACGAAAGGCAGAAGCGCATAGGCCCCGCCGAAGCTCACGAGCGCCGCGGTGATGAACAGCTCAGCCACTTCGAGGAGCGCGCCCCCACCGAGCGCGATGGCAAGGCCGACGCCCAGCGCCAGCAACACGGCGCCGGTCAGTAGGGTCATGACGCTTCGCCGCACGCCGCCTGCGGCAAGGGCCGGCAGCCCGGCGGGCATCTCGGGGCGCGGCAGGGCGAAGAGGCCCACCAGCCCCGCCACGAGGATCACCAGCGGAAAGGGCACACCCGCGAAGGTCAGCGCCGCGAAAGCCAGCACCGCCACGGCCCAATGCATCGAGCCCGTCGCCGCACGTTTCGCCAGCGTCACCGTGGCCCGGACGACCACCACGATGATCGCCGCCTGTACGCCATAGAACAGCGCCGAGATGACGGGATTCTCCGCGCCGCTTGTCGCAAGCCAGGCAAGCGCCGTGATCAGCACCGCGCCGGGCAGGATGAAGGCGAGCCCCGCGATCAACGCACCCTTGAGCCCGTGGGAGCGCCAGCCGAGCCAGGTCGCAAGCTGCTGCGCTTCCGGTCCGGGCAGGAGCATCGCCACATCGAGACCCCTGCGGAACGCATCCTCCGATACCCATCCGCGCCGGGTGACGACCTCGTCCTGCATCAGCGCGATCTGCCCCGCAGGTCCGCCGAAGCTCAGAAGCCCGATCCGGGACCACAGGGCGACGAAACGCGCCCAGCCCGCACGGGACTCTTCGGCGTGGGACAAGTCGGCCATCGCAACCTCCGGCGGCTGATGCATCGCTGCTGACATAGCACGCGCCCGGCCCTTGCCATCGGTACGGCCCGGCCCATAGCGTCTCGTCAAGCGCGGTAACAGCGGATGGATGACACTATGACGACAGCGATCGACCATTTCGTGGTGGGTGCGGCCACGCTGGAGGAGGGCCGCGCCTGGATGGAGAACGCGCTCGGGGTGCCGGCCGCGGGCGGCGGCATGCACGCGATGATGGGAACCCATAACGCGCTCTGGCGACTCGACCGTGGCTACCTCGAGGTCATCGCGATCGACCCCGCCGCTCCACGGCCGGACCGCCCCCGCTGGTTCGGCCTCGACGATCCGGTCGTCCAGGCCCGGCTCTCGGTGCGCCCGAGGCTTCTCACCTGGGTGGCACGGTGCGCGCCGGGCACGCTCGACGAGACCCTCGAAGGGGCCGCCTACGCTCCAGGAGAGGCACTTTCCTTCAACCGGGACACCCTGCGCTGGCGTCTCACGGTCCCGGAGGACGGGCACCCCGCCGGCGATGGCCGGCTGCCCGGACTGATCGAATGGGAGAACGGCTCCATACCACCCTCCGAAACGCTTCGGGACGACGGGTTGCGCCTCGAACGTTTCAGGGTGATGGAGGAGGAGGGAATCGCCGACGCGCTTGCCTCGATCGGCACGGACGGGCTCGCGGGCTTCCACGACGGCGCACCGCTTCTTTCCATGGCGATCGCCACACCGCGCGGTGAGGTCGTCATCACGTCCTGAGCGCGGCTCTCATGTCTTCATCAAGTATCCCCGCCGGAGGCACAGCCGCGCGCGAAGAGCGCGGCCGAAACCACGTCGCCGCGAAAGCGGCGTCCACCGGACGCGTCAGAGCAGGTTGTTGCGGATGATGATCTCGAGGGCATAGAGCCCGAAGATGAAGACGAGCGGCGCGAGGTCGAGCCCGCCGGTATTGGGCAGCGCGTTCCGGATCGGCCCGTAGACCGGTTCGAGAAGCCGGTTGAGACCGGACCAGAGCTGATAGACGAGCGGCTGCTGAACATTGATCACGTTGAAGGTGATCAGCCAGCTCATGACGATATGCGCCAACACGATCCAGAAGGCGATCTGAATGGCCAGTAGCAGGATCAGGGCGATGGTCGTCATGGGCGGCTCCGGTCGATCTGTGACGCTAAGGGAGGTAGTCCGGCACGCCGCCGCGCGCAAGGGCGTGAGGCTGACGTTGCGTCGGCATTGAACGGGGGTCGCGGCGCGCGCAGACAGTCAGGCATGTATCCCTATCTGCGCCTCGGACTCGAACTCTTCCTCGCCGGGCGGCGCGCGCCGCTGCCGCTCGACGGCGTGCATGTCTCCCGCCACCGCTGCTGGCCCTGGGATATCGACATGTTCGGCGAGATGAACAACGGCCGGATCCTGACGATAAGCGATCTCGGGCGCATCCCGCTCGCCCGACGCACCGGCCTTCTGCCCGTCCTGATGAAGAACCGGTGGGCGCTTACGATGGCGGGAGCGAGCGTGCGCTATCGCCGCCGGATCAGGCCCTTCGCAACGGTCGAGCTCTCGAGCGCCTGCATAGGGCGCGATGATCGCTTCTTCTACCTCCTGCAGACCTTCCGCCTGCCTGCGCAGGGTAATGAGGCGGCCGCATCGATCCTCTACCGCTCCGCGATTCTGGAGAACGGCCGGATGATCCCGACCCAGCGCGTCGCGGAGGCGATGGGTGCAGCGGATTGGAATCCGGCCCTGCCCGGCTGGGTGTCGGAATGGATCGCGGCGGACACCACCCGCACCTGGCCACCCGAGGTCTGAGGAAGGGCTTGCGCCGCCCCCCCGCTTCGGTCTTCCATCGGGGGGAAGCGTAGCGGGGCGGGACCCCGGGGCCGGGGAGGAACGGGCGATGAACGAGAGGGAGCGCAGGCGGGGCGTCTGGGGCTGGATGCTCTATGACTGGGCCAGCCAGCCCTTCCACACCGTCCTCATCACCTTCGTCTTCGCCGCCTATTTCGCCGATCGCGTGGTGGGCGACCCGGTCGAGGGTCAGGCGATGTGGGGGTTCATGATGGGCGCGGCGGGCCTCGCGATCGCGCTCATGGCACCGGTGCTCGGCGCGATCGCGGATGCAAGCGGACCGCGCAAGCCCTGGATCGCGGCCTTCTCGGTTCTCTACGTTGCGGGATCGGCGACACTCTGGTTCGCGGTTCCTGGCATGGAAGCGCCCTGGATCATCCTCGTGGCCTTCGCCATCGGGCTCGTCGGCGCGGAGTTCACAGCGATCTTCACCAACGCGATGCTCCCCGATCTGGGCCCGAGGGAGGAGGTCGGTCGCATCTCCGGTTCGGGGTGGGCGATGGGATATCTCGGCGGGCTTGTCAGCCTCGTCGTGATCCTCCTGTTGATGGTGGGGGACGTCGAAACCGGAAAGACGCTGATCGGGCTGACCCCCATCCTCGGCCTCGATCCGTCCATGGGCGAAGGCGAGCGGGCGACCGGGATCTACACCGCGATCTGGTTCGTGATCTTCGTCATCCCCCTCTTCATATGGACGCCCGACGTGAAGCGCAAACCGGCCGAAGGCGCGGTGCGGCGCGGGATGAGCCAGCTTCGCGCAAGCGTGGCCGAGCTTCCCCGCCGCCCCAGCTTCGCGACCTATCTCGTCTCCTCGATGTTCTATCGTGACGCGCTCAACGGGCTCTACGCGTTCGGCGGCATCTATGCCGTGGGTGTGCTCGACTGGTCGATCATCCAGCTCGGCGTCTTCGGCATCCTCGCCAATATCACCGGCGCGCTTGGCGCGTGGCTCGGCGGCTATGCCGACAAGGCGCTGGGGCCGAAGCCCGTGATCACCTTCTCGATCTGGACGCTCACGATCGTCTGCCTCATCATCGTCACGACGGAACCCGGCATGGTGCTCCTGATGCCCATCGCGGCGGAAAGCGGGCTACCCACGATCGTCTTCTATATCTGCGGCGCGGTGATCGGTGCGGCCGGCGGCTCGATCCAGGCCGCATCCCGGACGCTCCTCGTCCACCAGGCGCCGCAGGCGGAGATCGCGCAGTCCTTCGGCCTCTACGCCCTCACCGGCAAGGCGACGGCGTGGCTCGCGCCGACACTCATCGGCTGGATGACGCTTGCAACCGACAGCCAGCGCCTTGGCGTCACGCCGCTGATCGTGCTGTTCCTGATCGGCCTCGTCACGCTCGTCTTCGTGCGCAAGGAAGGAGATGTGCCCCATGTTTCGCCTGCCTAGCGCCGTCGCACTCGTTCTGTACATGATCGCCGCCCCCGCCACCGCACAGGATTGGGGCGCGGCCCGCTATGCGTTCGGCGCGGTCGAGGCACCAGCGCCGGGCCGCGCCGAACCCTTCGGCGGCTACTCCCGCGGCTGTGTTGCGGGCGCGGTCGAACTCGCCGAGACCGGGCCGACATGGCAGGCGATGCGCCTCAGCCGCAACCGCAACTGGGGCCACCCCGACATGATCGCATTCCTCGAACGGCTCAGCGCCTTCGCGGCGACCCAGCCCGGCTGGGAGGGGCTTTATATCGGCGATATCAGCCAGCCCCGCGGCGGGCCGATGCTGACGGGGCATGCGAGCCACCAGATGGGCCTCGACGCCGATATCTGGATGCGGCCCGCCACCCGGCTGAACCTCACCCGGCAGGAACGCGAGGAACTGGGTTCCATTCCGGTGACCGACGATTTCCGTTCGATCAACGCCAACTGGACCGACGCCCACTACGAGATCATGCGCCACGCGGCACGGGATCCCGCCGTCGCGCGCATCTTCGTCACCGCCCCGGTGAAGGCCGAGATGTGTCGTCGCGCGGGCACGGACCGAGACTGGCTCTCCCGCATTCGGCCCTGGTGGGGGCACTACTACCATTTCCACGTCCGGCTGAACTGCCCGGAGGGTGCGTCCGGCTGCATCGACCAGGCGCCGGTGCCTGCGGGCGACGGCTGCGACGAGACCCTTGCCTGGTGGATGTCGGACGAGGCACTGGTTCCCGGCCCGCCGCGCCCGGCGGACGCGCCTCGGACCCGGCCCCGCGCACCGATCCGCGTCGCCGATCTTCCCGCCGCCTGCACGGGCGTGCTCACCGCGGAATGATCCGGGCCGCCGTTCTCTTCGCCATCCTCGCGCTGCCGGTGCTCGCTCAGGGGCTGCCGCCCCCCGTATCGCTCCTGTCCCAGACGGTCTGGCGGGAAGATCTGCCCGGTTTCGGCGGTTTCTCAGGGCTGATGGTCGCGCCGGGGGGCGAGAGCTTCCTCGCGGTGACGGATCGCGGGGTGCTCGCCCGCGCGCGGCTGGAGCGGAACGGCTCGGGCCTCGTCACCGGGATTGCGCTTGAACGGTTCGAACCGCTGGTGACCCCGCTTGGCCGACCGCTCGGCCGGTATGCCACCGATGCGGAGGATCTCGCGCCGGGGGAGGATGGTGGCCTCTACATCAGCTTCGAGGGGGAGCACCGGCTGCGCTGGTATCCCGCGCCCCATGCACGCCCCCGCCCCCGCCCCGGCCATCCCGATTTCGCGGGCCTGCAGACGAATTCCGGGC
>JBMYPI010000067.1:0-10798 GCA_049600155.1 Rubricella sp.
TCGCAATCCATGACGAGGCCGATCGTGCCCGTGGGCGCGATGACGGAGACCTGCGCGTTGCGGTAGCCGTATTCCTCGCCGAGGCCGAGCGCCTTGTCCCAGGCGTCATGGGCCACGTCGAGCAGCTCGGGGATCGGGCAGTTACCGTGATCGAGCGCGACGGGCAGGACGGCGAGGCCCTCGTAGCCCTCCGTCTCGCCGTATGCCGCGCGGCGGTGGTTGCGGATGACCCGCAGCATGTGAGCCGCGTTCTTCCTGTAGCCCGGGAACGGCCCGACCTCGCCCGCGATCTCGGCGGAGGTGGCATAGGACACACCCGTCATGATCGCGGTCAGCGCACCGCAGAGCGCCCGGCCCTCGTCGCTGTCATAGCCGTAGCCGAGGTTCATCAGCAGCCCGCCGATATTGGCGTAGCCGAGGCCCAGCGTGCGGAAATCGTAGGAACGCTGCGCGATCTCCTTGGAGGGGAATTGCGCCATCAGAACGCTGATCTCCAGCGTAAGGGTCCAGATTTTCGTCGCGTGCACATAGGCTTGCACGTCGAACTTGCCATCCTTCAGGTAGGTCAGCAGGTTCATCGACGCGAGGTTACACGCCGTGTCGTCGAGGAACATGTATTCCGAGCACGGGTTGGAGCCGCGGATCTGGCCATCTTCCGGGCAGGTGTGCCACGCGTTGATCGTGTCGTGGAACTGGATGCCGGGATCGGCGCAGGCCCAGGCTGCATGGCCGATCTGGTCCCACAGGTCGCGGGCCTTCACCGTCTTCGCCACCTTGCCGTCCTTGCGGCGGACGAGTTCCCAGTCGGCGTCATCGCGGACGGCCTGCAGGAACGCATCGGTGACCCGCACCGAGTTGTTGGAGTTCTGGCCAGAAACGGTCGAGTAGGCTTCGGAGTCCCAATCGGTGTCGTAGGTGGCGAATTCGATCGAGGCATAGCCCTGCCGTGCATAATCCAGCACCCGCTTGACGTAGGTCTCGGGGATCATGGATTTCTTCGCGCCACGGATCGCGGCCTTCAGCCCATCGTTCTTCTTGGGATCGAACGCGTCCTCCTCGGCGCCGTCCCAGGCGCGGATGGCCGCGAAGATCTCGTTGAGCTTCTGTTCGTGGATCTTGGAGCCGGCCACGAGGGACGCGACCTTCTGCTCCTCCTTGACCTTCCAGTTGATGAACTCCTCGATATCGGGGTGATCCATGTCGCAGATCACCATCTTGGCCGCACGGCGCGTCGTGCCACCCGATTTGATCGCGCCCGCCGCACGGTCGCCGATCCGCAGGAAACCCATCAGGCCGGAGGACTTTCCCCCGCCCGAAAGCGGCTCGCCCTCGCCCCGGATATCGGAGAAGTTCGTGCCGGTGCCGGAACCGTATTTGAACAGCCGCGCCTCGCGCGTCCACAGGTCCATGATGCCGCCATCGTTCACCAGGTCGTCCGAGACGGACTGGATGAAGCAGGCATGGGGCTGGGGATGTTCGTAGGCGGACTGGGATTTCACCAGCTTGCCGGTCTCGAAATCGACATAGTGGTGGCCCTGGCTCGGCCCGTCGATGCCGTAGGCCCAGTGCAGCCCGGTGTTGAACCACTGGGGGGAGTTCGGCGCCGCCATCTGGCGGGCCAGCATGTGGACCATCTCGTCGTAGTAGGCCTTGGCGTCGGCCTCGGACGAGAAGTAGCCGCCCTTCCAACCCCAGTAGCACCATGCGCCCGCAAGCCGGTTGAACACCTGCTTGGCGGAGGTCTCCCCGCCATAGCGCTCCTCCTCGGGAAGCTTGGCGAGCGCCTTTTCGTCGGGGATCGAGCGCCACAGGAACTGCGGCACGCCCTTCTCGCGCACCGTCTTGAGACGCGCGGGAACGCCTGCCTTGCGGAAGTACTTCTGGGCGAGCACGTCGGCCGCGACCTGGCTCCAGCTTGCGGGGACTTCAAGATTCTCCAGCCGGAACACGACGGAGCCATCGGGATTGCGGATCTCCGATGTCGTGGTCGTGAATTCGATGGCGCCGTAGGGCCCTTCGGCCTCGGTGGTGAAACGGCGGTCGATCTTCATGGTCCCTGTCCCTCTTCTCGTGGCGCGGGCAAGCCTTCTCCATCCCCGCAAGCGGCGAGGCTGCCTCGTGAAAAGGCGCTGTCCCGAGTTTCTAATCTTGATCCGGGCTCCCCGTCCGACGCTGCCACATCATCTGGTGTCGAACCCGGCGCAGGACACAAGGTGTCGCAATCCGGCCATGAACGTCAACGACAATTTTCGACAAGGATACCAGATTTAGATGTTGACGACTGTGGGGATACTAGGGCCAGCGCACCGAGTCACCGAACCGTCATATCGGCGGGCGGCTTCAGGCCGCGTGTGAAGTCCACGGCGATCCCGTCCCTGTCACAGGTGGTTAGCCCGCGTTTCTCACAGGCGCGCGATCTCGATCCTGAGCGTTTGCCGGTAAGGCCTGTCGGGGCCGTAGATGATCGAAGGCCAATCGGGCCGGTTCACCGAGTCGGGGAAATGCTGCGGCTCGAAACAGACACCCGGCCACCCGTCCATGGTGATTCCGTCATGCCCCTTCACCGGGAAGGAGAAGGGCGCGGAATCGAAAAGCTGGATACCGGGCTGATCCGTCCAGAGCCGAAGTTCGATCCCGGTTTCCCGGTTCACCGCACGCGCGGCGGGTGTATCCACATCCCTGTCCTCCCGCAGGACGAGATTCTGGTCGAAGACAGCGCCGTCCGGATCGGCCTCGCGGACGCTGCGCGGGGTGCGGAAATCGAATCGCGTGCCCTCGACGCTCACGATCTCTCCCGTCGGAATCAGCGTTTCGTCCACCGGCGTATAACGGTCGGCGTCGACGAAAAGCGCCACATCGCGAATACCGCTCGTCGCGCCCAGCGTGTAGTAGTTGTGCTGGGCAAGGTTGATCGGCGTCGGCCTGTCCGCCTCGGCGCGCATGTCGAACTCCAGCTGTCCGCCACCGAGCCGCATCTCCACGCTGAAGCGGACATTGCCGGGATAGCCCATGTGCCCGTCAGGCGAGGTATGCACCAGGCGCAGCGCGCGCTGGCCATCCGTTTCCAGATCCCACAACACCTTGCCAAGGCCCTCCGGCCCGCCATGCAGGTGGTTCGGCCCGTTGTTGATCGGAAGCGTGTAGTCGACACCGTCGAGGGTGAACCGCCCGCCCGCGATCCGGTTCGCGACCCGGCCCGCGATCACCCCGAAGGCGCGGGAATGCTCGGGGTAAGTCTCGAAATCCGGAAAGCCGAGGACCATCGGCAGCGCCCGACCGTCCACGCTGTAGCGCCAATCACGAATGACAGCGCCGTAATTCATGACGTGGATCGCGGTATCGCCGTCCTCCAGCACCGCCTCGACCACGTCACGCCCGTCAAGGGTTCCGATCCGTCTCACCCCGTCAACTCCCTGATCTTCGCGAGCAGAACCGGAGAGATCGAGAGCCCCTCCCGCGTCGCCCGCTCCCGCGCGGCCAGCCGCCGCGTGCCGGGCATCCGTGCGCCGCCCGAGCCATAAAGGGATGCGATCGCCGCCATCCGGTCAAGGAACACCCCGCCCGAAAGCGGCCCCGGATCGAGGGCGAGGATCGTCTGGCCAAGCTCGGGCGGGCCGCCTTCGGCATCGAAGAGCGAGGAAGCCTCGACACCAAGCGCCGCGCCGGCCAGCGCGGCCGACATCACCTCGACCATCAGCGCGAGCGCGGCCCCTTTCGCACCGCCCATCGGTGCGACGGTGCCCTTGAGCGCAATGGCGGCATCGGTTGTCGGCGCGCCATCGGGTCCGAGCGCCCAGCCCTCCGGGATCGGCTCTCCCTTCTCCTTCGCGGCGAGGATCTTGCCGCGCGCGACGGTGGTTGTCGCCATGTCGATCACGAGGGGCGCACCGCTCGTGGGCGCGGCGAAGGCGATGGGGTTCGTGCCGAGGATCGGACGCGTCCCGCCCCAGGCCGCCATGGCCTTGGGCGCATTGCCGAAAACGAAGGCGACGAGCCCGCGCTCCGCGAGCGTCTCGCAGTGATGCCCGGCCACGCCGAAATGATGCGAGCGATGGATCGCGCAGGCGGCGATACCCTGTCCGCGCGCCCGCTCCGTGATCGCATCGAACGCGAGATCGAAGGCGGGATAGGCGAAGCCGTGGCGGGCATCCACACGGAAGGTCGCAGGGGCGAGGTCCTCCAGAACCGGCGTGGCGAACCCGTCGATCTTCCCCGCCCGCGCCTGCACCGCATAGGACGGAACCCGGCTCAGGCCGTGGCCGCCCTGCCCGTCCGCCTCGGCGCGAACGAGTGCGCGGGCGACCTTGGCGGCGTTCTCGGCGCTCGTCCGGTTCGCCTCCAGCGCACGGGCGACGAGCGCTTCGGCCACCTCGATGCTCAGGAATTCTTCGGCCATTCCCGCGCCCCTTCTCATGTCTTGTGCAAATATCCCCGCCGGAGGCGCACGCCCCCGCCCCACGATCCCATCGCGGAGCGGAGAGGGAAGATCAAGCGGAGCGGTAGAGTTTCGTCATCACGAACTCCCGATGGCCGAGAGCCTCGGCAGCGGTCGCGCGGCCGTTCGCGGTGCGCCGGATCATCTCGATCAGCGCGTCGCCGGCCTGATCGATCGTCATCTCCCGGGTCAGCACGCCGGTCACGTCCACGTCGATGTGCTCGGACATGGTGCGCAGGGTTCGTGGATTGCCCGAGATCTTGATCACCGGCACGATAGGGTTGCCCACAACATTCCCCTGTCCGGTGGGAAAGGTGTGGATCACGTAGCCCGCCGCGGCCATCAGCGTCACGCATTCCGCCGCCGCACTGGACGTGTCTATGAAATAGAGGCCCGGACCCTTCGCCGGCGCCTCGGCCGGCTCAAGAACGTCGATATAGGTGCAGTCCCGGCCGATCTTCTCCAGGTTGCCGAGCGCCTTCTCCTCGATCGTCGTCAGCCCGCCCAGGATGTTGCCCTTCGTCGGCTGGCTGTCGGAGAGATCGGAGGTCTTGTGCGCCTCGATCACCTCGTCCTGGTAGGCCTGGAACGTCGCCATGAACTTCTCGGCGGCCTCGGGCGTCGCCGCGCGTTTGGCGCAGATATGCTCCGCCCCGGTGATCTCCGAGGTCTCCCCGAACACGCCCGTAAGGCCTTGCGGGATCAGCTTGTCATACATGTTGCCGACCGTCGGGCAGGAGCTCAGGCCCGTCGTCGTGTCGCTCTCCCCGCATTTGGTGGAGACCCACAGTTCCGAAAGCGCGCAGTCCTCCTTCTGCAATTCCGTCGCCCAGTGGACGAACTCCTTCGCCGCCCAGGAGGCCGCCCGGATCGTCTCGAAATCGCCTTTCTGCTCGATGGAGAATTCGGCGACCGGCTTGCCCGTCTCGCGGATTCCGTCGGCGATCACCTTCGTCCATTCCGGCTCGATCCCGATCACCACGACCGCCGCGACATTCGGGTTCGCCCCCGTCCCGATCATCGTGCGGAAATGCAGATCCAGATCCGCGCCGAATTGCAGGCGGCCATAGGCATGGGGCAGCGCCATCGTGCCCTTGACGTTGTTCGCCACCGCCTCGCAGGCGGCATTGGAAATATCGTCCACCGGCAGGATCACGACATGGTTGCGCACACCCACGCGCCCGTTTTCGCGGCGCCAGGCATTGACCGTCACTTGGGAAGCATCGAACGCCATCTCACCACCTCTTCGTCTTGCAGTTGTGGGTGTGGACATGGCCACCCTTCTCGGCGGGCCCGACCATGCGCCCGATATCCTCGCCATACTTGATGACCGTGTCGCCCTCGGAGAGATCCCTCAGCGCCACCTTGTGGCCGATGGGGATATCGGCCTTAGCGATCAGCCGGAAATCGGAATTGTCGTGGGTGACGACACAGAGCATGTCCGTGCCCGCCGTCAGCCCCTCGACGACGACGACGCCCACGTTGTCCGCCCGGTCATGCACCAGAAGATGCGGATGATCCGACATGGCTCGCTCCTCCCTTGTCTCGTTCGTGTTCGGTCTTCTATAAGACATCTTCTACAAGACCTGCAATCGGAGTCTGGCCTTGGATCGGCCCCTGCCCCTCTATCTTCAGGTGCGTGAACGGCTCCTGCGCCGGATCGCGGAGGGGGAGTTGCGCCCCGGCGCGATCCTTCCTTCCGAATTCGCGCTCGGTGAGGCGATGGGGGTCAGCCAGGGCACCGCGCGCAAGGCACTCGACACGCTGGAGGCCGACGGATTGATCGAGCGGCGGCAGGGCCGGGGAACCTTCATCGCCGAACACACGCCCGAGGGTGCGCTTTTCCGCTTCTTCCGGTTCGCCGACGAGACCGGCGAACTGGTTCTGCCGCGCACCTTGCGGGAGGAGGTCGGCGCCTGCCCATCGCCCGCGCGCATCGCGGCGCGGATGGGGCTCGCCGCAGGCGCTCCGCTCATCCTCGTGCGCCGTGTCCGGGCCTTGCAGGGCGAACCGGCAACCTTCGAGGACATTTATCTCGACGCGGGCCTGCTGCCGATCGCGCCGGAAGACAGCCCGCTTGCCGAGGCGCTCTATCCGCTTTTCCAGCAGCGGTTCGGCGTCTCGATCTCCCATGCCGAGGACAGGCTTTCGGCCACTGGCGCGCCAGAGCCGATCGCCCGGGCGCTGGACTTGCCCGAAGGCGCGCCCGTGCTTTTCGTCGAACGCGTGGCCTTCGATCTTTCGGGCAGGATCGTGGAGGCGCGGGAAACCTGGGTGCGGACGAAAAGAACGGCCTATCAGGTGAGCTTGCGCTGAGCCCCGGAACGGGGAAAGGATCGCGCCATGACGAACGATCCAAAGCATCCCGACACGCGGCTCGCCCAGGCGCTGCACTATATCCACCCCGAGCACGGCGGCGTCGTGCCCGGCATCGAGCCGTCGAGCACCTTCGCGCGGGGGCCGGACTACGCGCCGATGGGGCGGCAGATCTATGCCCGCGACGGCTCCCCCACCACCGATCAGGCCGAAGCCGTGGTCGCCTCGGTCGAGGGGGCGGAGGCGGCGATGCTCTTCAATTCCGGGCAATCGGCCATCGTCGCCGTGTTCGAGACACTCAGGACAGGCGACCACGTCGCCGCGCCGGAGGTGATGTATCATGGCGGTGCAAGCTGGCTGCGGCGCATGGCGGCGCTGCGGGGGATCGACGTGACCTTCTTCGACGCGACCGTCCGGGGTGCTCTCGAAGAAGCCATCCGGCCGGGGCACACCCGGATCCTCTGGGTTGAGTCGCCCACCAACCCCAACTGGGACGTGATCGACATCGCCGCAGCGGCCGATGCCGCCCACGGGGCTGGTGCGATCCTCGTGGCCGATTGCACCGTCTCCCCGCCGGTCACGACGCAGGCGTTAAGCCTCGGCGCCGATATCGTGTTCCATTCCGCCACCAAGTATCTCAACGGGCATTCCGACATCACGGCGGGCGTGATCGCGACCCGCCGCACCGATGCGGCCTGGGAGGAGATGCGCCTCGTGCGGACGCTTCAGGGCACGGCCCTGCCCGCCTTCGAGGCGTGGCTCCTGATCCGGGGGATGCGCACCCTGCCCGTCCGTTTCCGGCGGGCGAGCGAGACGGCGCTCGCCATCGCCCGGCATTTCGAGGGGCATCCGAAGGTCGAGCGGGTGCTCTATCCCGGCCTGCCCTCCCATCCGGGTCACGCCGTCGCCGCGCGGCAGATGACGGAAGGGTTCGGCGGGATGCTCTCGATCCTCGTGAAGGGCGGCGAGGAGGCCGCGCGCCGCGCCGCCACCCGCTGCGCTGTATTCCTGCCGGCCACATCCCTTGGCGGGGTGGAGAGCCTCATCGAGCACCGCATCGCGGTGGAGCCGCCCGAGAGCCGCGTCGCCCCGAACCTCTTGCGGCTGTCCATCGGCATGGAGGATCCCGGCGACCTGATCGCCGATCTCGAACAGGCGCTTGCATGACCTTGCCCGACTTCCGCCAGGATCCGCGGGAACCCGAATTCGTTCGGAATCCCTATTCCGCCTTCGCGCGGCTCAGGACGCTTGGCGATCTCGTTTTCTGGCAGGAGATGGGGATGCCCGTCGCCGCGCGGCACGGGGTGGTGAACGCGCTCCTGCGCGACCGGCGTTTTGGCCGTGAAAACCCGTTTCCCGAGCCGGTGCCCGAGCGGTTGAAGCCCTTCTACGATATCGAGGCGCACTCGATGCTGGAACTGGAGCCGCCCCGGCACACCCGGCTTCGCGGGCTGGTCGTTCGGGCCTTCACTTCCCGGCGGGTGGCCGCGATGCGCGCCGATATAGAGGCCATCGCGCGGGAGGCGGCGGCCGCGCTGGAACCGGGCGTGGATCTTGTCCGCGCCGTCTGCGAACCGATCCCCGTCCGGGTCATCTGCCGCCTCCTCGGCGTGCCGGAAGCGGACGCGCCGGATCTGCTGACCTGGTCGCACGACATGGTGGCGATGTACCAGGTCCGCCGCGACAGGGCCGTCGAGGATCGCGCGGTGGCTGCCGCGACCGCGTTCGCCCGCTACATGCGCGACCATATCGAACGCCGCCGCGGGGCGCCGGGCGACGATCTGATCTCCACCCTCATCGCGGCGGAGGAGAACGGCGCGCGCCTGACGACCGACGAACTCGTCACGACCTGCATCCTGCTTCTCAATGCCGGGCACGAGGCGACCGTCCACGGTCTGGCCAACGGGCTGCACGCGATCACCGCCCGCGGGCTCACGGAACGGGCGCGACAGGCGGACCCCGACGCGCTGACCGAGGAGGTGCTCCGCTTCGAACCGCCGCTGCATTTCTTCGCGCGCTACGCCATGGAGGACGTGACGGTTTTCGGGCATCGTTTCGCGCGGGGCGATCGCGTCGGCCTGCTTCTTGGCAGCGCGAACCGCGATGAGCGGGTCTTCGCGAATGCCGACCGCTTCGACCCGGGGCGCACGACCGGCCCCCAGATCGCCTTCGGGGCGGGCGCGCATTTCTGCGTCGGTGCGCCGCTCGCGCGGCTGGAGATCGCCATCGCGCTCCCGATTCTCCTGCGCGAGATCGGCGGGCTGTCACCCGCGCCGGAGAGCCGTTGGGCGGATACCTGGCATTTCAGATGCCTCGAACGCCTTATCCTGTGCTGAAGGGGGCGGCATTTGCGCCGAAAACACGCAAAGGCCGTTTCTGTTGTGTGAAATCCGTTTCACTGTGCGGATGTTGCTGTTGACGGCGGGGTTCTTCGTCTGAACCTTTGGCGCGAACCCGATATGTCTGATCGCTGGCCGGCTCGTCCGCGCCATGTGGTCATGCGCCTCTAGAAATCGTCCGCGTCGCGGGCAGAGCTACCATACAGGGAGACTTCGATGACCAAGGAAACCGTCACAGGAAAGCCGCTTCCCGCGCGCGTGCGCGCTCTCGCCCGCGAGGTGAAGGAAGGAACGCTGGAGCGCCGCGAGTTCCTCGCGATGGCGACCGCGCTCGGCGCGACCACGGCCACCGCCTACAGCCTGATCGGCGCGACACCTGCCCGCGCGGAAGCCCATGCCGAACCGAAGATCGGCGGCACGCTGCGCGTTCAGCAGAACGTGCGCCAGATGGTCGATCCGCGGATCTTCGACTGGTCGGAGATGGGCAACCAGGCGCGCGGCTCGCTCGAGAACCTCGTCCGCTACACCCGCGATTTCACCTTCGAGCCCTGGCTTCTGGAAAGCTGGGAAGCCAATGAAGACGCGACCCAGTTCACCCTCAACATCCGCCAGGGCGTGACCTGGTCGAACGGCGACACGTTCACGGCAGAGGATGTCGTGCATAATTTCGAGCGCTGGTGCGAGGCCGATGTCGAGGGCAACTCGATGGCGACGCGCATGGCCTCCCTGATCGACCCAGAGACGAACCGCGCCCGCGAAGGCGCCATCGTCGCGCTCGACGACTATACCGTGCAGATCAATCCCTCCTACCCCGATATCACCCTGATCCCGGGCATGGCGGATTACCCCTCCCTGATCGTGCACCGGTCCTTCGACGGGTCGACCGAGCTGTCCGAGGGCATCATCGGCACCGGCCCCTACCAGCTCGAGGAGCTGCGGGTGGGTGAGCTTTGCATCCTGACGCGCCGCGAGGGCGAGTGGTGGGGCGGCACCGCGCCGCTCGACGCGATCGAGATCTACGATTACGGCACCGATCCGGGCGCGACCGTGAACGCGTTCGAGGCCGAAGAGATCGACATGAACTACGAGACCTTCACCGATCAGGTCTCGATCATGGATGATCTGGGCCTGAAAGGCTCCGAAGTGGCGACCGCGAACACGCTGTGCGCGCGGATGAACGTCAACCAGGAGCCCTACACCGACGTCCGCGTGCGCAACGCGATCCAGCTCGCGGTGGACAACGCCGCCGTTCTGGAATTCGGCTACAACAACGCCGGTCAGATGGCCGAAAATCACCATGTCGGCCCGATGCACCCCGAATACGCCGATATCGGCTATCCGGGCCGTGATCCCGAAGCCGCGATGGCGCTTCTGGAGGAAGCGGGCCACGCCGATACCGAGTTCGAGCTGATCTCCATCGACGTTGACTGGGAACAGAACACGATGGACGCGATCGCCCAGCAGATGCGCGATGCGGGCATGAACGTGCGCCGCACGGTGATCCCCGGCGCGACATTCTGGAACGACTGGCTCGTCTATCCGTTCTCGACCACCGCGTGGAACGGGCGCCCGCTCGGCGTGCAGGTGCTCGCGCTCGCATACAAATCCGGCGTGGCGTGGAACGAGACGGGCCTCAACGATCCGGAATTCGACGCGCTTCTGGAGCAGGCGCAATCCATTGCGGATGCCGATCAGCGGCGTGAGCTGA
>JBMYPI010000068.1:0-10736 GCA_049600155.1 Rubricella sp.
ATAGCCGGCCGCGCGCAAGAACATCATCGAGGCGATCAACGATATCGACTGGGGAACAAAGACGCTCAGCGTGCGGATCAACGGGCTCGACACGCCCTACTGGTATGCAGATGTGGTCGAGGTGCTGGAGCAGGCCGGGGATCGGATCGACCAGATCATGATCCCCAAGGCCGGCAACGCGAAGGATATCTACGCGGTCGACGCGCTCGTCAGCGCCATCGAGGCCGCGAAAGGCCGCAGGAAGCGGATCACCTTCGAGGTCATCATCGAGACGGCGGCGGGCCTTGCCCATGTCGAGGAGATCGCGGCCTCCTCCCCGCGCATGGCGGCGATGAGCCTCGGCGCGGCGGATTATGCCGCGTCGATGGGAATGCAGACCACCGGCATCGGCG
Organism: Rubricella sp.; assembly: GCA_049600155.1. GTDB lineage: Bacteria > Pseudomonadota > Alphaproteobacteria > Rhodobacterales > Rhodobacteraceae > Rubricella. The sequence goes on from JBMYPI010000068.1 coordinate 393, forward strand.
GCACGCAGGCGAATTACTACATGATCGAGGATCGCGACGGGGACGCACCCCGCGCCAAGGTCATCGCCGATCCCTGGCACGCCGTGCAGGTCGCCATCGTCGCCGCCTGCCGGACCCACGGTCTTCTTCCCGTGGACGGGCCTTTCGGGGATTTCTCCGACGACGAGGGCTACATCGCACAGGCGCGCCGCTCCGCCACGCTCGGCATGGTCGGCAAATGGGCGATCCACCCCAAGCAGGTCGCGCTCGCCAACGAGGTCTTCACGCCGTCCGAGGCGCAGGTGACCGAGGCGCGCGAGATCCTCGCCGCGATGGAGCAGGCCGAGAAGGACGGCGCGGGCGCCGCCGTCTACAAGGGCCGCCTCGTCGATCTCGCCTCGATCCGCCAGGCGCAGGTGATCGTCAAACAGGCGGAGATGATCGCGGGCTGAACGCGCCAGATCAGCAAGACATGCAAACCGGCCCCGTGCCAGACCATCCCTGCGAAACCGGAAAGGTGCAGGCGATGGCCGATCACGAGAAACGCATCCTCAGGGTGCTCGACCACATCCACGACCACCCCGACGAGGAACTCTCCCTCGACCGGTTGGCCGAGGTAGCGGCGCTTTCGCGGTTCCACTGGAGCCGCGTCTTCAAGGGCGTGATGGGCCGCAGCGTGACGGATGTGGTGCGCGCGGTGCGGATGCATCGCGCGGCGGTCTGGCTCGTCCAGACGGACAGGCCGATCGCCCGCATCGCCGCGGATGTGGGATATCCCAATGTTCCCAGCTTCATCCGCACCTTCGGGCAGGCCTACGGCATGTCTCCGGCCCGGTTTCGCGAAAGGCGCGATCTGCGCGCCCCCTTCCCGAAACCCGAACCAGGAGAATACCCGATGTTTCCCGTCGATATCCGCAACGAGCCGCCGCGCGCTCTGGCGGCCCTTCCCTATCGCGGCCCCTATCCCGAGATCGGCCGCGCCTTCGGCAGCCTCGGCCCGATCCTCGCGGCGCGCGATCTGTGGCCGCACGTGCGCGGCATGATCGGGGTCTACTACGACGACCCGTCGGTCACGGCGGCGCAGGATCTTCGCGCCCATGCCGGGGCGATCCTCGATGGCGCCGCCACGCCGGAGGGGCTCGAACCGGTGAGCCTGCCCGGCGGGCGAACGGCCGTCCTGCGCTACAAGGGGCCCTATGCGGGCCTTCAGGCGGCCTATGATCACCTTTACGGCACGTGGCTGCAGGAGACGGGCGAGGTGCCCGGCGATGCACCGGTCTACGAGATCTATCTCAACAGCCCGACCGAAACCGCGCCGGACGACCTCTTGACGGAGGTCTGCGTCCCGCTCGCACCGGCGGCCTGAGCCACGACCCTCAGAGGCCCTGCGCCCGCTTGGGCCGGGGCCTCTCCCACATCTGTTCGCTGACACCGCCCTTCCAGCGATCCTCCGCTTCCGAACGGATCACGCTGAACCCCGTATCGGTGTAGAGCTTCGCCGCGGCATCGAGGCCCTTGAAGGTGGTGAGATAGGTCGTCGGCACGCCACGGGCATCGACGAAGGCGAGCGCCTCCTCCAGAAGGGCTCGGCCCACCCCCGATCCGCGCAGGGCCTGGTCCACGACGAACCAGCGCAGATGCGCGCGCATCGGTTTCGCCCCGTCTATCACCAGGCTCGCGCAGGGGTCGCCATCGCGCCAGAGGGTCACGAAGAAGTCGCGCCGCGCGTCGTAGCGGTCGACGAAAAGGCCCATCTCCTTGGCCAGAAGCGCCTCGAACCCGGCTCCGAAACCCCATTCGGGCCCGTATGTCCGCATGTGCAGGCGGATCATTCCCGCGATTACGCCGGCGCGATACCCCTCGACCCGTTCAAGCTTCGGCTCCGGCACGTCTCCCCCTTCCCGCGTTGCAACCCTGCCCCGGTTCTCATTATATCACCGTCAACGCAACCGGGGGTCAGGACGGGCGATGCAGAGCTATCTCGATTTCGAAAAGGGGCTTGCCGAGATCGAAGGCAAGGCGGCGGAACTCCGCGCACTGGCCGAACAGGACAAGGAGATGGACGTCAAGTCGGAGGCCGCCGCGCTTGACGCGAAGGCCGCCACGATGCTCGCCGATCTCTACAAGAACCTCACGCCCTGGCGGAAGACACAGGTCGCCCGCCACCCCGGCAGGCCGCACACGCGCGACTATATCGAGGCGCTCTTCACCGAGTACACCCCGCTGGCCGGGGATCGGAACTTCGCCGAGGACCAGGCCGTGATGGGTGGGCTCGCGCGGCTCGACGATCGCCCGGTGGTCGTGATCGGGCATGAGAAGGGCCACGACACAGCCACCCGCATCGCCCGCAATTTCGGCATGGCGCGGCCGGAGGGCTATCGCAAGGCGGTTCGCCTGATGGACATGGCCGACCGGTTCGGCCTGCCGGTGATCACGCTCGTCGACACGCCCGGCGCCTATCCCGGCAAGGGCGCCGAGGAGCGCGGCCAGTCCGAGGCGATCGCGCGCTCGACGGAGAAATGCCTCTCGATCCGCGTGCCGCTCGTTTCCGTTGTGATCGGCGAAGGCGGTTCGGGCGGCGCCGTCGCCTTCGCGACGGCGGACAGGCTCGCGATGCTGGAACACTCGATCTATTCTGTCATCAGCCCCGAAGGCTGCGCCTCGATCCTGTGGAAGGATGCCGAGAAGATGCGGGAGGCGGCCGAGGCGCTGAGACTCACCGCGCAGGACCTCAAGCAACTGGGCGTGATCGACCGGATCATCCGCGAACCCGTCGGCGGCGCGCAGCGCGATCGGGACACCACGATCCGGACCGTCGGCAAGGCACTCGCCGAGATGCTGAAGGAGCTCGATGGCAAGGACGGCGACACGTTGCGCCGCGAGCGACGCGAGAAATACCTGAAGATGGGTTCGCAGGGCCTCGGCTGACGGGCTTCGGGCTGGCCTAGCCGCGCCCTTCCCGGATCACCATGCCTTCCTCATGCAGCGCGTCGGAGGCCGTTTCGATCTCTCCTTCCAGACGGGTCATGAAGCTGCGCAGGTCGAGACCGGCCTCGATCGGGTCGAGGAACTCGACCACCGCGAGGCCGGGCCGCCGGTAGAGGCTCATCCGCCCCCAGAACAGCCCGGCATTGGTCGCCACCGGCACGCAGGGCAATCCGAAGGACTGGTAGAGAACGCCTGCCCCCACCTTGTAGGGCGCCTTCACGCCGGGGGCGAGGCGCGTGCCCTGGGGATAGATGATGACCTGTCCGCCATCAGCCCGACTCCTGCCGATGCCCTGGACCATCTGCTGAACGGCGCGGCCCTTCTTGCCCCGATCCACCGGCGCACATCCCATCCGCATCGCGTAGAATCCGAGGATCGGCGCCCAGCGCAGGGATTTCTTCATCACGAATTTCGGCTCGGGCAGCACGTTCGCGAGGATCAGGATATCGAGGAAGGACTGGTGCTTGGAGGCGACGATCGCCTCGCCCGTGGGCGGCGTGCCCCGGACCTCCGTTCTCAGCCCGCAGATGAGGCGCAAGGCCGCAAGAACGATCGTCGTGTAGGCATGGATGGACCAGTATGTGCCCTTCTTGCCCGAGATCGCGAGCGGAAGGCAGAGGATCCCCATCACCAGCATCAGGGAATAGAAGAACGCATCGAACACGAGCGAACGCAAAAGGGTCATCAGGCTTCCTCCAGATCCCTCAGAACGAGCGCGACGGAGGCGCGTGTCGCGAGCCAGGCGGTGAGCCCCGCGAGCAACGGGACGATCACGAGCAGCGCCCATTGCGCCCCGACCGGCGCGAGTCCGGTGGCGAAGGCACCCTCCGTCTCGACCCGCGGAAGCGCCGCGAAAGCCAGCGCCGCGACGACGGTTCCGGCAAGCGCACCGAGAAGTGTCCGGGCCGTGAAACGGCGCACGAAGGCGCGGGCGATGAAACGGTCCGTCGCACCGATGAGGCGAAGCACACCGATCACCTGGGCGTTCGCCGCCATCGCGGCCCGCGCGGCAAGCGTCACCATCGCGGCCGTCGCCGCGAGGATGAGCAGGAGCGCCCCGCCCGCGACGTAGACCAGCATGTTCGCCGCTTCGATCATCGGCCTTCGCCAACGCCCATGATCGTCGTAGCGCGCCGCCGGCGCCTCGGCAGCGAGCCGAAGGGCAAGGGTATCCCGATCGGGGCCGGCGGGCGTTTCCTCGATCACGATCAGTATCGGCACGGGCAGGCGTTCGAGGCGCAGATCCGCGCCGAGCCAGGGTGCCAGCAACGCGGATTGCTCGGCCTCCGTCAGCATCCGCGCCGAAGCGATGCCCGCGGTCTGCTCCAGAACCGCGAGCGCGGCGGCGGCCTCCGCCGCGGGATCGGCCGCGGTCGCCGCGATCTCGACAGTAGCCGCGCGGGCGAGTTCGGAAGACCAGCGCTCCGCCAGTCGTCCGGCGGCGAAGGTCGCGCAAAGCGCCGCGACGGCGAGGGCGGCCATCGCAAACGCCGTCAACGCGGTGAGCCAGGCTGCCAGACCCGTTGCGGGAACGATCCGCTCGGTCGTGCGCTCGGGCTGGGAAACGATGGACAGGGGGCCACTCACAGGTCGGCCCCGGCGATCTGAAGTTGCCCGCCCCTGAGGCGCAGAATGCGGGCCTGCACCATCGTCTTGGCGGATCGGATCAGTTCCAGATCGTGCGTCGCGACGATCACGGCCTTGCCGAGGCGGTTGAGTTCGGCCAGCAGCATCAACACCTTCTGCGCCATCTCGCGATCGAGATTGCCGGTCGGTTCGTCGGCAATGATGATATCGGGCGAAACGATGACGGCCCTGGCGAGCGCGGCGCGCTGGCGTTCGCCGCCCGAAAGCTCAGCCGGGCGGGCGCCGGCCTGGTGGTCGAGGCCGACCCAATCGAGCAGATCGGCGAGATCGCGGCGGCGCGCGTCGTCCATCACGCCGGCGACGAGAAGGGGAAGGGCGACATTCTCCGCGACCGTGAGGTGATCGAGGAAGACGCAGTTCTGATGCATCACGCCGATCGTCCGGCGGTGCCGGGCGATCTCCTCCCGTTCGAAGACACGCACGTCCCGGCCGCGAAATCGCATTTCGCCCGCGGTCGGGATATGCGCCATGTAGCACATGCGCAGGAAGGTGGTCTTGCCCGCGCCGGACGGGCCGGTGAGGAAATGGAAGGAGCCTTCCTCGAAGGAGATATCGAGGCCCGTCAGGATGTTGTCCCGACGGTAGGCGAAACTGGCTTTGCGGAATTCGATCAAGCGCTCCCCCGCTTTCCGGACGCGCAATCAATTGCAGATCGCGCCGTGCCGCACAACGCCCTCGGGCTAGGCATCGCCGGATTGTCCGGTTACAAATTGGAAAAGCGGCGGAGCGGCGTGGTGTGAGGCGCGGTCGCTTCACGGTCGAGCAGGGGGTGAAACATGCAATTGATCTGTCCGAATTGCGGGTCGCGCTATGCGGTCCCGGCCGATGCGATCCCGGCGAGGGGCCGCACGGTCCAGTGCGGTCGATGCCACGAAAGCTGGCTTCAGATGCCCGAGGGCGCAGACGCCGACACGGCCGAAACGGTCGCCTTCCCCGGTGCAGCGCCCTCCGCGGCCGACGCGATGGACCCGCCCGGCCACTGGAGCGAACGGATAGCCTCGGACACGGCCCCGGCCGAACCGCAGGAAAGCGGGGCGGACGGACTCGACGATCTGAGGCAGATCCTGAGCGAGCGGGTCGAACCGACCGGGGATACGCCGGAAACGACGGAAGCGGAGGCCGATCTCGACAACGTCACGCGCCTCGACGCGTCACCGGAAGACACCGCGATCCCGCCCCTGCCGGACAGCGGGACGACCGACGGTGAGGGTGAGGCGATCGAAACGGCCGGCGCCACGATCGCCAATCTCGACGAACACCGCCCACTGGGCGACAATGACATGATCGAGGGCGAACGGCCGCAAGCGCCGGATGATGATGTGCTCGACGAGTTGCGCACGCTCATCGAGAAGGAAGAAGCGAACGCGCCGTCGGAAGAGGACATCGTCGAAGGCGATCCGATGGACATGACGGCCGCCGGGCGCCGCCGCCGCCGTCCGCGCCGGGAACGGCCGCCGCGGCCCGACGGTGCCTCCGTCACCGCGATGCCGATGCCGGGGGCAGCCGCCGTCGCGGAGGAAGCGGCGGCCGCGCCACGGCGCAAATCCCGCGCCCCCATGGGTTTCGCCATGGCCGTCCTGGTGTTCGCGATCGCGACAGGCGTCTACCTGATGGCCCCGACCATCGCCGAAAGCGCGCCGCAGGCACAGCCGGTTCTGGAAGCCTATGTCTCGGGCGTCGACGCACTTCGCCGCAGCGTCGAGAACCTCGTGACCGGTCTTCTCGGCTGATAGGAGTGTCCGGAGGGATCGTGAGGGGGCACCGTGGGGTGCCCCTTTTTCGTTCGGTGGCATGGGTGGGTGACGGAACATGACCGGGGATATCGCGCGTATCGAGACCGTCTCGATCCACCTGGAGGACTGGGAATCCGGCTGGGCGGATATCTGCGTCACTGCGGGGCCGACCTTCGGTTCCTGCTATGCGTTCAGCCTCGTCTGGGGCGATCACTTCAGCGAGATCGAGGGTTTCGAGGAGGCTCTTGTGGAAGGCCGGCCGGCAAGGATCCACCTCCGGGGCGAACCTGGGGCAGTGGAGATCACCGCGACCCCCGCGGCGCCGGAGGGCTGGGCACGGATGGAGATCTGGCTCATCGAGCATGCGGGCCAGCGGACCCGGGACCATGTCTTCCTGTGCAGGGTCGCGCCGCTGGCCGCGCAGATGCGCGCGGACATCCCCTTCCTCGCGAAGAAATATGCGAAGGCAACGAAGCGCATGGGGCTTCTCGGCCGCGTGGCCGCGCGTCTAACGAGGCGGACAGGGGGCTAGACCGTCAGAACCGCTCCAGCAGGCGGCGGAGATAGTCCAGTTCCTCATCGGATCGCTGCCGCTCCCCCAGGCGCCGCCTCAGCTCATCGAGCAGTTCGCGCGAACGCCCGATCGCATCGGCATCCGGCACGCGGGTATCGGCGCCGCCGAGCTCACCATTCGCCCCGGCGGGGCGGCCGAGCGGATCGCGCCGTCCCTCGGGATCGCCCTGGGCAGTGGCTTCGCCTTCCTCGGCTTGTCCACGGGCCTGCCGCGCCTCGGAATCGAGTTGCCGCAGCCCCTCCCGCAGCGCGTCCATCACGCCGGCCTGTTCATCCAGCGCGCGGGTTCCGTCGCCGTCGCGCAGGGCGTCGCGGGCGCCGCCCATGCGGTCTTCCGCCTCTTCGAGCGCGCGCCGGGCTTCCTCGCCGGCCTCGCTTTCCGCATCGGGAAGGCCGCCGCGCAGATCGTCCAGCAGTTCCCGGAGGGCCTCCTGCCGATCCGCGAGCCCCGCCATACCCTCGCCGCCGGTCTGCGGCTGGTCGCCACCTTCCCCGCTTTCGCCCTGACCGGGCTGCGAGTCCTGTCCGGGTCGTCCCTGGCCCATACGTTCACGGAACTCGCGCTGCAACTCGCGGAAGCTCTCGTCTGCAAGGTCCTGCTGCTCGCGGAGCATGTCCTGAAGGCCTTCCTGCGGCCCGCCCTCGCCGGGCCGACCCGGGCCACCCTCGGTGATCTGCATGTTTTCCAGCATCCGCTGGAGCTGTTCGAGAAGGGCTTGCGCGGTTTCCGTTTCGCCGGCCTCGGACAGTTCCTGGATCCGGTCGAGAAGCTCCTCGAGATCGCCGGCATCCATCGTCGGCCCGTCCATTTCGGGGGCTTCGGCCATCTCGCGGTCGGGGTTCTCGGCGAATTCGCGGGCGAGCTGGTCCATGTAGTCGCGCATCGCCTCGCGCAGTTCCTCGGTCAGTTCCGCGATTTCCTCGTCGCTCGCGCCCTGTTCGAGAGCGTTCGAAAGCCGTTCCTGCGCCCGGCGAAGCGCCGCCTCCGCATCGGAGAGGGATTCGCCGTCGATCAGCACGGCAGCCTCCCACAGAAGCCCAGCAAGCTCGTCGAGATCGCGCTCCACTGTGCCCTGCTCGATCGCGATATCGAGGCGGGAGATGGCGGAGCGGAGCGCCAGATAGGCCCCCGGCGGCACATCGAGATCATCGGCGAGATAGGTCGACGCCCGCAACAGGCGCGAGACCCGCTCGGCATTCGCGGTTGTCCACAGGAGATCCCGGCGCTGTTCCACGACAGCACGGGCCAGCGGGTCGAAGAACCCACGGCGCGGCAGTTCGGCCCCGAAGGCAAGCGGCACGGCTTCCTGCGCGGCGGCGTCCATCGCCTCGAGTGTCACCGTTACCGGCAGGCTCGCGAGAGGATGCTCCGAGAAATCCTCGATCAGCGATTCCTCGAAATCGTCGCGATCGCCGGACAGGGGAAGCGGCAGTTCAATGGTCAGCGGTTCCTGCTCCGCCGGTTCGGGCGCGAGGCCGTGCCGGCGGTCGACGCGCGCAAGATCGAGCGCGATCGTCGCGGTCACGCTGGACACCGCGTAATCGTCCGACGCGCCGTAAAGAAGCTCCGTCGCGCCCGAACGGGCGCGGACAAGCTCGGGCCCCTCGGCCAGTTCGGGCGGTGTGTCCGCCAGCACGGTGAAGGACCATTCCGTCTCGACACCCGCCGGATCGGACAAGGCGAGCGTGCCAGACCGCTCGGCGGTGAAGACGGCATCGCGAATGCCCGGCGCCTGTTCGACGAGCACGGTTTCGGCGCCCGAGAGCGACTGGTCGAGCGCGGCATCGCCTTCGCCATAGACCCTCAGCGTGATCCGCGAGCCCGCCGGGATCTCCACAGCCCCCCCGCGCTCGGCAAGGTCGATGAGCTGAAGGGTCGGTCGACCCGTATAGGACGGGGGAGAAACCCAGCCTTCGTATGCAGGGCCGGTATTGACCACCTGCGTCTCCACACCTCCGCCGAGGCCGACAGCCGCACCGCCCGTCTCGACATCCCGGGCGAAGAGGAGCGCCATGACAACGGCGATGGCGGCGACGAGGCGCAGGCCGTAGCGGTCACGGTTCGACATTTTCAGATCGGGAGGCACCGCATCGGCCCGCGCGGCCGCCTCTGCCGCCATGCGGCGGCGATGGGCCTGCCAGAGCGCTTCCGCACCGGGATTGCCGGTGCCGACGGCGAGGGTGTCTTCGAGCGTGGCAAGGGGGCGGCCCGGAACGCGCGCGTCGACCCGCGCCAGTGCCTCGGCTGCGCTTGGGCTCCTGAAATGGCGAAGTCCCCAAGCGACGAGGAGGAGCGCGACCGTCCCGTGCAGAATCACCGCAACGAGCGGCCCGACGCCCTCCAGAAGCCGCCACGCGCCGAAAGCCCAGGCGGCATAGGCGATCCCCCCGAAGGCCCAGAGCGGCCAGAAGGCGCGCGCCGCCCGTTCCACGGCCATGCCGGCCCGCGTGAGAGCGAGCGTCCGGCGCAGGCGGGCGCGGGCTTCGGCGTCGAGTTCAGGCTCGGTCATGCATCCTCCGGCCGGGGCCGGAGCAGGGTCTCACTCCGACAACCATTCGGGGATGGTATCGCGGGAAATCATCTCGTCAAAGGTCGGGCGCGCGCGCACCACGGCGAAGTGATCGCCCTTCACCAGCACTTCGGGGATCAGCGGGCGGGAATTGTATTCCGACGCCATGACCGCACCGTAGGCGCCGGCGGAGCGAAACGCGACGAGTGCGCCGGGTGCGACCGGCACCATTTCGCGCTGTTTCGCGAAAGTGTCGCCCGATTCGCACACCGGGCCCACGATGTCGTAGGCCACACGCTCTTTGCCCGGTTCGGGTTCCTCCACCGGAACGATATCGTGCCAGGCATCATACATCGCCGGGCGGATCAGATCGTTCATGGCCGCATCGAGGATGAGAAAACGCCGCCCCTCCCCCTGCTTGTCGTAGATGACCGATGAAACCAGCAGCCCCGCGTTTCCGGCGATCAGGCGGCCCGGCTCGATCTCGATCTCGCAGCCCAGATGGCCGACGGTGCGGCGGATCACCTGCCCGTAGTCGAACGGCAGCGGCGGCGCCTCGTTCGCGTTGCGATAGGGAATGCCGAGGCCGCCGCCAAGATCGATCCGGCGGATATCGTGACCATCGGCGCGCAGCTGTTCGGTCAGTTCGGCGACCTTTGTGAAGGCGGCCTCGAAGGGCTGGAGCCCCGTCAACTGGCTGCCGATATGGACATCGACGCCGACGATCTCGATGCCCGGCAGCGCCGCTGCGCGGGCATAGGTCGGCCGCGCGCGCTCCCAGGCAATGCCGAACTTGTTCTCGGCCTTGCCGGTGGTGATCTTCTCGTGGGTGCGTGCGTCCACGTCCGGGTTGACGCGCAGGGCCACGGGCGCGCGAACCCCCCGTGCAACGGCCACCTCGTTGAGGCGTTCGA
>JBMYPI010000069.1:0-10536 GCA_049600155.1 Rubricella sp.
CCTTCCTGGTCGAGGAAAACGGGCGCATCGCGCCCAACGCTGTCGCGCAGCTCCGCAGTCAGACGGGCCACCTGCTCAGGCGTTTCGATGTTGCGGGCGAACAGAATGAAGCCCCAGGGATCGCTCTCTCGAAGGAAGGTTCGATCCGCCTGCGTCAGGCGCGTGCCCGGCGGGTCGATGATGAGGGCGCGCGCGGTCATTGCTGCACCACCGGGATACAGTCCACACCCCGCGCCGCGAGGGCGACACAGGTCGCCTGCGCCTCGGCCCGTGAGCCGAAGCCGACGGCGCGCAGCCGGAACAGGGTCGATCCGCCCGAATTGACCGGCTCGATGTAGCGCTGGCGATCGGAGAGGATATCACCGTTGTCGGAGATCACCTGGTCCCACTGGAGGATCGCGACCGTCTCGCTCGGCCAGGCGCCGAGCTGGATGAGGGGCGTCCCCGGCGCGACGCTGTCGACCTCCACGGGGGCGGCAGCCGGCGGACCAGCGGGCGCGAGCGTCGTCGTCAGCCCATCGGGGCGTGCGCGGGGCGCAAGACTGACCACCGGCGCATGGGGCGAGGCATCCTCGTCGACTGGCAGGGCGATGGCCTCCTCCGCCGGTTCCGCCTGCGCGGGGGCAGGCTCGCCTTCCGCGCCGGGCAGCGCCGGGACGGGGGCCTCGATCCGTGGAAGGCCCGGCGAAATCGCGCCGTTCGGAAGATCCTCGGGCGCCGGATCCGCGGGTGCCGGCGCGACCTCGACATCGTCGGGCGTGGCTGGCGGCGCACCACCGACGATGCGGTTGACCTCCAGGCCCTGGTTCGGGAACTCCCGTCCGCCCGGATCGGGTGGCTCGATCCGCATCTCACCACGCTCCGCCCGGATCACCGGGATCTCGGACACATCGCGCGTATAGAGATCCCACGACCACAGCGCGATCGCCACAACGAGAGCGAGGGAGACAAGCGCACCCGCCCACCGCCCGAGGGTGACCAGCACCGGCGTTGCCGCGATTTCCGAATCCTCTGACGCCATGTCGCGCATGGGTCTCGCCTGTTGTTGACGCCTCACACTGTATATTGTGGAGGCGACTGCTCCAACCCCGAAATATCGGGCGCCGCGGATGCGTCAGCGCATCTCTTTCAACGGCGTGACACCAAGGATACCAAGACCGGCCGCAATCACAACCGCGACGGAGCGGATGAGCGCGGCGCGCGCTGCCGTCAGCCCGGTGTCATCCTCGATGATGAAGCGCAGGCCCGGCTCGTCATTGCCCTTGTTCCACAGGGCGTGGAAGGCGCTGGCGAGATCGTAGAGGAAGAAGGCGATCCGGTGCGGCTCGTGATGCTCCGCGGCCTGCTCGACAAGGCGCGGCCATTCCCCGATCTTGCGGATCAGCGCCAGTTCGTCGGGATGATCCAGTCGTGCCAGGTCGGCCCCCTGCCCCGCATCGTCGCCGAGCCCGGCCTTGCCAAGCACCGAATGCACCCGCGCATGGGCGTATTGCACATAGAAGACGGGGTTGTCCTTGGACTGCTCCAGCACCTTGTCGAAATGGAAATCGAGCGGCGCGTCGTTCTTGCGGGTGAGCATCACGAAGCGGGTGACGTCGGGGCCGACTTCCTCCACCACGTCGCGCAGCGTCACGAAGGTACCGGCCCGCTTGGACATCCGGAACGGCTCGCCGTTCTTGTAGAGATGGACGAGCTGGCAGAGCTTGATATCGAGGGGCACGCGCCCGTCCGAAAGCGCGGAAACCGCCGCCTTCATCCGCTTGACGTATCCGCCATGATCGGCACCGAACACGTCGATCAACTGGTCGAAACCGCGTTCGATCTTGTCGAAATGGTAGGCGATATCCGGCGCGAAGTAGGTCCACCCGCCATCGGATTTCTTCACCGGGCGGTCGACATCGTCGCCATGGGCAGTCGAGCGGAACAGCGTCTGCTCGCGCGGTTCCCAATCGTCGGGCTTCTTGCCCTTGGGCGGCTCGAGCACGCCCTGATAGATCAGGCCCCTGGAATCGAGGCTCTCCAGCGCCGCCTCGATCCGGCCCGTGCCGTAGAGAGACTTTTCGCTGAACCAGTGATCCATCCGCACGCCGAGCGCGTCGAGATCCTCGCGGATCATCTCCAGCATACGGTCGGTGGCGAAGGCGCGGATGGTGTCGAGCCATTCGGCCTCGGGCCTGTCGAGGAACCGGTCACCGAACTCCGCCTTGAGAGCCTCGCCCACCGGCACGAGATAATCGCCGGGATAGAGCCCCTCGGCGATCTGGGGTTCCAGCCCGTGCGCCTCGCGATAGCGCTCATAGGCGGAGCGGGCGAGGACATCGACCTGCGCGCCGCCATCGTTGATGTAGTATTCCCGCGTCACCTGATGCCCCGTGAAGGCCAGAAGGCTGGCGAGGGCGTCGCCGAAGACCGCGCCGCGCGTGTGGCCCACATGAAGCGGGCCGGTCGGGTTCGCGGAGACGTATTCGACATTCACCTTCGCACCCTGCCCCATGCCCGAACGGCCGAACTCCGCCCCCGCTTCCAGGGCGAGCGGAAGAATGCCGCGCCAGGTATCGCCCGTGAGCCGTAGGTTCAGGAAACCCGGCCCCGCGATCTCGACCGTCTCGATCCGGGGGTCGGCGGAAAGCCGCGCGGCAAGCGCATCGGCGATGTCGCGGGGCTTCATGCCGGCGGGCTTGGCGAGCACCATCGCGGCATTGGTCGCCATGTCCCCGTGAGCCGGATCGCGCGGCGGCTCGACCGTCACGTTCCGGGTATCGAGGCCAGCGGGCAGCGTTCCCTCCGCGGCAAGCGCTGCAAGGCTGTCGGTCACGAGGGCATGAATATCCGCGAACAGGTTCATTGGCGTCTTCCTTGGAAATGCGAGAGGTGTCATAGGGAGAAACCCCGGCATTTGCAAAGCGTCTGATGATGATCGAGAGCCCCCTTCCCGACAGCCGCGCCTGGCGTATCCTCAGGATCGTGACGCTCGCGCTCCTGATCCTCTCCGCGCTTCCCGCGCTGATCGCCCGGGCGGAGCTCGCGCTGCCCGGCCTGCAGCTTTTCGATGGGAGCGGAGACGGGTTTCGCACGCTCCTGATCTCGGGCGAGATCGCGCGGCTCGTCGGGACGTGTCTTCTCGGCGGTCTCCTCATCGGGGCCGCGACCCGCGCCATCGCCGGCGTCGTCACCTTCGGGGTGAGTATCGCGCTTGGCGTCGTGTTCCTGTCTCTCATGGTGGGGCAGAACCCGCGAATCGAAGTGCAGTTCGGCACCGTCATCCTCGCTCTCTGGGCGGCGATCGCGGCCACGGCCTTTTTTCAGGGGCGGTCACGCGACGCCCTGATCCTCGTTATCGGAGCCGCGCCCGCGCTTGGCGTCATGGTCGTCTATCTCGCGACCCCCAATGCCTTTTCCGGGGGCGCCCCGGACGGCGCGCGCGTCTCGACCGTCTACGCCTTCAACGGGGCGATCCAGGGCGGATTCCTGATCTTCGGCGGGCTCGTGCTTGCACTGCGGGACACGCGCCTCGATCCACGCCGTTTCTTCACCCTCGTCGCCGTCGCCGCCGCTGGACTTGCGCTCTACGCTCAGGCGCAATGGGATCTCGGCATGGCGGGGATGCCGCTCGGCCTTCCGGTCCACACCGAAGCCTACGCACGCGGCAACCTCGTGGCCTCCATCGCGGCGCTCGTCTGCGCGGTCGCGCTCGCCCTCATACCGTTGGCCCGGACGGCCCGGTAGCGCGCTCCGCCCGTTTCACGGGTCCCCAGATACGTCCGCCGGAGGCAGCCCGGCCGTCGCCGCCCCTAGCGACGTGTGTAGGGATCGCGCAGGCGGCGGTGTTCGGCGAGCGCGAAGCGGTCGGTCATCCCGGCGATATAGTCCGACACGATGCGCGCCTGTGCCGTCTGCCCGCGCGCGTGAACACAGGCCTCGCGCCAGTCGTCGGGCAGCATGCCGGGATCGTCCATGAAATCCTCGAAAAGCTCGGTGACGACACGGGCGGCCTTGCGCCGCATCCGGCGCACGGACCAGTGGCGATACATGTGGCCGAAGAAGAACTCCCGCAGCGTCGTGAGGTTTTCCCACATGCCCGGTGAGAATCGAATCACGGGCGCCGGCAAGGCGCGGATCCCGTCCACGCTCCGCGCACCGCTTTCGGCCAGCAGCCGCCGGCTTTCGGCCAGCACATCCTCCACCATCACCCCGAAAACGCGGCGCAACGCCTCGTGGCGCCGCCTGTCGGGATCGAGACCCGGGTAAGGGCGATCCACCTCCGCGAAGGCCGGGCCGACGATGGGCAGCTCGGCGATATCGGCATCGGTGAAAAGGCCCGCGCGGAGCCCGTCCTGCAGATCGTGGTTGTTGTAGGCGATATCGTCGGAGATCGCGGCGACCTGCGCTTCCGCGCTTGCGTGGGTGTGCAATTCGAGATCGTGGCGCGCGTTGTAATCGGCCAACTGGAAATGCAGATCGCCCGATCCGTCCGGCGCCAGCAGCGGACCGTTGTGCTTGGCGATGCCTTCGAGCGTATCCCAGGTCAGGTTCAGACCGTCCCAGTCCGCGTAGTGGCGTTCCAGGTCCGTGACGATGCGGATCGCCTGGGCGTTGTGATCGAATCCGCCATGGGGAGCCATCAGCGCGTGCAGCGCATCCTCCCCGGTATGGCCGAACGGTGTGTGGCCGAGGTCGTGGGCAAGCGCGACGGCCTCCGTCAGATCCTCGTTCAGGCCCAGCGTCCGGGCGATGGTGCGCGCGACCTGCGCGACCTCGATGGAGTGGGTCAGCCGGGTGCGGAAATAGTCGCCCTCATGCTCGACGAAGACCTGAGTCTTGTGCTTGAGACGCCGAAACGCGGAGCAGTGGATGATCCGGTCGCGATCCCGCTGGAACGGGGTGCGGTGGGTGCTCTCCTCCTCGGGGTGGAGCCGACCGCGGCTCGCGCCGGGGTCGCAGGCATAGGGCGCCGTCATGTCTCGCTCCCTTGTCGGGCGGTCAGCCGATGTCTACCTTGGACCTGCAATCGCATGAATACCGCGAAGGGATCAACGATGGACATCGCCCTCCCCCCCAGAGTCTCGGACCGGGCCTTCGCCCGGCTGGCGGAGATCAATGACGGGCAGGAGCGGCCCAAGGCGCTTCGCGTCGCGGTCGAGGGCGGCGGCTGCTCCGGTTTTCAGTACGACATCCGGCTGGAGGATGCCCCGGCGGCCGATGACCTCGTGCTGGAGAAGGACGGGCAGCGCGTGCTCGTCGATCCCGTCTCCGTGCCGTTCCTGTCCGGCGCCGTGATCGATTTCACCGAAGAGCTGATCGGGGCGCGGTTCACCATCGACAATCCCAACGCCACGTCCTCCTGCGGGTGCGGCACATCCTTCAGCATCTGAGGGCGGTCACGCGATGCGCTTCGACAAGGATGAAAGCGGCCTTATCACCATGGTGATCGAGGGCCAGATCGACGCGCAGATCATGCGCGCCGCGCTCGAACAGTTCCTCGAGATGGCGGAGGGCCTCGAAAACGGCCGCCTGCTTGCGCTTGCCCGTGACGTGCATTGGCCGACGGGCGGGGCGCTCGGCGTGGAACTGGTGTTCCTGCCGCGGCTCTTCTCGGCACTGGCGAAGCTCGACCGGATCGCGGTCGTTTCCGAAGAGGACTGGATCCGCCGCGTCGCGGAGATCGAGGGGCATCTCCTGCCCCATGCCGACGTCGAGACCTTCGAGGACGAGGCCGCCGCGCGCGACTGGCTGGCGTGACGCGTCCCCTTGCCCGGCCCCGCCGCGCGGGCTAGCACGGGCGGGAACGGAGGGCCGGACCATGTGGATCGCAAGCTTCAACATCAACGGGATCAAGGCCCGCATCGGCCAGTTGACGGCCTGGCTGAAGGAAGCCTCGCCCGATGTGGTGCTTCTCCAGGAACTGAAATCGGTCGATGAGAACGTCCCCCGGCTGGAGATCGAGGATCTCGGATACACCGTCGAAACCCATGGCCAGAAGGGCTTCAACGGGGTCGCGATCCTGTCGAAGCACCCGCTGGCCGACATCCGCCGCGGCCTGCCCGGCGACGAAGGAGACGAACAGGCTCGCTGGATCGAGGCGGATGTGGAGGCCAAATCGGGCGTGATCCGCGTTTGTGGCCTCTACCTGCCGAACGGCAACCCCGCGCCCGGGCCGAAATACGACTACAAGCTCGCATGGATGGAACGGTTGCAAGCGCGCGCCGAGGCGCTTCTGGCCGAGGAAACCCCGGCGGTTCTGGCGGGTGACTACAATGTCATTCCCCAGGCCGAGGATGCCGCGCGGCCGGACGCGTGGAAGGAGGATGCGCTCTTCCTGCCGCAGACGCGGGAGGCGTTCCGGCGCATCCTCAACCTCGGCTACACCGAGGCGCTGCGCGCGACGACCGCCGCACCTGGCCTCTACACCTTCTGGGACTACCAGCGCGGCGCGCGGGAGCGCAATGACGGGATCCGGATCGACCATCTTCTCCTGACGCCGCAGGCGGCAGATCTGATGGAAGAGGTCCGGATCGACGCCCATGTCCGCGACTGGGAGAAACCATCCGACCACGTCCCGATCCTCGCACGCTTCGCGCTTTGAGCCATCCGTTGGCCCTTCCGGGCGGTCGTGGCGCCTCCGGCAGACCTACCTGACGAACAGTGAAGCCGGAAAGGTGCTAGCCGATGGTCACGTCGTGGCCATAGAGCCAGTCGAAGCGGGCTGCGGCGAATCCCGGCATCAGGGTGGAGGTCATCCGCATGCCGAGGTGAACGAAGGGCCGGAGCGGACCTTGCAGATGGTAGAGCCGGGCCTGGCCCGCGGCCTCCTTCTGGATGCGGGTCGCGCGCGGCTTGCGGGCCGCCTCGTAGGCGGCGAGGGCGGCGGTCACGGTCTCTTCCCGCTCCAGCATCGCGGCGAGAACCCAGGCGTCCTCCAGCGCCGAAACGGCCCCGGCGGCAAGGAAGGGCAGCATGGGATGGGCGGCATCGCCGAGCACCGCCATGTGGCCTTCCCGCCAGTGGGGCAGCGGGGGATGCTCGAAAAGGCCCCACAGGAAGGTTTCCTCGCAGGCGTCGAGCACCGGGCGGGCCAGGCCGCCGAAACCATCGAAGGCGCGGCGCAGGGTGTCGGGGTCGTCGGGGTGTGACCAGCCCTCTTCCGCCCAGTTTTCCCGTTCCTCCACGGCCACGAAATTGATCAGGTCGCCACCGCGCAGGCGATAGAGGACGAGGTGCCGGCCCGGACCGAGGATCAGATGGGTTTGCGGCGGAAGCGGTTCGGGCAAGCGGTCGGCCTTCACCAGCCCGCGCCAGGCGACCTGCCCCGTGAAGCGCACCTCCTCGCCGTCCCACATCTGGCGGCGCACCGCCGAGCGCACGCCATCGGCGGCGATCACGCAATCGCCCTCGACGCGGCGGCCGCCCTCCAGCCGGAGCCCCGAATGCTCGAACCCGGTGACCTTCGAGTTCATCTCGAAGGCGACGCCGGCCCGTTCCGCCGCCTCCACGAGGAGGGACAGGAGATCGGCGCGGTGCAGATGCAGGTATGGAGCGCCCCAACGTTTCTCCGCGGCGGCTCCGAGCGGCATCTCCATCAACGCGCGCCCGTCGCGATAGTCCCGCAGCACGATCGCCTCGGGCGATGTTCCAACCGCGCGCACGGCGTCGCCAAGGCCCAGCGCATCGAGCACCCGCATCCCCGAGGGGCCGATCTGCAGGCCCGCGCCGACCTCCTCGAAGGCCGCGCGGCGCTCATGGATCGTGACACGGGCGCCGCGCTGCGCCAGCGCAAGCCCGGCGGCCATGCCGCCGATCCCGCCCCCGGCGATGACGATATCGCGTTTCGTCAGGTTCATGATCCGCTCCTTCGATACGCGAAACGCCGGAGCGAGGCTCCGGCGTTCCGTCATCCTGCGCCTTGACCGCGATCAACGATCGTCGCGATAGACCTTTTCCTTCCGCTCGTGGCGCTCCTGAGCCTCGAGGCTCATGGTCGCGATCGGGCGGGCGTCGAGCCGCTTGAGGCTGATCGGCTCGCCTGTCACCTCGCAATAGCCGTAGGAGCCGTCCTCGATCCGCCTCAGCGCGCTGTCGATCTTCGCGACGAGCTTGCGCTGGCGATCCCGTGTGCGCAGTTCCAGCGCGCGGTCGGTTTCCTCGGATGCGCGATCGGCGATGTCGGGAATGTTCCGGGTGCCTTCCTGCATGCCCGAGATGGTGTCGCGGCTTTCCTCGAGCAGCGATTCCTTCCAGGCGATCAGTTTCCGGCGGAAATACTCGAGCTGACGCTCGTTCATGAACGGCTCGTTATCGGCGGGCGTATAATCGGCCTCGAGAACGATTTCACGTTTCATTGGATGCTCACCCTCGCTCAGCATCGGCTGGCTCCGCCCCCTTGGTGGTGGAGGCGCACCGCGCCGGAGATACCACGGGGCTGCACATACCGCCCTTTGACGGGGATGTCACGCGCGGGTTTCAGCGGCGGGCGATGCCTTGCCCCCCGGCGGGGAGACGCTATAGCCAGACATCAAAGGGAGGCGGACATGCGTTTCGAAGGGACGAGCGACTATATCGCGACTGATGACCTCAGGGTTGCGGTCAACGCGGCCATCGCGCTGGAGCGACCGCTCCTGGTGAAGGGGGAGCCGGGAACCGGCAAGACGGAACTCGCGCGCCAGGTCTCCGGTGCGCTGGGATTGCGGATGATCGAGTGGTCGATCAAGTCCACCACGCGCGCGCAGCAGGGGCTCTACGAATACGACGCGGTCAGCCGCCTGCGGGACAGCCAGCTCGGCGATCCCAGGGTGGAGGACGTGGGCAACTACATCCGCCGCGGCAAGCTCTGGGAGGCGTTCACCGCCGACGAGAAGGTGGTGTTGCTGATCGACGAGATCGACAAGGCCGATATCGAGTTTCCCAACGACCTGCTGCAGGAACTCGACCGGATGGAATTCCACGTCTACGAGACCGGCGAGACCGTGCGCGCGCGCCACCGCCCCATCGTGATCATCACGTCGAACAACGAGAAGGAATTGCCCGACGCGTTCCTGCGGCGCTGCTTCTTTCACTATATCCGCTTTCCCGACGCCGAGACGCTCGCCCGGATCGTCGAGGTGCACCATCCCGGCGTGAAACAGGCCCTTCTGCGCGAGGCGCTGACCCAGTTCTTCGAGATCCGCGAGACGCCGGGGCTGAAGAAGAAACCGTCCACGTCGGAAGTGATCGACTGGATCCGTCTGCTGCTGGCCGAGGACATGGACCCGTCGGACCTCAGGCGCGAGGGCACGGACGCTTTGCCGAAGCTCCACGGCGCGCTCCTGAAGAACGAGCAGGACGTGCATCTCTTCGAACGGCTGGCGTTTCTCGCCCGGCGGGAGAGGGGATGAAGGGGGCTGTCCGCCCCCTCTGGCGCAAGCGCCATTCACCCCCGAGGATACTTGGCGAAGACATGAGTGCGCGGGATGCTTGAGACGCTGGCCGACCCGATCCTGCCGGTCTTCGCGATCCTCGGGATAGGGTTCATCGCCGGGGGTCGGCACTGGTTCGACGGGGATTTCGCCCGCACGCTCAACCGGTTCGTGTTCTTCGTGGCCCAGCCGGCGCTGGTCTTCCTCATCGTGGCGCGGGCGCCCTTCGCGGCGTTCGAATGGTCGGCGCTCGCGCTCTATTTCGCGAGCGAGGCCATCGTCTACGCGCTCGGTTTCGCGGTGGCGCGCTACGGGTTCCGGCGGGAGTGGGAGGAGGCGCTGCTGCTCGGCATGACCTGCGCCTTCGTCAACCATGTCTTCTACGTCCTGCCGATCGCGGAGCTGATCTACGGGCCGGAGGCCGCGGTGCCGATCGGCGGGGCGATCGTGATCGATGTGCTGGTGCTGTTCTGCGGCACGATCCTGATCCTCGACATGCGGCGGGCCGGGGCGGCGGCGCCGGGGAAGGTCTTTCGGGCGCTGTCGCGCAACCCCGCTCTCATCGCGATTCTCGCGGGGTTCGCGGTGTCGGCCACCGGGCCGCTTGTGCCGCCGGGCATCTTCACGTTCGCGGAGTTCGTCGGGCGCGCGGCTCCGCCCGCTTCCCTCTTCGCGCTTGGCATCGTGATGGCGGCGGCCCCGCTGAGGCCCGTGGGCGGCGCAACGTGGAGTATCGTGGGCATAAAGGTCCTCGTGCACCCCGCGATCGCGTTCGGCCTCTTCGCGATCGCCGGGACGCCCGCGGCGTGGTCCGACATCCTGATCCTTCTGGCCGCGGGCCCCTGCGGGGCGATGCCCTTCGTCATCGGCTTGCAGTATGGCGTGAAGACGGAGACCATCGCCCGCGCGATCCTGATATCGACGCTCCTGACCCTGGTAACGCTCGCGGTGCTGACGACATGACCCTCCTGATCCGCCCCCTCCAGCGCGACGACGAGGCCGACTGGCGGCGCCTCTGGACAGCCTATCTCGATTTCTACGAAACCAGCGTTTCGCCGGAGGTCTACGAGACCTATTTCGAACGGCTCCTCGGCGCCGACCCCAGGGACTATTCGGGCCTGATCGCCTTCCGCGGGGAGGAGGCCGT
>JBMYPI010000070.1:0-10449 GCA_049600155.1 Rubricella sp.
ACAACCGCGCCTACATCGGCGAGGCGGTCCACAAAGGCGACAGCTATCCGGGCGAGCACGACGCCATCATCGACCGCCAGACTTGGGACCGCGTTCACGCCATCCTGCAGGAGAGCCCCCGGAAGCGGGCCGCGCGCACCCGCGCCGAGACGCCGGCGCTGCTGAAGGGGCTGCTGTTCGGGCCCGATGGCGCCGCGTTCTCGCCGACGCACACCCGCAAGGGCGACAGGCTCTACCGCTACTACGTCAGCCAGACGGTGCTGAAGCATGGCGCTGGGTCGTGCCCGGTCGGCCGCGTGCCTGCGGGGGAGATCGAGGGCGCCGTGCTCGACCAGTTGCGCGCCGTGTTCCGCCAGCCCGAGATCGTGGCGGGAACGTGGAAGGCCGCGCGCGCCCAGGCCGACGACATAACCGAGGCTGACGCTCGTTCGGCTCTGCAGCAGCTCGATCCGCTGTGGGACGAACTCTTCCCCGCCGAGCAGGCGCGGATAGTGGCGCTGCTGGTCGAGCGCGTCGATATCGGCACGAACGGGCTCAACTTCCAGCTCCGGTTGGACGGCCTCGGAGGGCTCGCGCGCGAGATGCTGTCTGGCAGCATCGGAGCAGCGGCATGACCCGCGCGACGGCGGTCCCCGAGACGGTTACAATCCACGTGCCATTCCGCATCGTGAAGCGCGGCGGGCGGAAAGAGATGCAGCGGCCATCAGGCACCCAAGCGCGCGGGAGGCCGGACGATACGCTCATCAAGGCGCTTGCGCGCGCGTTCCGCTGGAAGAGGATGCTCGACAACGGTGACTTTGCCACGGTAGCCGACCTCGCCGCACAGGAAGGCATCGCTGTCTCCTACCTCACACGTGTGCTTCGGCTGACGCAGCTTGCGCCCGATCTCGTCGAGGCGATACTCGACGCACGGCAGCCCCCGGGCCTGACGCTTCAGTCGCTGCGAGTGCAGATCCCCGATGAATGGTCGAGGCAGCGCGAGTCCTTGCTGCCAGGGACGGAATAAGGCTTGCGGCATCAGTCGGCCACGCTGTAGCTTCTCCGAGCCGTTGTCAGGCGAAAGAGCTGCCAAACCAAAGAATTGCGCGTTGATCTGAGCCGAGTTCTTTGACAAGCCGTTTGCTGCGCGATGGCATGTCGAAACCGGGCGAAGTAGATTGCGCATGAACGAAGCCGATACCTGCAGAAAGTTCGTCGTCCCGAAGCTGCAGGAAGCAGGCTGGGATGATCGCCCGCACGCGATAAACGAGCAGAGAACTTTTACTGACGGCCGAGTTGTATTTGTCGGGGGCAAAGCTCGCCGTGGCAAGCAGAAGCGCTCAGACTATCTTCTCCGATATAATCCGGATTTCCCGATCGCCGTCGTTGAGGCCAAATCCCGCTACCGGCACGCTGCGGACGGGCTCCAACAAGCCAAGGAATATGCAGAAATCCTTGGTCTTCGTTTCGCGTATTCGACCAACGGGATCGAGATTGTCGAGTTCGACTACACGACCGGCATCGAACGAACGATTTCGGATTTCCCGGCACCTGATGACCTTTGGGCCCGGCTCCGCCACGCCGAGGGCATTGTCGACGACCAAGTGGCCGAACGGCTGCTGACGCCCACCTTTCCAGATCGAGCAAAACCCCTTCGCTACTATCAGGAAATCGCGGTGAACCGCGCGGTGCAAGCGGCCCTACAGGGCAGGAAGCGGGCACTGCTCACCCTGTGCACCGGAGCGGGCAAGACTGCCGTCGCCTTCCAGATCTGCTGGAAGCTGTGGTCAGCACGCTGGAATTCCAAAGGGCTGAACCGGAACCCGAAGATCCTGTTTCTCGCCGATCGCAACGTCCTAGTCGACGATCCGATGGCAAAGGATTTCAGCCCGTTTGGCGACGCCCGTCACAAGATAGCTGGTGGCATGGCGGTCAAAAGTCGCGACATGTACTTCGCGATTTACCAGTCCATCGCGCGTGACGAGAACCGCCCCGGCCTCTACCGAGAGTATGCGCGGGATTTCTTCGATCTCATCATCATCGACGAATGCCATCGGGGCAGCGCCCGGGACGACAGCAACTGGCGGGAGATCCTCGAGTGGTTCGAGCCCGCGACCCAAATTGGGATGACAGCGACGCCGCGGCGAGAGGACAACGTCGACACCTACAGCTATTTCGGCGATCCGCTCTATGAGTACAGCCTAGCGCAGGGCATCGCTGACGGCTTCCTGGCCCCGTATCGCGTCCATCGCGTCATCTCGGACTACGATGCTGCCGGCTGGCGGCCGACGCGCGGTGAACTTGATCGCTACGGACGCGAGATCCCCGACGCCGAATACTCCACGCGGGACTTCGAGCGGGTCGTGGCGCTGCGGGCACGAACGCAGGCCATTGCGAGACATCTCGCAGGGTTCATGGCCGAGACCGACCGCTTCGCCAAGACCATCGTCTTCTGCGTCGACCAGGAACACGCCCTCGAGATGCGGCAGGCGCTCGCCGCCCTGAACACCGATCTCGTGAAGGACCATCCCGACTACGTTTGCCGCGTGACGTCCGACGAAGGCGATGTGGGAAGCGCGCACAGGGCGAAGTTTCAGGATGTCGAAACCCAAACACCGGTCATCCTCACCACGTCGCAGCTTCTCACTACCGGAGTGGACGCCCCGACCTGCAAGAACGTCGTGCTCGCGCGGGTCGTGGGCTCGATGCCCGAGTTCAAGCAGATCATCGGGCGAGGCACCCGCCTCAGGCCCGACTACGGCAAGCTCGCCTTCAACATCATCGACTACACCGGAACGGCGACACGCATGTTCGCCGATCCTGCCTTTGACGGCGATCCCGTCCGCGAGGACGAAGCGGTCATCAATGCAGACGGCGACATCGTGGAAGAGCGCGAGATCGAAGAAGTGGCGCTGGATCCCGACGATTTTGCGGAAGGGCCCGATATCCCGGATGGACCCGTCGAGCTGGGAGACGAGGGCGAGAACGGGCCCCGCAAGTTCTATGTCGACGGCGGAGAGGTCGCGATCGTCCGGCACCTCGTCTACGAACTCGATTCTGACGGGCGGCAGCTCGCTTGCCGCCAGCTCACCGATTACACCGGCGACAAGGTTCGCACGCTCTATCCCAATGCGTCGGAACTGCGCACGGACTGGCTTGACCCCGAACGCCGGGCGGAGATCGTCGAGCGGCTCGAGGAGAAGGGCATCGACCTCGATTCCCTGGCTGATGCGGTCGGAAAGCCGGAGGCCGATCCGTTCGATCTCCTCTGCCATCTGGCATATAACGCGCCGCTGCGAACCCGGCGCGAGCGTGCTGACCGTCTGCTGAGAGAGCAGGACGAGTTTCTGGACCGCTTCGGGCCGGATGCCCGCGAGGTCTTGGATGCCGTGCTTGAGAAGTATGCCGAACATGGCAGTGCCCAGTTCAAGCTGCCGGATATCCTGGAAGTGCCCCCGTTCAACGAGTGGGGCAACGTCATCGAAATCGCCGCCCGCTTCGGCGGGGGCAAGGAGCTGCGCAGCGCCGTCACCGAGCTGCAGCGTCTGCTCTACACCGCTTGAATTGAAGGAGATCCAACTTGGCCAGAACCGCCCGTAAGAAGGCTGCGCCGAAGCAACTGACCACTGCCCAGCGTCTCGACAGCATCATCAAGTCCGCCCGCAAGATCATGCGAAAGGACAAGGGGCTGAACGGCGACCTCGATCGGTTGCCGATGCTGACCTGGATCATGTTCCTGAAGTTCCTCGACGACATGGAACGGATCGAGGAAGGACGCGCGGAGCTCGCAGGCAAGGACTATCGCCCGATCATCGAGGCTCCTTATCGCTGGCGCGACTGGGCGGCAGATGCGGATGGCATCACCGGCCCCGACCTCCTGTCGTTTCTCGTTTCCGAAATGACCGAGCGCCCGGACGACACGCGCGGCCCGGGGCTCTTCGCCTATCTCCGAGGCTTGCGAGGCGATAACGGGCGGCGCGAACGGCGCGACGTGATCGCGACCGTCTTTCAGGGCTTCGCAAACCGGATGGAGAGCGGCTACCTGCTGCGCGACGTCGTCAATCTGATCGACGGCATCCACTTCGACTCGTCGGAGGAAGTCCATACCCTCGGTCGCCTTTACGAGACGCTGCTGCGCGAGATGCGTGACGCGGCGGGGGACTCAGGCGAGTTCTACACGCCCCGGCCGGTTGTGCGGTTCATGGTCGAGGTGACCGATCCCAAGCTGGGCGAGACCATCCTCGACCCGGCATGCGGCACCGGGGGATTTCTGACCGAGGCCTTCCAGCATCTCGAGCGCCAGGCCGATACGGTCGAGAAGCGGCGCATCCTGCAGGAGGACAGCTTCTTCGGCGGCGAAGCCAAGTCGCTGCCGTTCCTGCTGTCCCAACTCAACCTTCTGCTGCACGGCCTGCATGCCCCGCGCATCGACCCCGGTAACGCCCTTCGCTTCCGCCTGGCGGAGATCGGCGAGGATCAGCGGGTCAATGTCATTCTGACCAATCCGCCATTCGGCGGCGAGGAGGAGGCAGGCATCCTCAACAACTTTCCCGAGGACCGGCGCACGGCCGAGACGGCACTGCTGTTTCTGCAACTGATCATGCGGCGGCTGAAGCGGGCCGGGCGCGGGCGCGCCGCGGTCGTCGTTCCGCACGGCACGCTGTTCGGCGATGGCATCTCCGCGCGGATCAAGGCGGACCTGCTGGAGAAGTTCAACCTGCACACAGTGGTCCGGCTGCGTGAAGGGGTGTTCGCGCCCTACACGGACATCCCGGCGAACCTGATCTTCTTCGACACGACCGGACCGACGAAGGACATCTGGTACTACGAGATGCCGCTGCCTGAGGGCCGCAAGAAGTATTCGAAAACTGCGCCCATGGCCTATGAGGAGTTTGCGGACTGCCTCAACTGGTGGAAGAAGCGCGAGCCGAACGAGCGCGCCTGGAAGGTCTCGGCTGCTGACCTGATCCAGCGCGACGATCAGGATCGTGTCGTCGCCTGCAACCTGGACATCAAGAACCCCCATTCCGGTGAGGTCGTCGATCACCGTGCGCCGGCCGAGATCGTGGACGCTATCATCGCACAGGAACAGCGGATCATCGGCATCATGGACGAGATCAAGGCCGTGCTTGCGGAGCGCGTGTGATGTGGGGATCGATTGCCATTTCGGACTTCCTGACCAAATCCGAAAGCTGGGTACCTGTCGAACCTGACGGTCAGTACAAGCAGATCACGGCGCGACTCTGGGGAAAGGGCCTGACGCTTCGCGGTGAAGTTCCGGGCAGCGCAATCGCCGCTGCGCGACAGTACTGTGCCAAGGCCGGCCAATTTCTGCTCTCGCGGATCGATGCTCGCCACGGCGCCTATGGGATCGTTCCCGAGGAATTGGACGGCGCCTTGGTCAGCAACGATTTCCCTTGCTTCGACATCGACGTCTCAAAGGTAATGCCGCGCTACTTCGAGTGGTACTCGCGCACCCCCGAGTTCATCGACCTGTGCCGTCGGGCAAGCGAAGGATCGACGAATCGAGTGCGCATGAAGGAAGACAAGTTCCTGAGTATGATGGTCCCGCGTCCGTCCCTCGACGAGCAGCGCCGCATCGTCGAAAAGCTCGACAGGGTCGCGGGACTGGTGGACGAACGCCGCAACGCCATCGAGGCGGCCGAGCGCGAAACGCAGGCGCTGCTGCTGAAAGCCTTCCAGCGCGCCATCGACGGCGCCCCCCTGCGCCCCATGGCCGAGGTCGCGCCGCTGGTGCGGCGGCCAGTCGAAATCGATCTTGATGCCAGCTACCCCGAGCTCGGCGTCCGTTCGTTCGGCCGCGGCGCTTTCCACAAACCTGATCTGCTGGGCGCGGACCTTAGCTGGCAAAAGCTCTTCCTTGTTCAGCAAGGCGACCTGGTGTTCAGCAACATCAAGGCTTGGGAAGGGGCGTTCGCGGTGGCCGGCCCCGATGACCATGGGCGGGTTGGCTCGCACCGCTACCTGACATGCGTTCCCACTCAGGGGCTCGCGACGTCTGATTTCATCTGGTTCTACCTCCAGACCTCTGAAGGTCTCGGCAAGGTCCAATCCGCATCGCCCGGAAGTGCCGACAGGAACCGCACGCTGGGGCAAGGAGCGCTGGAGGCAATCACTGTTCCGACGCCACCGATCGACCGCCAGGAATGGTTCGACCGTCTGCATGCGAGGGCCCGCGAAGCCCGCACCATCCGTGCTAGCACTGCGCAGGACGTCCAGGCCCTGATCCCAGCCATGCTGCACGAGACATTTGGTAGGCAGCATCAGGCGGCGTGAGAATCGGACGGCTTATTTAGCTGACGCCGTTCCGGCCCAGAGTCTTGTATCTGGGCTCGGCGTCCGTTTGCCATTTGGGAGGTCGAAACGCAGCAAGCCGGCTTTTCGGTTAGTCGTCGCGATCTTGTTGAGGTGTGTGGTCCGCACCGGCACTAGCTCCATCACCTCACTGGCAAGTGGACCGAACGCGACACCTGGTCTCTGTGAAACCGTCTGCAACAGGAGTTCGGTCGCCCAACCGACATGAGCAGAGCATCCGACCCCGTCGCGATCGGTCTCGAACGCGATGATCTGGTCCTCTGGAAACAGCTGCGACTGCCTGCTTTCCTCAGTCTGAATGGCGTGGCGCGTGCGGACAGCTTCCTTCTCCACCTTTTCCTGAACGGTCCGGAAAACCTCGACGCCAATCCCACTATGAGTGCCAAGTATGAGCCGCATCTTGATGCGATCCTCACGCGGCTTTCGGATAGCCATATCGGTCAGGTAGGTGGCGACCCGGGCCTCCTTCATCTTTGCCTTCAGGAGCTGCAGGATCTTGGTCTCGTTCGAGCCCTCCGGCATCGCCTCGAATGCATCCTTCCAAGCAGGATCCGCCAGGAACCGACCGACGGATGCCGCAACTCCATCCCAGCCAGCGTGCCTGTTCACCTCTTCAGCCATGAAGTTGAAGAGGAATTCGCCGTTCAGGCTCCGCAGGAACTCAAAAACCTTGGCGGATTCAACATTCCAGCCGGTTGGATCGATGAATGTGAAGGTGAAGCCGTCCCGGCAGGCAGTGCGTATGCCGTCGAGGTTGTCTTCGAACTGGCCTGAGAACACCTGAATGTCGAACTCCGGCTTCTGGGCTGCGAACTCCCGCAATTTCGCGACGGATACAGGGTTCCGTTCGCAGAACCGAAAACGGACCTTGAGGCCGGGACGTCCCATATCGAGCAAAGATCGCCGAACCGTTTCCAATGTTTCGATGGCCTGAGAAAAGGAGGCGTCGGAATACCTGTTAGTGTCAGATACCCGCCAAGGGCCCGCGAAGGCGTCCACGAAGTTGAAGACCGGCGATCTGCCTTGGAACAGCTTGTAGGCTGCGGACTCGAGATAATTGTTGAGAAACAGATGCTTGATGAAGGACTGCTCGCGCCCGTGATAGTTTTCTATCCTGGGCGGCATCAGGCATCCTCGGGCTGCAGGGCGCGAATGATAGGTTCGGGAACGATCTGCCAGGGAAAACCATTCCACTCTTCACCGTCGAGAAGGCGCCCGCCGGATTTCGGTCTTGCACCGCCCCACTGCTTGAAGAAGAACGCGACGTCGTCACGTCCGCACATGTCCCGGATCTGGCGGACCCAGCTTTCGTCCATGCGCCGAGCCCTGGGGCCGCTCTCCCCCCCGACGATGGCCCAAGCGACGCCCTGCAGATCGACATCCCCGACCGGTCCGAGCAGCGGCTCGAACGAGATGAAGCGCGCGTCGGAATTGATCTGCTTCAGGTGCT
Organism: Rubricella sp.; assembly: GCA_049600155.1. GTDB lineage: Bacteria > Pseudomonadota > Alphaproteobacteria > Rhodobacterales > Rhodobacteraceae > Rubricella. The sequence goes on from JBMYPI010000070.1 coordinate 7,766, forward strand.
CGATCCGGCTCGCGTGCGCGGCGTCCTCGACAGAAACGCCGAGCCAGATGTGCCGAGGGATCGGCCCTCCATCATACCGCTTCCGAACGTAGTTGCGCATGAGCGAGCTGCGCTTGGTCAGCACCTGGTAGACGTGCCAGTCCGCCTGCTCCATGGCGTCAAACACCGCGTCGATGAATGTACGGTCGATGTCCTTGTGGAAGAGGTCGCTCATCGAGTTGACGAAGATCATCCGCGGCTTTTTCCAGAGCACGGGCTGCTTCAGCCTCGACGGCCAGAGTGTCAGGTCAAAGCCCTGCTCGTAGGGATGTCTAGGGATCCCACGCCAGCGCTCTGCGAACCGCTCGGCGTAGCAGTTGTCACAACCGGGACCGACCTTGGTGCAGCCCGTCACCGGGTTCCACGTCGCGTCCGTCCATTCGATGTCTGACTTCTGGGCCAACTGCTCGCCTCACACTTTTTCACAACGGTAACACGCGGTTGACTCGGCACAAAGCACGAACAGCGGCTGAGGTGAGATTGGTCCCAGCCGCAGCCGAACCAGCGCGCAACGGGCGGCGTTCGATCTCTGTTCCATCCGCCATCCAGATGAATTTTCCAAATCGCGTGCATCACGGACTTCGAAAGATCAATTGAAAGCAATGATTTAAAGCTGTTCACCGAAAGCGCGGCGGTTAACAGGTCCGGAGAATATCGGCCCGGAGAGAACGCGTGTCCGCCCTTCGGGGCGTAGGCCGGTTAACAGCCCAACCCGCATAACCCTCGAAAACAACAAGAAAATCCAGCCGCGGCCGGATCGGGAGAACGCTTTCGCGGGGGCAAGTGGCGGAGAGACAGGGATTCGAACCCTGGGTGGAGTTGCCCCCACAACGGTTTTCGAGACCGCCCCGTTCGACCACTCCGGCACCTCTCCGCGTATCGCTTGGCGTCGGGTCGAGCGATGGGGGAGGGGATATTTCCCCCGCGCGGCAGATTCAAGGGCGGAAATGGGTCCCTTGGGTGTTGACGGCGGGGCCGGTTTGGTGGATAGGGGCGGCTCCGGCTGCGAGCTGCGTCTCGCGGCCCTTTTTCAATTGTCCGGCGATGGGGCCGGGCCGCTGTCCGAGGCGGGGTCTCGCATCCCCGAAACGCGCCGCGAGGCGGGCCACAGGGCGCGACAGAGAGAAAAGGACACTGCAATGTTCGCGGTGATCAAGACGGGCGGCAAGCAATACAAGGTCGCCAAGGATGACGTGCTGACCATCGAGAAGCTCGATGGCGAGGCCGGCGACGCGGTCGATTTCACCGATGTGCTGATGATCGGGGGCGAGACGCTCACCGTCGGCACGCCGATGATCGAAGGTGCGGTCGTGAAGGCCGAGGTGCTGGACCAGACGCGCGGCGAGAAGGTCATCTCCTTCAAGAAGCGCCGCCGGAAGCACAGCTCCCAGCGCCGCAAGGGCCATCGCCAGTATCTGACGGTGGTCAAGGTGACGGATATCCTCGCGTCCGGCGCGAAGAAGGCCGCGCCCAAGGCGAAGGCCAAGGCGGAAGCCGCGCCCGCACCCGCCGCAGCGGCAACGGAAGCGACGGGCACGCGCCCGGCGAATCTGCTCGATGCGCCGAAAGGTGAGGCCGACGATCTCAAGAAGATCTCCGGCGTCGGCCCCGCGCTGTTGAAAAAGCTCAATGGCCTCGGCATCTATCACTTCTGGCAGATCGCCGAATGGGGCGCTGACGAGATCGCGTTCGTCGACAACGAGCTGTCCTTCAAGGGCCGCATCGAACGGGACAACTGGATCGCGCAGGCGAAGGAATTCGCCGCCGAGACCTCCGGCGAGTAAGGAGAGAGCGAGATGGCACACAAGAAAGCAGGCGGTTCCTCCCGCAACGGGCGCGACAGCGCCGGCCGTCGCCTCGGCATCAAGAAGTTCGGCGGCGAGACCGTGATCCCCGGCAACATCATCGCGCGCCAGCGCGGCACAAAGTGGTGGCCGGGTCAGGGCGTCGGCATGGGCAAGGATCACACGATCTTCGCGACCGAGGAAGGCGCTGTGAAGTTCCACAAGGGCCTCAAGGGCCGGACCTTCATTTCCGTCCTCCCAGTGGCCGAGGCTGCCGAGTAAGCCGGGCCTGACTGAACCAATCAGCGGGGATCGGCGGAAACGCCGGTCCCCGCTGCCGTTTCCGCCATCCCCATCCGCAAGGGGAGAGAGGCGATGATCCTCACCCGAGACGACATCCGCCGCACGGCCGCTGGAGCGGTCCGATGATCGGCAACATCAAGCGTGGCGCTGGTGAAACGGCGCGGCGTCGCTTATCTATGGCGCTCCGCGAAGGAGAGGCCATGACCGCCCCCGTGATCGAGACCAAGCGCCTGACGCTCCGGCCCCTACGGATGTCGGATGCGGGGCTTCTGGCGCTTTATGCCGGTGACGAGCGCGTCGCCCGGATGACGACGCGCATTCCCCATCCCTATCCGCCCGGCGCGGCGGAAGCCTTCATCGAGCGGCATCTGGAGAGCGCGGCGGCACTCGATACCGTGTGGGTGATGGATGGCACGAAATCGGACGCGTCCGAGCTGATCGGCCTGATCTCCACCAACCGGGATCGCGATTTCGGCGAGGAGGTGGGCTATTGGGTCGGCCCCGCCTTCTGGGGGGCGGGATACGCGCAGGAGGCGCTCGCCGCGATCATCGCCAACC
>JBMYPI010000071.1:0-4838 GCA_049600155.1 Rubricella sp.
GCCACTCCATCGCCACCTTGAAGAGATGATCGCGAAGGATGTCGCGCCGGATGGCGGGCCGGGCTTCCCCATCCTGCGGCAGCCCCAGTGCTTCTCGCGCTGCGGAGTCCTGCGCCGAGGGGCAGAGGTTGAACAGGAGCGGGGCGAGTCTCGCCGCTTGCGCCAATGGCAAACCGACAAGCCGACGTTCGAGCCCCGGCCGGCCGGGCACATGCAGCTTCGCCCCGGATGACGTCAGATCGACCGCGATCGGGGGCAAGGGCGTCATTCCGCCGGCCCTTCTCCCGATAGACCGGCGGTCAGCACCGCGCGGCGGCTGGGGCTCGCGTCCGGAAAGATATCCGGGGGCGCCTGCAGGGACTCGGCGGCCTCGCGGATCGTGTGGCGCCGGTCGGTCTCCTCGGATCGGTTGGCGGGATCGAAGATCGCCTGCATCACCGCGCGGGCGACATCGGTCGCCGCAAGCTGGCTGGCGAACTCCGCCATCGGCGAGAAGAGCGAACATCCCTTGTAACCGCCGAGCTCCTTCCGGACCGTGTGCAGAAACGGGTAAGCGCCGGAGGGGAACGCGATGATCTCGGTCTCGCCGGTCGTCAGGCCGGACCAGTCCTCGCCCGGGCCGGGAAGGAGCGTGAGGTTCATGAACCACGGCGTCACGAGCACGCCGAGGTGGTGACCCTCCCATTCGCGAAACCCGACCGCCTCGACACTGAGCGCACGGTTCGAAAGCGGCACGTCGCGCATCTTGGCGTTGTGGATTTCCCTGAACTCCGCGACGAGCGCATCGACCTTTCGCTTGCGGTCCTGGTCGAGCGCGGTGCCCGGATCGTCATAGACCATGAACTGCTCCTTCGGCGTGGAGCAGACGGGGCAGGTCCAGTCCCCGGGCAAGGCGCGGAAGGGCGTGCCGGGCATGATCGCGCGGGTGTCGTCGCCGATCACGGGGTCATAGGGTGTCCAGCAGACCTTGCATTCCATGACCGCCGCGTCGGAGATCTTGTCCTGTGCGCCCAGATAGCTGCCTTCGAAGGTGGCGGCGCGGTTCATTTCACCGCCTCCAGAACCTCTCGGATGCGCTCGCCGCTGTCTTCCAGATCCTCGTCGGCGGCGAGAACGACCTCGGGCACCGGGGTGACTTCGAAGGTGTCGAGGATGAGAGAGTCCATCGAGTTGTAGAACTGCACCCGCCAGACCCGGGGCGTTGCGGTCGCCGTGACCCTGCAATTGCCGTAGCCGCGCGACAGGAGCGTGACGGAGCCGAGCCCGAGCGCGGCATCGAGCCAGCCGAGATCCTCCTCGGTATGCGGCAGGAGCGTGAGGTTCACGACATGTGTCCGCGCCGATGCGGCCGACTTGTCGAGAAGCTCGTGCAGCAGGGCCGGTGCGTTCACAACGCCGCGTCCCTGCGGCAGGGCGCTGCCGGCGGCCGGGCGTTCGCCCCGGTGGGCCAGCGAACGGACCGAGCCGGGGATATGGGCGACGACGAGCCGGTCGAGCGCATCACCCCGCACTGTCCAGACACCGGCGAACACGCTTTCCTGGATCACCCGCGCCTCGGGGCCGGTCACACGCGCTGACACCTCGCCCTCGCCGAGGGTCTCGGCGATGAACGCGCGGTTCTCCCGGTCGAGGCCGGTGAGGTCGAAGCTCACCTGGCCGCCCATCTCCGCGACGCTGGTCGCCGCCCGGGCGACTTCGGCAAGCATCGCGCGTGCGGGCAGGACACGGAGCGGATCGTCGGCTTCGGGGTAGTGGGGAACATAGGTGCGCATGCCCGAAGGCATCACCATGTACTGAAGCTCCTTGTCGGCCTCTTCGCCTTGCGTGCCCGGGCCGAAACCCGTCGGTGGCATGTGGAAGGATTGCATGGCGGGTCCCCTTTGCTTTCGTTATTCGGCCGCCGGCAGGGCGGCTCTGTTCAGAAGCGTCCCCACGCGCTCCATGTAGTCGGACCAGTCCCGGACCTTCGGGATCGAGCCGATCGTTTCTCCGTTCGCGCAGAAGATCAGCACCGGCGTCTGGAAGCTTTCATGGCGGGTGCGCACTTCCGTCTCGATCGCATCGTCGACGAGAGCGACGGTGAACCGCCCGCGAAACGCGCGGGCGAGTTCGGGAAGGATCACCGCGACATCGGTGCTTTCGAGGTTCCGCCTGGGATCCCCCGGCACGAACAGGACGGAGGGTATCCCGCCCGCGACGAAGGCGTCGTGCTCTTCCATCGTGGAAAGTCGGGTGAAGCCGTGATCGCTCACCAGCATGTCGATCAGGGGAGAGGACATCGGCTCACTCCTTCAGGCGCGGGAAAGGCCGGCCTTGCGGGCGGCTTCGAGATGGGGAGGAAGGCGGGGGCCTTCGGCTTCGAGATCGGCGAAGGCCTCGCCGAGGTCACCGCCGGCCATGAGGCGGCGCAGACCGTCGAGCGCGTCGCGGATGGCGAAGGCGCGTTCGGGCTCGAGCGTTTCGCGCGCGGCGCCGAGAAAGACGAGCAGCCAGGCACCAGGGCGCTGTTCGCCTACCAGCGCGAGATCGACGCGTTCGCGCCTTCCGGCGCCTTCGCAGATCGCCCAGTGGCCCGTGCTCTCGATCACCTGCATGGGCTCGCCGACACACATGGCGTCACGCCCTCGCCCGGTTGAGAAAGCGCGCATCACCGTGGCGATAGGCCTCTTCCTCTGAGGGGCGTCCACCCTCGTAGGCTTCACGGGAGATCGAGGCGTCGGAGAGGCGGTGCTCCCGTGCCGCGCGGCGCTCGGTGACGATACCCCAGCGCACCCGCATGTCCGAGAGGGCGACGTCGATCGCCGGGGCGATCTGGCGGGCCACCACGTCTCTCAACCCGCCGCCGTAGTCCTCCAGTTCCTCGGGCTGCACGCCGATGAGGAGGAGGTGCGCGGGCTTGATGCCGGTCAGTTCGGCGGCGGCGAGGACGTCCTGGAAACCGGTCTGGTGGAGCGACATCTTCTTCGCGCCCATGAAGGCGGGCACGTCATCGTCGCGGACGATCTTCATCGTGCCGGGTTCCAGCCCGTAATCGACCGCGTCGAACACGATCAGGAGGTCGAGATCCTCCAGGTGCGGCAGGAGGTAGAGGCCCTGCGTCCCGCCATCCATGACTGTCACGTTGGACGGAAAGATCCACTCCGCATCCAGCACCTCCGCGCAGCGGACGCCGAAACCCTCGTCTGCCCAGAGAAGGTTGCCGATGCCAAGGACGAGAATTCGAGGCGTTTCGAGGCCCATGTCGCTTCCCCAGTGTTCGGGTCGGCTTCGGGGCCGGCCTCTCGCGTGTCGGTTCGGGCCTACCGGAAAGACAGTTACCGAAGGGAGGAGGAGAAAGCGGTCGCTGCCCTTCCGGTGGCCTGAACGGAAACGTCACAAAATTGCGAAAAACGGACTTTGATTTGAATCAACAGTCTTTCTGAAAAACGAAAAGGCGGCCGCAGCCGCCCTTGTTTTATTGAGAGTCGCAGATGACGATTTATCAGTCGGGGTCGTCGTCCTTGAAGGTCCGATGGCCCGAGATCATCGTGGAAACGATGCTCTGGCGGCTCATGATGTCCTCCCGAATCGCGACGTAGATGTGGATGATCATGAACACCACGATCCACCACATTCCGAGGTGATGCAGGGTATGGACCGCCTGGGAGTTGCCGAGAAGCGGGATGACCCAGCCGAAACCCCGATCCGCCCATGATCCCTGGAGCGCGCCTTCGCCGTAGAGAGCGAACCCGGTGAAGATCATGAAGGTCAGGCCCACGGTGATGAACAGGAACATCGCAAGTTGCGCGAGCGGATTGTGGCCGACGTATTTCTTGGGGTGCTTCTCGAGGAAGAGATACCATTTCAGCTCGAACCAGACTTCGGCCCACCAATGCGCGCTCCAGACCGGCAGAACGAAGAGTTGCCGGGCATGGTGGTTGCCCACAAGCGCCCAGTAGAACCGTCCGACGAAACCGATGGCGAGGATGTATCCGGCGGCGAAATGGGCGAAGCGGATGTAGCCGAACATGAAATGATCGGTCGCCTCGCCGCCGATCGCCTCGGGCGGCGAGCCGATGAGATAGCCGGTCACGCACAGCACGAAGATGGCGAGCGCGTTGACCCAGTGCCATATCCGTACCGGCGCCTCATAGACATAGACCGACGTGATCCGGCGCGCGGACCGGATATCGGCCTCGTCGGCGTCCTCCTCCGTCAGGATCGCCTCGCCAGCCTTGAGCTGGTCGGCATGGACGTTCATCGCTCAGTCCTCCCCTTCGTCGCGCAGGACGTTCGTGACGAGCGCGAGGATCAGCGCCACGGTCACGATGGCGAAGCCGACAACCACATAGTCCGGATGCGGATGGGCATGGGGCAGGCCGTCGACCTGATGCGCCGCAGCGGGAAGCCCTGCAAGAAGGGCCAGAGCGAGGGTGAAAAGCGTCTTCATCTGTCTGGTCCTTTCTTTCAGCGCACCTGGACGGTGGTCAATTCCTCGCCATCCTCGCTCATCACATGGGTCGAGCAGGCGAGGCAGGGGTCGAAGCTGTGGAGCGTGCGCAGGATCTCCACCGGCTCGTCGGGCCGCTCCATCGGCGTGTCGAGGAGCGAGGCCTCGAACGCGCCGATATTGCCGTCCGCATCGCGGGGGGAGCCGTTCCAGGTGGTCGGAACGACGCACTGGTAATTGTCGATCCGGCCGTCCTTGATCGACACCCAGTGGCCGAGCGCGCCGCGCGGCGCCTCGGTGATGCCCACGCGTTTCACGCACTCCAACTCCGCCGACGCCAACGGATACGACGCGGGAAGCCGAACGACCAATTCCAACGCCGCGTCGTCGATCTCGTATCGCGCCGTCA
>JBMYPI010000071.1:4848-10420 GCA_049600155.1 Rubricella sp.
GCGGTGGTCTGGTCGCCGTTGCGGATATTGTCGATCAGCTTGGTGAAGAAGTACCGCTGCAGATCGGCGCAGTATTCCGCTTCGAGCGCCCGGGCCGCCGTCCGGCCGAGGGTGGAGAAGAGCGCCTCCACCGGCAGGTCCATCGTGCGCAGAAGGCCCGTGACCTGATCGGTGATCCGCTCGTGCCCCTTGGCATAGCCGATGATGTAGCGGCTGAGCGGACCCACCTCCATCGCGTGGCCGCGCCAGCGCGGGGCCTTGATCCAGGAGTATTTCCCGCCCTCGTCGATATTCTCGATATTGGTACGGGAACCGACCGTGTCGCGCCCCAGTTCGAAGCGCGGCTCGGTGACGCCGTCCCAGGGGTGCAGGCCGCCCTGGTGGTCGCCGTAGTCGTACCAGGAATGTGCGACGAACTCCTGCACCTGCTCGGGATCGCGGACATCGACGTCATGCACGGTCGAGAGATCGCCGTTGATGATCGCGCCGCGGGGCAGGTGAAGCTGGTCGGCCTCGAAATTGTTGGGATGCTCGGGGATATCCCCGTAGGCCAGCACGTTCTTCGACGACAGACCGCCGCCATAGAGCCAGTCACGGTAGAAGCCGCCGATGGCGATCACGTCGGGGATGTAGACGTTGCGCACGAATTCGGAGCACTGCGCGATGATGGAATCGACCATGTTGAGCCGTTCCATGTTGATCGCGCCGGTCGCACCGCGCCCGTGCACGTTGATCGGGCAGGGCACCCCGCCCACCAGCCAGTTGGGATGCGGGTTCTTGCCGCCGAAGATGGTGTGGACCTTCACGACCTCCTTCTGGAGATCGAGCGCCTCCAGGTAGTGCGTGACCGCCATGAGATCCGCCTCGGGCGGGAGCTTGTAGGCGGGGTTGTCCCAGTAGCCGTTGCGGAACAGGCCCAGCGAGCCCGTCTCCGCGAAACGGCGGATCCGGTTCTGGATGTCGCGGAAATAGCCGGGGCTCGACATCGGGTGGGAGGGGCTCACGGCCTGCTGGAGCGCACTGGTTGCGCGCGGATCGGCGTTGAGCGCGTTGATCGGGTTGACCCAGTCGAGCGCGTGCAGGTGGTAGAAATGCACGATGTGATCGTGGATCTGCAGGTTGAGCTGCATCATGTTGCGGATCGAGTTCGCGTTATCGGGGATCTCGATCCCCAGCGCGTCCTCGACCGCCCGCACGCTCGTGAGCGCGTGGGTGCCGGTGCAGACGCCGCAGATCCGTTCGGTGAAGGCCCAGGCGTCGCGCGGATCACGACCCTTGAGGATCACTTCGAGGCCCCGCCACATGGTGCCGGTGGAGACCGCGTTGCGGATGACGCCGTTCTCGTCGACGTTCACTTCGCAGCGCATGTGACCTTCGATCCGCGTGACGGGATCGACGACGATGCGGCGGCCGGAATTGTCGAGATTGAAGCCGTTTGGCGTGGTGACGTTCATGATCAGGCCTCCTCACGGGCCGGTTCGGCCTTGCTCTGTGCGCGTTTCAGGGCGGAGACGGCGGCATGGAGGGCGACCCCGCCACCGACGACCCCGGCGGCCGCCATGCCGATCTGGTCGGCGTTGGCCTCCACGCCGAAGGCGTTGATGTCCGTCAGGCGGTCATAGAAGCTGCCCTGATCCCAGAACCCGTCTTCCGAACACCCGATGCAGCCATGGCCGGACTGGATCGGGAAGGAGACCCCTTCGTTCCAGCGCACCGTGGAGCAGGCGTTGTAGGTCGTGGGGCCCTTGCAGCCCATCTTGTAGAGGCAGAAGCCCTGCCGCGCGCCCTCGTCGTCCCATTCCTCGACGAACTGGCCGGCATCGAAATGCGGGCGGCGGTAGCACTTGTCGTGGATCCGCTGGGAATAGAACATCTGCGGGCGGCCCTGGCGGTCGAGTTCGGGCAGCCGGTCGAAGGTCAGCATGTAGGTGATGACCCCGGTCATGACCTCGGCGATGGGCGGGCAGCCGGGCACCTTGATGATCGGCCGGTCGGTGATGACCTGGTGAACCGGCGTCGCCCGCGTCGGGTTGGGGCGAGCGGCCTGCACGCAGCCATAGGAGGCACAGGCGCCCCAGCTGATGATGGCCTTCGCGCCTTCCGCTGCGTAGCGAAGCTTCTCCACGAAGGGCTTGCCGCCGGTGATGCAGAACATCCCGTCCTCGTTGAGCGGCGGGTTGCCCTCCACCGCGAGGATGTAGTTGCCGTGATGCTCGGCGATGGTTTCCTCGAAGGCCTGCTCCGCCGCGTGGCCCGCCGCAGCCATCAGCGTGTCGTCGTAGTCGAGCGAGATCATCGACAGGACGACGTCCTTCACCAGCGGATGGGCGGAACGGATGAAGCTTTCCGAACAGCAGGTGCATTCAAGGCCATGGACCCAGATCACCGGCGTGCGCGGCCGCGTTTCCATCGCGTGGGCGATCCGCGGCACGAAGGCCGGGCCGAGGCCGAGGGCCGCGGCCGTGAGCGAACAGTATTTCATGAAGCTGCGCCGGGTGATCCCCTGGCGGCGCATGACATCGTAGAACGTCTCGGTCTTCGCCATTCTTTCTGTCCTTTCGGTGAAGGGCGGGCATGGTTCTGAATGCGAAGATGCATTTTTCATGCCAAAGTCGCCGCGCCGTGCGGGCAAAGGCTTCGCGGCCAGGGTTGGGACGGTTCGGATGGAAAACGGGTTTCCGGATGCCACCGCCGTGGTGGTCAGCCGCTATGCATCTCCCGCGCCATCGCGATGAGCGCCTGTCCGAAGGCCAGTCCGCCGTCATTGGCCGGCACATGGCGATGCATCAGAACGGGCAGGTCCCCGAGCGCCGCGCGCGTTTCCTCCACGAGCCGGGCGTTCTGGAAGCAGCCCCCGGACAGGGCGACCGCCCGCGCCTCGCCGCTTGCGAGAAGGGTTCGCGCGCTGTCGGCGAAAGCCCGGGCAAGGCCGCGATGGAAACGGTTGGCGACGCGCGCAGCCGGAACCGTGCGGGAGAGGTCGTCGGCGATCGCCGCGAAGAGCGGGGCCGTCTCGAGGATCGGGCCGCGCTGCGGGAACGGGTAGGGGGACGCGGTGTCGGCTTCAGCCTTGCCTGCCAAGGCTTCGAGGCGCATCGCGGCTTCTCCCTCGTAGCTCTGCCGCATCGGCGAGAGGCCGAGGCAGGCGGCCACCGCGTCGAAAAGCCTGCCCACGCTCGATGACAGCGGCGCATTCAGTCCGCGCGCGGCGGCGGTGCGGGCGGCCTCGCGCGGCGCGTTGGGAAAGAGCATGTCTGCGAGGTGCCCCAGCCCTGCCGCATCGAGCCGGACGAGAGCGTTGCGCCAGGGCTCGGACTGCGCCCGATCACCGCCGATCAGGGGCGCGGGTTGCAGGAAGGCGCGCCGTTCGAACCCGTCGTAATCGCCGAGGATCACGTCCCCGCCCCAGACCGTTCCATCCGGGCCGAGGCCGAGGCCATCCAGGATGATGCCGGCGACCTTCCCGCCATCGCGGGGCCACCCGTTTTCCCCCAGGCAGGCGGCAAGATGGGCATGGTGGTGCTGGACGCGTGCGAGGGGCAGCCCCGTTCCTTCGGCGTAGCGCGTGGTGAAGAAATCGGGGTGGAGGTCACATGCCGCGCGTTCGGCCCCGTGATCGAAGAGGGCGGTGTAGTCCGCGACGGCGCGTTCGTACTCAGCCCGTGTCAGGGGTTCGTCCATGTCGCCTAGGTGATGGGACAGAAGCGCCTCGCGCCGCGCGGTGAGGCAGAACGCGCCCTTGAGGTGCCCGCCCGCCGCGAAGACCGGCGGCGCCCCGTCGAAACCGGGCGGCAAGGGGAGCGTGGAGGGCGCCTGCCCGCGCCCCCGACGGAGCGTCACAGGTGCTTCCCCCATGATCCGGACGACGCCGTCATCGAGGCGCCGGGCGATCTCCCGATCATGCAGAAGGAAGGTGTCCGCGATCCCGGCCATCTTTGCCAGTGCGTCTTCATTGGTGATGACCTGTGGCTCACCGGAGAGATTGGCGGACGTCATCACCAGCGGTCCGCCGAAGGTCGCAAGAAGGCGGTGGTGCAACGGCGAAGACGGTAGCATCCAGCCGAGGGTCGACTGCCCGGGGGCGATGCCCGGCGCCAGCCGATGGTCCGGCGAGGGCAGAAGGACGATCGGCGCATCTGCGCCTTCCAGTGCCGCGGCACCGACCGGTGTCAGATGGCTGTGCCTCGCGATCGTTCCGCAGTCTTCCGCCATCAGCGCGAACGGCTTGCCCGGTCGTCTCTTGCGGCCTCGCAGCTCGGCCACCGCAGCCGCGTTGGATGCATCGACGGCAAGATGGAACCCGCCGAGTCCCTTCAGGCAGAGGATGCGCCCCGCACGAAGCTGATCGGCCGCATGGGCGATGGGATCGCGCGCCGTCTCGCCCTCGATCCACACCGTCGGGCCGCAGCGCGGGCAGGCAATGGGCTGGGCATGGAAGCGGCGGTCGGCGGGGTTGTCGTATTCCGCCTCGCAGGCGGGGCACATCGTGAAGGCCGCCATCGTCGTGTTCGGCCTGTCGTAGGGGATTTCCCGCAGGATCGAGAAACGCGGTCCGCAATCGGTGCAGGTGATGAAGGGATGGAGGAACCGCCGGTCGCGCGGGTCCTGCATCTGGGAAAGGCAGGACGGGCATGGTGCCGCATCGGGTGTCACACGGGTCCGGGCGGCGCCGCCTTCTGTCTGCACGATCGCGAAACCGGGAAGACCCTGCACAGCGCCGGTTTCCCAGGTAAGATGATCGATCCGGGCGAGCGGTGGGTGTTCCGATCCGAGCGCTGCGATGAACCGCTCCAGCGCCGCGGGGTCGCCTTCCGCCGTGATCCGGACGCCGCTGGCGTCGTTCAGGACCGAGCCGGTGATCCCCTCCCGCCGCGCGACGCGCCAGACGAAGGGCCGGAAGCCGACGCCCTGGACCTGCCCCCGGATGTGGATCGCGCGGTGCTCCATCACCAAAGTCTAGGATCGCAACGGTTCTGCGTCCATGGCCCTTGATACCCCACGATGCCGGAGGCAGTCTGCCGCCCGACGAGACGGGAGGGCGATTTCATGAAACTGGTACGGTATGGCGAAGCCGGAGCGGAGCGGCCGGGAATTCTCGATGGCGATGGCGCGATCCGGGATCTGTCCGCGCATATCGACGATATCGCCGGCGACACGTTGGCCGCGCTCGCCGACCTCGCCGCGCTCGACCCCGCCGTGTTGCCGATCGTGGAAGGGCAACCACGGCTCGGCCCGCCTGTCGGCCGGATCGGCAAGGTGATCTGCATCGGCCTCAACTATGCCGATCATGCCGCGGAGGCGGGCATGGACGTGCCGGCGGAACCGATCGTCTTCATGAAGGCGCCGAGCGCGATCACCGGGCCGAACGATCCGATCATCCTTCCACGCGGCGCCTCGAAGGTCGACTGGGAGGTCGAGCTGGCCGCCGTGATCGGTGCCCGCGCCCGCTACGTTCCGGAAGCGAGCGCGCTGAAGCACGTTGCGGGCTTTGCCGCCTTCAACGACGTATCCGAACGCGCCTTCCAGCTCGAGCATGGCGGGCAATGGACCAAGGGCAAGAGCCACGACGGCT
>JBMYPI010000072.1:0-10418 GCA_049600155.1 Rubricella sp.
CCTGCGATGTGTCCGCGGCTGTATCCGGATCGACATCGCTTCGGGCTCCTGGATCATTCCGCCCATGCGCCTTGCGTTCATACCGGCCGGCACGCCGGCGCGCGCCACCGGAACCGAAGGCGCGACGTGCGAACGCGTTCTCGTTACTCCGGAAGCCTTCGTCTCGGGCGAGCGCGTGACGGCGTTCGCCGCGCCGTCGGTCCTGCAGGAGATGATCACCTACGCGAGGCGCTGGAGCGCGCATTCGGCCTTGTCGGACCCCGATGCCGAACCGGTCTTGCGGGCATTGGCTTGCCTCGCCAATCGCGCGATGGCGCGAGAGACCCCGAATTTCATCCCGTCGGGCTGCAGCGGGTCCGTCAGGACCGGCCTGCTCGAAACCCGGCGGAGGCATTCCGACCCTTCGCTGGTGTTCGCGGACATCGCGGCGTGTTCGAAGAGGTCGCCGCGCACGCTTTCCCGGCGGATCCTCGCCGAGACCGGATTGACCTGGGGCGAAATCCTGCGCCGTATCCGCATGGCCGAGGCTGTCTCGACCATGATTGCCGGGGAACGCTCCGTTCAGGCCGTGGCGCATTCCGTCGGATACGGGTCGATGAGCGCGTTCACCATCGCGTTCAGAAGCTTCGCGGGCGTCAATCCGTCGCGTTTCCGCCGGCTGGCCCGCTGAACGCCACGATCGGCGCGACCGGTCCCGGCCGTTTGCTCGGCCTTGCATCGGCGGGACTCCCCTTTACGCCCCGGGACTGCCGGTCGTATAACCGCGCCTTGACGCAATGCCGCAAGCAGGCCCCCCTGGGGGTTCCGGCAGCGGTCAGAGGGGCAGGCAGGACAATCGATGCTAGGCGCAATCTCGGGCATGTTTTCGTCGGACATGGCGATCGACCTCGGAACGGCGAACACGCTGATCTACGTCAAGGGCAAGGGCATCGTCCTGAACGAGCCATCGGTGGTCGCGTATCATGTGCGTGACGGGCGCAAGCAGGTTCTCGAAGTCGGGGAAGACGCCAAGCTGATGCTTGGCCGCACGCCGGGTTCCATCGAGGCGATCCGCCCCATGCGGGACGGCGTGATCGCCGATTTCGACGTGGCCGAGGCCATGATCAAGCATTTCATCCGCAAGGTGAACAAACGCGGCAAGCCCAAGATCATCGTCTGTGTCCCTCATGGGGCAACGCCGGTCGAGAAGAAGGCGATCCGCGAGAGCGTTCTGGCAGCCGGTGCCCGCAAGGCGGGGCTCATCGCCGAACCCATCGCGGCGGCGATCGGCGCTGGCCTTCCGATCACGGATCCGACCGGGTCCATGGTCGTAGATATCGGTGGGGGGACGACGGAAGTGGCCGTCCTGTCGCTCGGCGATATCGTTTATGCCCGGTCCGTCCGCGTCGGAGGGGACCGGATGGACGAGGCGATCATCAGCTACCTGCGCCGCCAGCATAACCTCCTCGTCGGGGAGGCCACGGCGGAACGGGTGAAATGCACAATCGGCTCGGCCCGGATGCCCGCCGACGGGCGCGGCCAGGCGATGGAGATCCGCGGGCGCGACCTTCTCAATGGGGTGCCCAAGGAGATGGAGATCACCCAGGCCCAGGTGGCCGAGGCGCTGGCCGAACCGGTCCAGCAGATCTGCGAGGCGGTGATGACCGCGCTTGAAGCCACGCCGCCCGATCTCGCCGCCGATATCGTCGACCGCGGCGTGATGCTGACGGGGGGCGGTGCGCTTCTCGGTGATCTCGATCTTGCGCTGCGCGAGCAGACGGGGCTTGCTATCTCCGTGGCCGATGATGCGCTCAACTGCGTGGCGCTCGGCACCGGCAAGAGCCTCGAATTCGAGCGTCGGCTTGCCCACGTGATAGACTACGGATCGAGCTGACCGCCCGCGGGTCGGCCTAATCGCGAGGGGGCGCGATGCCCGCTACGGGGAGCGAAAGGGAGCTGTGGAGGACGACGCGCCGGATCGTGTTCGGCGTCGCCATCCTCATCTGCGTGGCTCTCTTCGCGCTCTGGCGTTCGGACAGCCCGCGCGTTGAACGCTTGCGCATGACCCTGACGGACACGACGCTGCCCGCCTTCGAATGGACGACGAAGCCGCTTGCCGCACTCACGCGCATGGCGAACGATTTCGAGGCCTACGTCCGTGTCTACGAGGAAAACCGGGAACTGCGCCGCGACCTGCAGGAGATGCGCGGCTGGCGCGAGGCGGCGATCCAGCTCGAACAGCAGAACGCGCGACTGCGCGCGCTCAACAACGTCAGGCTCGCGCCGCGGCTCGGCTACGTGACGGCCGAGGTCCTGACCGACACCGGTGGGCCCTTCGCCCAATCGGGGATCGTGAATGTCGGCCGCCGCAACGGCGTCGAGGACGGCGCGGCTGTCCTCGATGGTCTCGGCGTCGTCGGTCGCGTCTCCGGTCTCGGCGAGGAGACCGCGCGGGTCATGTATCTGACCGATATCTCCAGCCGCGTTCCGGTGCTGGTTCAACCTTCCGGCCAGACGGCAATCGTCACCGGCGACAACACGGCCTTTCCGCGGGTCGACTTCGTGGAGGATCCCGATACCGTTCGGCCCGGCGACCGCGTCGTCACCTCCGGCGATGCGCGCGTGCTGCCGCCCGATCTGCTCGTGGGCCAGATCGTGCGGGACGCGGAAGGTCGTCTCCGGCTCCGCCCCTCGGCGGATTACGGGCGCCTCGATTATGTTCGGGTGCTGGATTACGTCCCGCCCGGATCGGTGCAGGAACCGGGCGGCCTGATCGGCCCGCTGCGATCGGCACCACCGGCCGAGCCCGATACGCTGGAACAGTCCGCGGTGACGGAGTGATGGGAGACCTGGGAACGATACTGGCCGCGCTCTGGCGCGCGGCGCTGCTGGCGGCGGGGTTCGTGCTCGCCTTCATCGTCCTGCTCGCGCCCGTTTCGCCCGGAACAGGCGGCTGGCTGATGCCCGATCTCATCTTCTGCCTCGCGGCGGTCTGGGTTCTGCGGCGGCCCGAGGGCGCCCCCCTGCCGGCCCTGCTCGCGATCGGCCTCGCCGCGGACCTGCTCCTCGGTCGGCCCGTCGGCCTCGGCGCGCTTTCCTTCCTCCTCGCGATGGAGTTTCTGCGGACGCAGGCGACCACGCTGAGCGGGTCGGGCTTCCTGCTCGAATGGCTCGCGATCACGCTGGTTGCGCTGGGGGCGGCCATACTTCTGCGTCTTGGCCTCTGGATCTCCCTGGCGGAGGGACCGCGGACGATGCTTCTCCTGCATCAGGCGCTCCTGACCGCGCTCGCCTATCCGCTTGTCGCGGCCTTCGCCCGCTCGGTTCTGCGTGTTCGCCCGGCCGGCAGGCGCTATTACGGGGAGGCGGGATCATGAGCATCGACCGCGCGACCCCCAAGGAGACCCAGAAACGTTTCACGCGCCGGGCGGTCTTCCTTTTCGGCGTTCAGGCGGCTTTCGTCGGCATGCTGGGGTGGCGCATGCGCCAGCTTCAGGTCGTCGAAGCGGAGACCTATCGCACGCTCGCCGAGGAGAACCGGATCAACATCCGGCTGATACCGCCCGCCCGCGGCATCATCTACGATCGCGACGGACAGCCGATCGCGGTCAATCGGCAGAACTACCGGATCGTCATCATCCGGGAGCAGGCCGGCGACGTGGAGGCGGTGCTTGACCGCGTGGCGCAACTCGTCGACCTCGGCCCGGACCGTCGCGAGCGGGTGCTGCGCGATGTCCGGTCCCGCTCCGCCTTCGTGCCGGTGACGGTGCTCGAGCACATGGCGTGGGAGGATTTCGCCCGCATCTCCGCCAATGCGCCCGCTCTGCCCGGGATCCTGCCGGAAGTCGGCCTTTCCCGCTTCTATCCCCATGGACCGACCTTCGCGCATCTGGTGGGGTATGTGGGGCCGGTTTCTGACTACGATCTCGCGCAGATCGACGACCCCGATCCCGTGCTCCAGATCCCCGATTTCCAGATCGGCAAGACGGGTATCGAGGATCGTCACGAGGACCAGCTCCGTGGGCAGGCCGGAACCAGCCGGATCGAGGTGAACGCCGCGGGCCGCGTCATCCGGGAGATCGACAGGGTCGAGGGCACCCCGGGTGCCGATCTGCAGCTGACGGTCGATCTCGACCTGCAGACCTATGCGCTCGAACGGATGAACGGGGAAAGCGCGGCCTGCGTCGTCATGGATACCCGCACCGGCGATGTTCTGGCTCTCGCCTCGTCGCCGAGCTTCGATCCCAACGCCTTCGTCTTCGGCATCTCGTCCGCCGACTGGCGCGCCCTGAACGAGGACGAATACAGGCCGATGTATTCGAAGCCGATTTCCGGGGCCTATCCGCCGGGATCGACGTTCAAGATGCTCGTCGCGCTCGCCGCGCTCGAAGACGGCCTGACGGACCCGTCGGAGGAGATTTTCTGCGGCGGATCGATCTTCTTCGGGGATCGGCGCTTTCATTGCTGGCGCCGGGGCGGCCACGGCCGGATGAACGTCACAGAGTCGATCGAGGAAAGCTGCGACATCTATTACTACGAGATGGCCCAGCGGCTCGGGATCGACCGGATCACCGAGATGGCGAACCTCTTCGGCCTCGGCGTCCGACCGGATCTTCCGCTCCCTGCCATCGCGTCCGGTCTCACGCCGACACGGGCCTGGAAACAGGCGGTCCGGGGTGAGACATGGCAGATCGGCGATACGCTGAACGCCTCGATCGGGCAGGGCTACCAGCTGGCTTCCCCGATGCAGCTCGCCATCATGACCGCGCGGCTCGCCAGCGGGCGCGCGATCGAGCCCAGGCTTCTGCGCACGATCGCGGCGCAGCCCGCCGAGCCCGGGGACGCTGCGGCGCTTCCAGTCTCGCCGGGGAACCTCGATATCATCCGCCGTTCCATGCATGACGTGATGAACAATCGGCGGGGAACGGCCTACCGCTCGCGCATCGCGGATCCCGAGAACCTGTTCGCGGGCAAGACGGGCACGAGCCAGGTTCGCCGGATCACGGAAGCGGAACGCCGCGCGGGCGTGATCCGGAACGAGGATCTGCCCTGGAACAGGCGCGATCATGCGCTTTTCGTGGGCTACGCCCCCTACCACGATCCGCGATATGCCGTTTCGGTCGTGGTGGAACATGGCGGGGGCGGCTCCGCCGCGGCCGCACCGATCGCACGGGATGTCATGATGCGGGCACTCTATCGCGGGGAGCCCCCTCTGGAGGCCTACCCGCCCGAGATCAGACCCCAGATCGAGGAGCAGCGCCGCAACGCGCCGGCCGGCGCCGCCGCGACGCCCGTCAGGAGCCGGGCATGATCTACCATGAGCAGATGAACGCCCGCCCGGCGCCGACGGGTCTTGCGAAGGTTCTCGCGCTGCACTGGCCGCTTCTTCTTCTTCTGGTCGGCATCGGCGGCGTCGGTTTCGTGATGCTGTATTCGGTCGCGGGCGGTTCGCTGGAACCGTGGGCGCGGCCGCAGATGATCCGCTTCGCGATCGGCTTTCTCGCGCTGCTCGTCGTCGCCCTCATCCCGATCGCGTTCTGGCGGTCGATCTCGTGGGTCGCCTATCTCGGTGCGCTCGGCCTTCTCGTCGCGGTGGAGTTCATCGGAACGGTCGGCATGGGAGCGCAACGCTGGATCGACCTCGGTTTCATGCGACTGCAACCGTCCGAGGTGATGAAGATCGCGCTCGTGATGGTGCTGGCGCAATACTATGCGTGGCTGCCGCCCGAAAAGGTGTCCCGGCCGCTCTGGGTGATGGTGCCGCTCGCGCTGACGGCGTTTCCGGTCGCACTGACCCTGGCCCAGCCCGACCTGGGCACGGCGATCCTGCTCGCCGCCGGCGCCGGGGTGGTGATGTTCCTCGCGGGCGTCAGCTGGTGGTATTTCGGGACGGCCATCGCCGCCGCTGGCGGCCTCGTGGCGGCGGTGATGGTGTCTCGCGGGACGGAATGGCAGATCCTCCAGGATTACCAGTATCGGCGGATCGAAACGTTCCTCGACCCCTCGCTCGATCCGCTCGGCGCGGGCTATCACATCACCCAGTCCAAGATCGCGCTCGGCTCCGGCGGCATTTCGGGCCGGGGCTTGATGGAAGGCACGCAGTCGCGGCTCAACTTCCTGCCGGAGAAGCATACCGACTTCATCTTCACCACGTTGGCGGAGGAACTCGGGCTGATCGGGGGGCTGGCGCTTCTGGCGCTCTACACGCTCATCATCGTCTTCGGCACCATCGCCGCGATCCGCAACCGGGACCGCTTCGGTTCCCTTCTGATCGGCGGCATCACGGCGACCTTCTTCTTCTATTTCCTCGTCAACATGGCGATGGTGATGGGCCTGGCCCCGGTCGTCGGGGTGCCCTTGCCGCTCGTCAGCTACGGTGGTTCGGCGATGCTCGTCCTGCTTGGCGCATTCGGGCTGATCCAGTCCGCCCATATTCACAGACCACGGAGCCCCTACTGACATGACGACCCCGGCCCCGACCGTGCTGTTCGCCGCCCGCGCCGAACAGTGGGAAGACTACGAGACTCCCCTGACAGCCGCGCTTGCCGAAGTCGGTCTGAAGGCGACCCTGGTGACCGAGGCCGATCCCGAAACGGTCGACTACATCGTCTACAGCCCTGCAAGCCCCGTTCAGGACTTCACACCCTATACGCGGCTCAAGGCCGTCCTGAACCTCTGGGCCGGGGTGGAGGATGTCGTCGGCAACGAGACGCTGACCGTCCCGCTGTGCCGGATGGTCGATCGCGGGCTGACGGAGGGCATGGTCGAATGGGTAACAGGTCATGCGCTGCGGCATCACCTCGGCATGGACGCCCACATCACGGGACAGGACGGTATCTGGCGGGGCAAGGTCGTGCCCCCGCTCGCGCGCGACCGGACGATCGGCGTCCTTGGCCTCGGTGCCCTCGGGCGGGCCTGCGCGCGGGCCCTGAGCGCCCTCAACTTCCGCGTCGTCGGTTGGTCCCGAACGGCGAAGGACATCGGCGGGGTCGAGACGGTGACGGGTGAGCGCGGGCTCGACACGGTTCTGGCGCGTGCCGACATCCTTGTCCTGCTCCTGCCATCGACCGCCTCGACCGAAGCGGTGCTCGACGCCGAACGGATCGCGCGGATACGCCCCGGCGCGGTCATCCTCAACCCGGGGCGCGGAGCGCTGATCGATGACGATGCCCTGCTCGCCGCGCTCGACAGCGGCCAGATCGGGCACGCCACGCTCGACGTCTTCCGGGAAGAGCCGCTGCCGCCGACGCATCCGTTCTGGTCCCATCCGCGGGTCACGGTCACGCCGCATATCGCTTCGGCCACGCGGCCCGAAAGCGCCTCCCGCGTGATCGCCGCGAATATCGCCCGCCATGCGCGCGGTGGCGCGCTCGAACATGTGGTGGATCGCCAGGCGGGATACTGACCGGCGCTATTTCAGTATCGGCGGTTTCGACGGATCCGATCCGGGCGCGGCGCGGGTGCCCTGCTTGGGATCGAGCAGATCGGGCAGGTCGAAGCGCAGCCCGACGCGGGAAAGCCGCTCCACGATCGGGTCGTCCCCGGCGAAGAAGGCGATATCGAGCTGTCCCGCCTCGATGCCGGAAAGCCGCAGCGCCTCCCCCACGGCTTCCGCGATGGCGGGGCGGGCGGCCTCGGGCGCACCGATGACGCTGAGCAGATGCCCGCGGGTTCCCTCCTCGTAGACGACGCCCGAAAGCCAGGCGGAGCGCGCGATCCCGGCCATGGCGGCGAGCCGCGCATCGAGCGCACGCAGCAGGTCTTCGGGCATCCGGCCGGGCTTCGTCAGTTCGGAAATCCGCCCTTCCGACTCGGCTGCGACATCGCGAAGCGCATCCGCCATCCAGTCGATCGTCGGGGCGTCGACGATCCATTCCGCTTCCGTCCCGACATTGAGCGCGAGCCCGATCCGCTCGCCCGCGAACATGGCCGCGATGCGTCGCCCGGCAAGCGCGGCATAGGGCGTGATCCGGCCCATGAAGCCCGCCATCCGCTCCTCGGTATCGAAGGCGAGCGCCATGCGGCCCTGGCTCGTCTCCAGCATCAGCGGGCGGATATCGTCGGCCGCCGGTTCCTCCTCCAGCACGAGGAACAGTTCCGCTGCCGCGAGCCGGGCATGAAAGCCGAGCCGTGCATTCGCATCCTCGGGATTGGCATTCATCTGCGCGAGCGCGCGATCGAGATCGGTTTCAAGCGGCATGGGCAGGCCTCCTCATTCGGGGCGTTCCATCGCATCGCGCGGGACGGGGGGCAAGCCCGCCGCTTCCCATGCGGCATGAACCCGCGTCCGGATTTCCGGCAATATTTCCTCCTCGAACCAAGGGTTGCGCTTCAGCCAGGCGGTGTTGCGCCAGCTTGGGTGGGGCAGGGCGAAATAGCCCTCGGGATGATCCCGCCAGCGGCGCACGGTTTCCGTCACGCCACCGCGCACGCCCTCTGCCCCGAGGTGCCAGCGCTGGGAATACCCCCCTATCAGAAGCCTGACGGAGAGTTGCGGCATCGCCGCGAGTGCCTCCTCCCGCCACTGTCGGGCACAGATACGCGGCGGCGGCAGGTCGCTGCCCTTCGCGTCGTATCCGGGAAAGCAGAACGCCATGGGGAGGATCGCGAGGCGCCGGGGATCGTAGAACTCCGCCCTCCCGATGCCGAGCCATGAGCGCAGCCTGTTTCCCGAGGGATCGTCGAAGGGAACGGTGCTGGCATGGGCCCGCGCACCCGGCGCCTGGCTGAAGATCGCGACGGGAGCCCGCGCGCTGAGGGTCAATACGGGATTGGGTCGATGCGCCGTTACTGTTTCCGAGAACCGTTCTGCGCAGGTCCGGCAGGCGCGAATGCGTGCATCCAGATCATCAATTACACTCATTGATCGTAAATTCCTATCAGGCGGAACGATTGCAATCAAAAACCCCATAGGCGATATGTGAAATCAATCGGCGCGCCTCGATCTGGTCAAGTGGGCGCATTGCACAAGAAATTCGAGTGCAATATGGCCGTCCGGACCATCGAAGGAGCCCGACATGTATCGCGTATGGAACTTTCTCAGCGAGTATTCGCTGCTGCTGATCGGCGGCGCGATCATCGCTCTGGTCTGGGCGAATCTCGATTTCGCCAGCTACCACCACCTGATCGAACTCCGGATCTGGTCCGACGGCCCGATCGGGCATCTTCACGACGGCCACCGGGAGATGACTCTTCACTATCTCATCAACGACGTCCTGATGGCGCTGTTCTTCGCCATCGCGGGCAAGGAGGTCTGGGAAGCGGTCGCCCTGAAGGACGGTTCCCTTCGCGGCAAGAAGGCTCTCACACCGCTCGTGGCGACGTCCGGCGGCATGATCGGCCCGATCGCCGTCTATCTCGGCCTGGCGCTCATCATGGGGTCCGACACGTTCAGCGCGGTGTCGAATGGCTGGGCGATTCCGACGGCGACGGATATCGCGTTCTCCTACCTGATCGGGCGGCTGATCTTCGGCGCCGGGCATCCGGCTGTCGGTTTCCTGCTGCTTCTCGCCATCGCCGACGATGCGGCGGGCCTGATCATCCTCGCGATCTTCTATCCCTCCGGTGAACTGGCGCCCGAATGGCTCCTGATCTCCTTCGGTGCGTCCTTCGCGGCCTACCTGTTCTTCAACTGGCTGCCGCGGCGCCTCGACCGGGGCAAGCAGGATCGCCCGAACTCGACATGGGTGCGAAAGGCGCTGGGCGGCCTGCCCTACATCATCGCGGGCTGCATCAGCTGGTATGGCTTCATGCGGGCGGGTATCCACCCCGCGCTGGGCCTTCTGCCGATCATCCCCGCGATACCCCACGCTGACCGCGCCTTCGGGATCTTCTCCGAAGCCGAGAGCCACATGCATGACCTCCTCAACGAGATGGAGCACAAGCTCAAGGTCCCCGTCGAGATGATCCTGTTCATGTTCGGCCTCGCCAATGCCGGGATCGCCTTCTCGGCGATGGGGGACGCGACGTGGCTGGTGCTCGCTGGCCTCTTCATCGGCAAGCCGCTCGGCATCTGGCTGATGGGCTGGCTCGCGGCGCGCCCCCTGGGGCTGGGATTGCCGGAGGGGATGCGCACGGCGGATCTCTTCGTGCTCGGCTCGGTTGCCGGGATCGGCTTCACGGTGTCGCTCTTCGTGGCGGGGGTCGCCTTCGATGCCGGCCCGGTCCAGGACGCGGCGAAGATGGGGGCGCTCTTCAGTTTCGCCGCTGCCGGTCTCGCCTTCGCCTCGGGCAAGATCCTGAAGGTGCAGAAGCGGGTGCTCTGACGGATTCCGGGCCGTGCCCCCGTGCGGTCTGGAAATCGCCCGAATTCGTTGGCACTCTGATCACGATGGAAAAGGCGGGCGCGGGCCCGCCTTTCGATGTGACGGGCGCGCGCGTTCGCCAACGGGATCGGCATGATCGAGTTTCTGAACGTCTCCAAATCCTTCTGGACCGGC
>JBMYPI010000073.1:0-5017 GCA_049600155.1 Rubricella sp.
CCGGCATCTCCACCAAGGAACAGGCGGACGCCCTGCGCGGCGTCCGCCTCTATGCGCCGCGCGAGAGGCTCCCCGATCCCGGCGAGGACGAGTTCTACCACGCCGATCTGATAGGGCTCGATGTCTTCGACACCGGAGGCGAGCGGCTGGGCCGCGTGCGCGCGATCCACGACCATGGCGCAGGCGATCTCCTGGAGATCGCGATGGGGGACAAGGGCGAAGTCCTGCTGCCGTTCACACGCGAGGCGGTCCCCACTGTCGATATCGCCGCCGGTCGCATCGTCGCAGATCCACCGGAAGGGCTTCTGTGATGGCCGCCCCCACCAAATCACATGGCCGGATCGCCGTCCGGGCCTCGGCGCAGCCTCGATCCCTGATCCAGGACAGGCCGGAAATCCAGGGCGCATGGCGGGCGAAAGTGCTGACGCTCTATCCCGAGATGTTTCCCGGAACGCTCGGCCATTCGCTGATCGGGAAAGCCCTGCAGGACGGGCTCTGGCACCTGGAGACGATCGATATCCGCACCTTCGGGATCGGCAAGCATCGCCAGGTGGACGATACGCCCACGGGCGGTGGAGCGGGCATGGTGCTGAAACCCGACGTGCTCGATCGCGCGGTGCGCTTTGCCCAGCGGGACGCCGGCGGCACATGGCCGATCGTCGCCCTTTCGCCGCGCGGCGTTCCGTTCACGCAGGCGATGGCCCGGCGATTCGCCGAGATGCCCGGATTGACGCTCCTGTGTGGACGGTTCGAGGGGATCGACCAGCGGGTGATCGACGCGCACGGGATGCTCGAGGTCTCGCTGGGCGATTTCGTGATGACGGGCGGGGAGATCGCCGCTCAGGCCTTGATTGACGCAACGGTGCGGCTTATACCGCGCGTGCTCGGAAATGCCGGGTCCGTCGAGGAGGAGTCTTTCTCGGGCGGGCTTCTGGAGTATCCGCAGTATACACGGCCCAACGACTGGAACGGTCGCGCGGTGCCGGAGGTTCTCCTCTCCGGCCATCACGCGGCCATCGCCTCTTGGCGGAAGGACCAGGCGGAACGGCTGACGAAGGAACGTCGTCCCGATCTGTGGCGGGCGTATGCCGCGAAGGCAACGGACCCGGCCGGAGACCGACAGCTCTCGGACGCGCAGACCATCGCCGGACAAGGCGAGAAGAAGGACGAGAACCGATGAACATCATCGAACAGCTCAATGCCGAGCAGATCGCCGAACTCGGGAAGGATATCCCCGATTTCGCGGCCGGCGATACCGTGCGCGTCGGCTACAAGGTGACCGAGGGCACGCGCAGCCGTGTTCAGAACTACGAAGGCGTCGTGATCGCGCGGAAGGGCGGTAACGGAATCGATGCCTCCTTCACCGTGCGCAAGATCAGCTTCGGGGAAGGTGTCGAGCGGGTGTTTCCGCTGCACTCCCCCAATATCGATGCGATTACGGTGGTGCGCCGCGGCAAGGTGCGCCGTGCGAAGCTCTACTACCTCCGCTCCCGCCGCGGGAAGTCCGCGCGTATCGCGGAAAAGACGAACTATCGCCCGCTTGGCGGCGATCAGCCGAACGCGTGAGGCCCTTGCGATGAAAAACGACATCCATCCCGACTACCACTTCATCGAAGTGAAGCTGACCGACGGTTCGACCTATGTCACCCGGTCGACCTACGGCGAAGAGAACCAGACGCTCTCGCTCGATATCGACCCCTCCGCGCATCCGGCGTGGACGGGCGGCTCCAGCCGCCTGATGGATACGGGCGGCCGCGTGTCCAAGTTCAAGAAGAAATACGAAGGCCTCGGCTTCTGATCTTTTCGCCCCGAGCGGGCGAGGCTACAAACGAAGGGCGCGCGAGCGGGGGCTTGCGCGCCTTTTGCATGAGAGGGGGCACCGTGGCGCATATCATCGTTCTGGGCAACGAGAAGGGCGGTTCGGGCAAGTCCACCACATCGATGCATCTCTTCGCCGCTCTGGCCCGCTGCGGTCATCGGGTCGGCGTGATCGACCTCGATCTGCGCCAGAAATCCTTCTTTCGTTACCTTGAGAACCGGGCCCGCTTCATCGAGCGGGAGCGTATCAGCCTCCCGATGCCCGAGCGGATCGAGCTGGACTATTCGAACCTCGATTCGGTCAGCGCCGCGCAGAAGGAAGAGGAGGAGCGCTTCGCGCATGCGCTCGACCGGCTCGACGCCTCCTGCAGCTTCATCCTGATCGATTGCCCGGGCGCCCATACCCGCTATGCGCAGATGGCGCATGCCGCGGCCGATACGCTGATCACCCCGATGAACGACAGCCTCATAGATTTCGACCTGCTCGCGCGGATGGATCCGGACAACGGTCGCGTGCTGGGACCGTCGATCTACTCGGAGATGGTCTGGAAGGCGCGGCAGGTCCGTGCAGCGGCCGGGCTGCAACCGGTGGATTGGGTCGTGCTGCGAAACCGCATCTCAACCTTGCACGCGAAGAACAAGCGCAAGGTCGGCGCGGCACTCAAGGAGCTCTCAAAGCGGATCGGGTTCCGCGTCATTCCCGGTTTCGCGGAGCGGGTCGTGTTCCGCGAAATGTTTCTCCAGGGATTGACGCTGCTCGATCTGCGCGACGTGGGCGATACCGGCCTGAACCTCTCCAACATCGCCGCGCGGCAGGAAGTGCGCGACGTGGTCAAGGCGCTGGATCTACCGGGCGTCGAAATCCGCTTCTAGCCCTGCCTCACCCTTCGGGCGCGACGAGTCTGCATATGCGGTTCTGCTCCTGCAGGGTCGCGCAGGTGCGAACCGCCTGCATTTCGGTCAAGCCGGTGAAACGTGCCTCGTAAAGGGAGAGCCCGCTCACCTCCGTGGGCTGCACCTGTCGCAGGCTGTTGGACAGGGGTTCGATCTGGCTCATCGCCACTTCCCTGAGGATTTCCTCCGCCGTGCGCTCCTGGCGATATGCGCCGAGTTGAACGGCCCAGACGCCGCCGACGGTCCGGGGACGCGGGGGAGCGGAGATACGGGGCGCCGCGCTGTTGCCGGCGAGCACCTCTGTCGGCGGGAGCGCCGCATTCGCCGCTGGCACGATGGCGTTCCCCACCGCCTGCGCGGCGGCGACGAGGGTGGACGGTGCATCCGCCTGGCCCCGCGGACGGGGGCGGAAAGAGGTCATGACGGCCCCGACATCACGCATCTCCGGCGCGACGAAGGCGGTCCTGCTGGGTGCGCGATCAAAGCCCATGTCCAGAAGTTCGACGATCCGGTGATACCGCCAGTCCGACGACCGGCCCCCGAAGACAACGGCGATGATGCGCTCCTGCCCGCGCTGGGCCGAGGCCGAGAGGTTATAGCCTGCCGCGCGGGTATAGCCGGTCTTGATACCATCCGCGCCCCGATAGGAATTGAGCAGGCGCCGGTTCGTGTTGCGGACGGTGGCGATACCCGCATGGCGCGACGTGGCCCCGAAGACATTATAATACTGCGGGTAATCGTAGACGATGTGGCGCGACAGGATCGCCATGTCACGCGCGGAGGAGAGATGCCCCTGCTGCGTGAGGCCGTGGGCGTTCCGGAAGGTCGTGTTCGTCATGCCCATCCGGCGCGCGGTCTGCGTCATGCGCTCGGCGAAGGCCCGCTCGGATCCCGAGATCGCCTCGGCGATCGCGGTCGCCGCATCGTTGGCGGATCGGATTGCAGCCGCGCGAATGAGATACCGCAGGCTGATGCGCTGCCCCGACCTCAGGCCGAGCCGCGAGGGCGGCTCCGACGCGGCGTTGCGCGATACCCGCACGATATCGTCGAGCGCGATCTCGCCGTTCTCGATCGCCTCGAAAGCGACATAGAGCGTCATCATTTTCGTAAGGGAGGCCGGATGCAGCCGCGCATCGGCATTGCGCGAATGCAGCACATCGCCATCGCGCGCATCGATGACGATGGCCGCATAGGGCACAGCCGCAGCCGGTAGGGCGAGCGCCAGAATCGATAGGGCTGCGAACACTGCAGCAACAACACGTGTCATCGGGATGCTCCGACGTTTGAAACTCTGCCTTGTAGCCGGCCTTTTCGACCGTGTTTGATGAGAGCATAGCATGATGCGGTTCAGGCTCAAACCGGTAATCTCACAGTTTTTCAGGTAGATCGGGCAGCATCTTTGCATGAAGCCTTGGCGTGCTCCGGGCTTTTGTGCGCTGCACAAAAAGTCTTTGACGCGGTGCAGCATTTCCCGTATACAGAGTGTCGGAACGGGCGACGATGCCCTTACAGGAGTTTTGAAAATGGCTGACAAAGCGACCAAGCAGATCGAGACGATGACCGCCGATGCACAGAAGGCCGTCACCGAAAACATGGAAAAGATGACGAAGGCATTCGAAGACCTTACGGCCTTCGGCCAGCAGAACATGGATGCCCTCGTGAAGTCCTCCGAGATCGCCGCCAAGGCAGCGGAAGGTTTCACGTCGGAACTGTCCTCGTTCTCCAAGAAATCGTTCGAGGAAAGCGTTGCGGCTGCGAAGGATATCTCCGCCGCCAAGAACGTGACCGAACTGTTCGAGAAGCAGTCCACCTATTTCACCGCGGTCGTCGACGCGATGATGACCCAGGCGACCAAGATGAACGAGATGGCCGTTGCTTCGTCCAAGGACGTCTTCGAACCGATCACCGCGCGTGCGACTGCCGCACAGGACCTGATGAAGGGCATGACCGCCTGAATGGCGCGATTTCTCGGAAAGAACGTGGTCAAGGGGGCTTCGGCCCCCTTTTCTGTTTCGCTGCCTGCGATATATGAGTGAGCCTGAGTTTCCTGAGGCTGCCACGGCGGGACATGTCTGACCAAGCGATCTTCATGGCATCGGATGACGGGGAAGGCGACGGCGGAACGGATTCCGCGATCGCGACCAAGACGCGTCCGAAAACGCAGAAGCCGCCGCTCTACAAGGTCATGCTGCTCAATGACGACTACACGCCGATGGAATTCGTGGTGCATGTGCTCCAGCGGTTCTTCGGTTTGAGCCATGCCCAGGCGGTGGAACTGATGCTGACCGTCCACCGCAAGGGGCTG
>JBMYPI010000073.1:5027-10394 GCA_049600155.1 Rubricella sp.
GTTCTCCCGCGAAGTAGCCGAGACCAAGGTCACCCAGGTCATGGATTACGCCCAGCGCAACCAGCACCCCCTCCAATGCACGATGGAGAAGGAGTGACGCGCGGATGATCTCCGCGTAAACGCCTCCCATGAGTGATCCCGACCGAATCCACCGTGCGCGGGCCGAAGGCATGCTGCCCGAGCTGCCCGCCCTGCACATCCGCCCTGCTGCAGATGTCGCCGGAGCGATGATCGAGGGAAGCCGCGCATGGCAGCCCGATCGCATCGAACACGACGCGCTTGCTGCACGCGGTGCGACGATCGTCGATACGATCGCCGGGCCGGTGCCGCTGACCATCGTCCACCACACCCGGAACAGGGCCGAGACGCTCGGCCTTTTCGTAGAGGCATGGGATGCCACAGAACCCGGGGGGCTTGTCGCGCTCACCGGCGACAGGACCGACGGCATGGACGCGACGCTCAAGCGGATCCGGACCGCGGTCGAACCGGAGGGCTCGGTCGCGAAATCGCACGGCAAGCTCGCAGTCATGCGCCGTGGCGATGCGCGCCCCGCCGTGTTCGAAACCTTCCTCGAGGAGGCGGCGCCGTCCCGCAACGCAGACGGCTTCCTGACGAGACCGGGCCTTTTCAGTGCCGATGGCATCGACGATGCCTCTCGCCTCCTTGCGGAGAGGTTCGACGAGCGGCTGAAGGGGCGCGCGGCGGATCTCGGCGCGGGCTGGGGTTGGCTTTCGCTACAGTTGCTGAACCGGTCGCCCGGCATCGAGAGCGTCACGCTTTTCGAGGCGGACAGGCTCGCGCTGGATCTCGCGCGCGGGAATCTCGCGGATGATCGTGCCAGATACGCATGGGCCGACGTGGCGCGCCTGACGCCCTCGGTGACCGGGGGGCGCTTCGACGTGATCGTCTCCAATCCGCCCTTCCACAGCGGCAGGGCCGGGCAGCCCGCCCTCGGGCAGGGTTTCATCGAGGCCGCCGCACGCCTTCTTGCGCCGAGCGGCAGCGCGCTGTTCGTCGCCAACCGGCATCTGCCCTATGAAAGAACGATCGAAGCGAACTTCGCCTTCTGGGAAGAGCTCGACGGCGACGCGCGGTTCAAGCTGTTCCGCACGCGGAAGCCGCGACCGCGCCGATAGGCGTTGCCTGGACGTCGCACTCGTTAACCAATTGTTAACGACTCGCGGGAACCGCCTTTCCGAAGGCGGCCACGATCGCCACGTTCCGTGGCGATGGGTGGATATCTACGATTTGTCGGAGCGCTGGCAGTCGCTCTCTGTGCGGCTGTCCCCGCAAGTGCACAAGGCGTCGTGCAGGGCCCTGCACGGATCGTCGATGGCGACACACTGGTGATCGGCGCGGTTACGGTTCGGCTCGAGGGTATCGACGCGCCGGAAACCGATCAGCTCTGCCTTGCCGGATCGGTCGTCGCGGAATGCGGCCGCTCCGCTACCGAGCACCTGCAAGCCCTCGCGCTCGACGACGTGACCTGTATCTGGGCGGAAGAGGATCGCTACGGTCGCGCGCTGGGAACCTGTTCGTCGAACGGCATATCCTTGAACGCCGCAATGGTCGCCCATGGGCACGCGCTCGCGTTCCGTCGCTACTCCCACGCCTATATCCCGGCGGAAGAAGCGGCAGAGAGCGCGCGGGCCGGGATCTGGGCGACCAGCTTCATCGCGCCCTGGGATTGGCGGGCGGGCCAGCGGCTCGCTTCCGGGGGCACGACCGGGGATTGCGCCATCAAGGGCAATATCAGCGCCTCGGGTGCGCGGATCTTCCATGAACCCGGCAGCCCCTCTTACGCAGCGACACGGATCAACGAAGCCGCGGGCGAGCGGTGGTTCTGCACCGTCGAGGATGCCCTCGCCGCGGGTTGGCGCGCACCCCGCGGCTGAGGGGAATCACATCTCCCGCGCGCGGTTGCGCAGCTCGAATTTCTGGATCTTGCCCGTGGAGGTCTTCGGCAACTCGCCGAACACGACCGTGCGCGGGCACTTGTAATGCGCCAGATGCTCCCGGCAGAAGGCGACGATCTCGTCCTCCGTCGTCTCCTTGCCCGGCTTGAGTTCCAGGAAGGCGCAGGGTGTCTCACCCCATTTCTCATCGGGTTTCGCGACGACGGCGCAGAAGGCGACAGCCGGATGCTTGTAGAGGACCTCCTCCACCTCGATCGACGAGATATTCTCCCCGCCCGAGATGATGATGTCCTTGGAGCGATCCTTGAGCTGGATGTAGCCGTCGGTATGCTTCACACCCAGATCGCCCGTCCAGAACCAGCCGTCGCGCAGGGATTTCTCCGTCGCCGCCGGATTCTTGAAATAGCCCTTCATCACGACATTGCCGCGCATCACGACCTCGCCCATCGTCGCGCCATCGGCGGGCACCGGATCGCCGGTTTCGGGATCGAGCACGTCGAGGTTCTCCAGCGCGGCATAGCGCACCCCCTGCCGCGCCTTCAGCTTCGCCCGCTCCTGCCCGGGCAGATCGTCCCATTCCAGATGCCATTCGTTGATGACGGAGGGACCGTAGCACTCGGTCAGACCGTAGAGATGGGTCACGTTGAACCCGGCATCGGCCATCGCGGCGAGCACGCTTTCCGGTGGCGGGGCAGCCGCGGTGAAGAACTCCACCGTATGGTCCGTTTCGCGCTTTTCGTCTTCGGTGGCGTTCAGGAGCGTGCTCATCACGATCGGCGCGCCGCACATATGGGTGACGCCATGCTCGGCGATCGCATCCCACATGGCGCCCGCCCGCACCTGCCGCAGGCAAACATGGGTTCCCGCCACCGCGGAAAGCGACCAGGGAAAGCACCAGCCGTTGCAGTGAAACATCGGCAGCGTCCAGAGATAGACGGGATGCTTGCCCATCGCCGCAGACAGGACGTTACCCGTGGCCAGAAGCATTGCACCGCGGTGGTGATAGACGACACCCTTCGGGTCGCCCGTCGTGCCCGATGTGTAGTTGAGCGAGATCGCATCCCACTCGTCCTCGGGCATCGCCCAGTCGAACTCGGGATCGCCGGCCGCGAGGAACGCCTCGTAACCGCACGACCCTTCATCGTCGACGGTCGGGTCGACATATTCGATGATGACGGGCTTGCCCTTCACATGGGTCAAAGCCTCGCGCGCGAGCGGCATCAGTTCGCGATCCACGATCAGGAGTTTCGCCTCTCCGTGGCGCAGGATGAAGCCGATCCCCGCCGCGTCGAGCCGGGTGTTGATCGTGTTGAGCACCGCCCCCGTCATCGGCACGCCGTAATGCGCCTCGATCATCGGTGGCGTGTTGAGAAGGAGGGCCGCGACGGTATCGCCACGCTCGATCCCGACACCGGCGAGCGCCGAAGCGAGCCGCCGGGCGCGCGCATAAAGCGTCCTGTAGTCCATGCGGGTATCGCCATGGACGACGGCGACATGATCGGGATGCACGAAGGCCGCCCGTTCCAGCAGCGTGAGCGGCGTCAGGGGTTGGTGGTTCGCGCGGCGGCGCGGCAGATCCCTGTTATAGGCGTTCAGCGTCATCGTTTCCTCCCCGTGCCTTTGCGGCCAGATGAGCACGCGAAAGCCTCCGCAGACAAGTCCGCGGGCAGTGTGGCATCCAGGCCCCTCGCATCGCGCGATCGAATGCACTATCTGGGGCCCTTGTCCGCGCTGTCACGCGCATCAGAAACGGGAAGCGAGCATGGCTGCTTCGATTGCCGGAAAGACCGCGATCGTCACGGGGGCCGCCCACGGCGTCGGCCTCGCGATCGCGCGCAAGTTCGCCGCCGAAGGGGCGAATGTCATCATGTCGGACATGGATGACGAAAAGCTCTTCGCCGAGGTGGAGACCCTGAAGAAGGACGAGGGGCGCGTTCAGGGGTTTTCCTGCGACCTGCGCGAGAAACTCTCGGTCAACAATCTGCTGGCCACCACTGTCGACAATTTCGAGCGGGTGGACATCCTCGTGAATGCCTCGCGCCAGGTTCTGGCCTCCGATCCGCTGAATGCCGATTGCGAGATCTTCGATCAGTTGATGCAGCAGAACGTCAAGAACGCGATGCAGCTGAGCCAGCGCGTGGCGCAGAAGATGATCCGTGACGCGGAGAAGGCGGAAAGCGAGGGCGACAGGCCGACCGGCGCGATCGTCAACGTGACCTCGATCGCCGCTCAGCGCACCTTGCCCGAACTCCTTGCCTACTCGGTGAGTTGCGCCGCGCTCGACCAGATGACGCGAAGCCTTGCCGTCGCGCTGGCGAGGCACCGGATCCGGGTGAACGCGGTGGCGCTGGGCGGGGTGATGACGGCGCATCTGAAGGAAGCGCTGCGGGACCGCTCGGAACTGCGCGAGGAGCTTGCCGCCGTCACCCCTCTCGGCCGGATCGGCGACGCCGACGAGGCGGCCGAGGCGGTCCTGTTCCTCGCGTCGGACGCGGCAAGTTTCATCACCGGGCAGATCCTTGGCGTCGATGGCGGGCGGATGAACCTCGATCCGATGGATCGCCCGGCGCACTAGCGCTCGGGCCGCCCTTCGCCCGGCATCATCTTGTAGAGGACCTTGCCGGGCAGCACCGTTCCATGCGCCATCGCGGCGGCGACATGCAGCATGAGAAGGCCGACGAGCGTATTGCCGAAGAGGGTGTGAAGCCGTTGCGCCTGCGCGGCGAGTGCCGGATCACCGGCCAGACCGGGCAGCGCAAGTCCGCCCGGCAGAGGAACCGGCGCGCCGAGCGCCGCGATCTTGACATATCCCGTCGCGACCAGTCCGAGGATCAGCAGGTAGATGCCCGCATGCGCAAGGTGCGCGGCAGGGGCGATCCTGCCTTCGATGCGGGGCGCGCCCTGCCGCAGGCGCAGCACGATCCGCGCGATCATCGCAAGGGCGATCAGAAGGCCGATCGCCGTGTGCCAGGCGGCAAGACCGATACCGCGCCCTTCCGACGCACCGCCCGGCAGGCCGGCAAGCGTGAGCGCGATCTGGATCTGGATCAGCACGAGGAACGCGACGCCCCAGTGGAGCCAGCGCAGTTCACGCGAGTAGCGATCCATCATGCCCTCCCGTCAGCGGACGAAAGGGCAAGATAGAACGCGATCAGCGATCATCTTCCTCATCGTCGTCCGATCCGCCGGACGGCAGGTTGAACAGGCTGTCGGCATCGGGAAGGTCGTCCGAGGCCGCGTCTTCTTCCTTGTCGGCACTCGTATCGCTGAAGGAGAAGTTCTCAAGCCCCGCGATGGCGGAGGGCATCTTCGCCTCGGCGGAAGAGGACAGGGCCTCCTCGGTGCTCATGAGGCGGATCTTTTCCTCTTCGGAGAGGGCGCCGCCCTCTTCCTTCGCCTTGCGGCGCAGCGCCTTCGCGATCGCTTCATCCAAACGCTGGAGGGCGACGAG
>JBMYPI010000074.1:0-10271 GCA_049600155.1 Rubricella sp.
ACGCCGATCGCGGTGCTGACGAACAGCCCCGCCGCGAGCGGCAGCGCCTCCGTTCCCACGCGGTCGAGATGCAGCATCACGCCGACGCCGGCGGGCACGAAGAGAAGCGAGAGGTTGGACAGAAGCGCGCCGCCCACCTTCTCCAGCGTCTCGGGGATACCGCCCCGGATCGCGAGGAAGGCCAGCATCAGCACCATGCCGGCGACAGGGCCCGGCAGGGGCCAGCCGGACCAGGAAACGAAAACCTCCCCCGCCAACTGGCAGAGGAGGATGAGGGTCAGGTATTCGATCATGCGCGGCCTCCGGCGGTTCGTCCTGCCCGGTCAGCCTTGCACGGGTATCGCCCGCGCGTCGAGCCGCTCAGGCGACGGATGCCGCGTGGATCCCGTCGATCGTCGCCGCGAGCGTCGCGTCGAATTCCGTGTCCGACTGCTGGGCGGAAAGCCCCTCCGTCAGCGCACGGGAGAAGCTCGCGATCAGGCCCGGATTCTGCGCAAGGAGCCTGTTGGCCTCCTCCCGCGAATAGCCGCCCGAAAGCGCAACGACGCGCAGGACCTTCGGATGCTCGATCAGCGGCGTGTAGAAGCCCGCCTCGGTCGGGATCGAGAGCTTGAGCATGACCTGCTGGCCCTGCGGCAGCGCGTCGAGTTCCGCGAGGATCGCATCGCGCAGGAGCGCCTCCGCCTCGGCCTTGTCGGCGATGGAGATGGTGACCTCAGGCTCCAGGATCGGCATCAGGCCATGGGCGAGGATCGCGCGGCCGAACTCGAACTGCTGGGCGACGATGGCCTTGATGCCTTCGGGGTTGGCGGCGTTGATCACCGAGCGCATCTTCGTGCCGAAGATGCCCTTGGCGACGGCGCGCTCGCACAGATCGTCGAGATCGGGGATCGGCTTCATCAGTTGCACGCCGTCCGCTTCCTCGGCGAGGCCCTTGTCCACCTTCAGGAAGGGCACGACGCCGCGTTCCTCCCAGAGGTAGGCGGCGGAAGGTTTGCCGCCGATGTCACGGTCCATCGTCTTTTCGAACAGGATCGCGCCGATGACCTTCTCGCCGGTGAAGGCGGGGGACTGGACGATGCGCGAGCGCATCGCGTGGATGTGGTCGAACATCTCGGCATCGGAGGAATAGGCGTCCTCCTCGATGCCGTAGAGGCGCAGGGCCTTGGGCGTGGAGCCGCCCGACTGGTCGAGGGCGGCGATGAAGCCCGGGGCCCCGGCGATGGTCTTGAGCATGTCTGGGTTCGTCATTGTCCGTTCCCTTGTTCTGTCGCGGGCGTTGTAGCGCGAGGGCGGGCGGGGCTGGAACCCCTTACCCGAGCGCTGCGACACCGGGGAGCGTCTTGCCCTCCAGCCACTCGAGGAACGCACCACCGGCGGAGCTGACATAGGTGAAGTCACCGGCTACACCGGCGGCATTGAGGGCCGAGACGGTATCGCCCCCGCCCGCCACGGTGACGAGGCTGCCCGACTTGGTCAGACGCGCGGCTTCCCGTGCC
Organism: Rubricella sp.; assembly: GCA_049600155.1. GTDB lineage: Bacteria > Pseudomonadota > Alphaproteobacteria > Rhodobacterales > Rhodobacteraceae > Rubricella. The sequence goes on from JBMYPI010000074.1 coordinate 1,500, forward strand.
GCCGCGACGGTCGCTGCATCGAAGGGCGCGATCTCGAACGCGCCGAGGGGGCCGTTCCAGACGACCGCCCTGGCCAGCGCGAAGACGCCGGCGATGGCCTTCACCGTCTCCGGCCCCGCGTCGAGGATCATCATGTCATCGGGGCAGTCCTCGGCCTTCACGGTCCGGTTCTCCGCCCCCGCCCTGAACTCCGTCGCCACCACCACGTCGATCGGCAGGTGAAGCTGGCAGCGGCCCGTCCGCGCCTTGGTCATCACCTCCCGTGCGGTGTCGAGCATGTCGTATTCGCACAGCGACTTGCCCACGCCGATCCCCTGCGCGGCGAGGAAGGTGTTGGCCATGCCTCCGCCGATGACGATGTGATCGACCCGCTCGATCAGGTTCGACAGAAGCTCCAGCTTGGTGGAGACCTTCGCGCCACCCACCACCGCGACCACCGGCCGGGGCGGGTTCGTGAGCACCGCTTCGAGCGCGCCGAGTTCCTCCGCCATCAGAAGCCCCGCGCAGGCGGGCAGGAGATGGGCCACCCCTTCGGTGGAGGCATGGGCCCGGTGCGCGGCGGAAAAGGCGTCATTGCAATAGACATCGCCGAGCGCCGCCATGCCCTTCGCCAGTTCGGGATCGTTCTTCTCCTCGCCCGCGTGGAAGCGGGTGTTCTCCAGCAGGATCGCGTCGCCCGCAGGCGTTGCCGCGACGGCTTCGGCCGCCACGGGTCCGGTGCAATCTGGCGCGAAGCGGACGAAGGCGCCCACGGCCTTGGCCAGCGGCTCCACCAGCGGCTTGAGAGACATCTCCGGCACGACCTTCCCCTTGGGCCGCCCGAAATGGGAGAGGATGACCGGCGTTCCGCCCGCCTGCAGGATCGCCTTCACGGTCGGCGCGGCGCGGGTGATGCGCGTGTCGTCGGTGATCCGCCCGTCCTCCATCGGCACGTTGAGGTCGAGGCGGACGAGCACGCGCTTGCCTGCAAGCTCCATCTCCTGAAGGGGGGTCCAGCCCATATGTCTCTCCTGTCGGTCGGTGGTGTCAGTGCCAGAAGGCGATCCAGTGCATGACGCGCACCAGTTGCCGCACGAGGAACACCCACAGATCCCAGCCGAACCAGAAATGATCGGCGGCGAAGACGCCGAGGATCACGGCGGCGAACCAGAGGGCAGTTGTCGTGTTCATGGGCGCGTCCCGCTTACGGGCCGTCTCTTAACGCGCCATGCCGCGATTTGGTAGGGGTCAGCACCCCGGGCCGAGATCGGCGCGATAGCCGATGAGACGGAAACGCAGCACGATCTCCTCCCCCACCCGGATCGCGCGGGAGACGAAATCCGCCCCCATCCCGAAATCCGCAAGGCGGAGCGGCACTTCGCCCTCGGCGACGAGGCACGCGCCCTCCCGCCCCAATGCGAAGGGCAGGGTGATGGGATAGTCCTGCCCCTTGATCGTCGTGCGGCCCTGCGCTTCGAAGCGCCCCGGCGCCGTTTCGGTGAGGCTTTCCAGGATGAAGCCCGCCTGCGGATGGGCGGCGGTGTCGAACCAGGGTTCGGTCTTCGAATAGGCGGTGCGCAGGAAATCGGCCATCTCGACATCGGCGGTGGAGAGGGTGAGGCTCACCTCGGTATCCTCGACGAAAGCGGGATCGTAGAAAGCCCGTCCTTCGAACACCGGAAAGCGCCCGGGCCAGTCCTCGCCATTCTCGGTATAGGTGAAGGCGATCTCGGATCGCGCGGGATCGAGCACCCAGGCCGCCGGAAGGGCGGGGGTCGCGAGAAACAGCGCAACAAGAAAGGTCCACCGGATCATTCCGATGGACCTAGTGTTTCCGTTCCCCTTGGCGAGGTCAGAGAAGCGACTTCACCTGTTCAGCGACCGCCTCGGCGGTGATGCCGAAATGCGCGTAGAGGTCCTGGTAGGGGGCCGATGCGCCGAAGGACGACATGCCGACGAAACCGGCCTTCTTCCACGCGCCCCGCTCGCCGCAGAGCCAGCGATCCCAGCCCTGGCGCACGCCCGCCTCGACCGCGACGCGGACGGGACCGGCAGGGAGGACGCGGCGGCGATAGGCCTCGTCCTGCGCCTCGAACAACTCCCACGACGGCATGGAGACGACGCGGGTGCCGATCCCTTCGGCCTCCAGCATCGCCTTGGCGGCCATCGCGATCTCGACCTCCGAACCCGTCGCCATGAGGATCGCGCGCCGCTTGCCTTCGGCCTCGGCCAGCACATAGGCGCCCTGCGCGGTGAGGTTCTTCGTCGTGTGCTTCGTGCGGACGGTCGCCACGTTCTGGCGGGTCAGCGCGAGGGTGGAGGGGCCATCGCCCGTGAGCGCCAGTTCCCAGGCCTCGGCCGTCTCGACCGCATCGGCGGGGCGGAACACGGTCATCCCCGGCATCGCGCGCAGGGAGGCGACATGTTCGACGGGCTGGTGCGTCGGGCCATCCTCGCCGAGCCCGATGGAGTCATGCGTCATCACATAGACGACCCGCTGCCCCATCAGCGCAGACAGCCGCATCGCGGGCCGGGCGTAATCGGAGAACACCAGGAAGGTGCCGCCATAGGGCTGCACCCCGCCATGGAGCGCCATGCCGTTCATCGCGGCCGCCATGCCGTGCTCGCGGATCCCGTAGTAGACGTAGCGCCCCTTGCGGTTGGCCACATCGAACACGCCCAGATCCTTCGTCAGCGTGTTGTTCGAACCGGTGAGGTCCGCCGAGCCGCCGATCGTCTCGGGCATCACCGGGTTGATGACGGAAAGCGCCATTTCGGAGGCCTTCCGCGTTGCCACCTTGGGCTGGTCCGCGCTGACCTGCTTCTTGAGAGCGCGGATGACGCTCGGCAGGCGCTTGGGCGCCTGTCCGGCCATTTGGCGCGCGAACTCGCGCTTCTTCGTGTCCGACAGGGCATCGAGCCGGGTCGCCCAGGCCTCGAATTCCGCGGTGCCCCGGCTGCCGATCGCTTCCCAGGCGGTCTTGATCTCGGCCGGGATCTCGAAGGGCGCGTGGGGCCAGTGGTAGACCTTGCGCGCATCGGCGATGAGCTGGTCATCGGTGAGCGCCCCGTGGGCCTTGGACGTGTCCTGCGCGGAGGAGCCGATGCCGATATGCGTCTTGCAGGCGACGAAGGCGGGCCGGGCCGACCCCTTCGCCGCCGTCAGCGCCGCGTCGATCGCGTCGGGATCGTGGCCGTCGCATTCGAAAACGTCCCAGCCGGACGCGGCGAAGCGCGCCATCTGGTCGGTGCGGTCGGCAAGGCTCACCTCGCCGTCGATGGTGATGCCGTTGTCGTCCCACAGGACGATGAGGTTGGAAAGCTTCTGCCGCCCGGCGAGCGTGATCGCCTCCTGGCTCACGCCCTCCATCAGGCAGCCGTCGCCGGCGATCACCCAGGTGCGGTGGTCGATGATCTTCGGGCCGAAGCGCGCACGGAGCGATTCCTCGGCGATGGCGAAACCGACGGCGTTCGCGATACCCTGGCCGAGCGGGCCGGTGGTCGTTTCGATCCCCGCGGCGTGGCCGTATTCGGGGTGGCCGGCCGTCTTCGCGCCGAGCTGGCGGAAATTCTTCAGCTCCTCGATGGTCATCCCCGGCGTTCCGGTCAGGTGGAGAAGACCGTAGAGCAGCATCGAGCCATGTCCGGCCGAGAGGATGAACCGGTCCCGGTCCGCCCATTCGGGGTGGGCGGCGGAGAATTTCAGGTGTTTCTCGAAAAGCACCGTCGCGACATCGGCCATGCCCATCGGCATGCCGGAATGGCCGGAATTGGCGGCCTTCACGGCGTCGAGCGCCAGAACGCGCAGCGCGTTGGCCTTGGCGAAGTGTTCGGGGTGGCTGTCACGCAGGGCGTCGAGCATGGATCGTATCCTCGAAGAAGGGCAGGTCGCGGGGTGTGCCTTACCACCCGCAGGCCGTGCGTCAAGAACGGCGGCGCGCGGGAAGGTGCCGACAGGCAGCGAAATACCGGCCCCGGGCGGCGAAAAACGGCGCGCACCGGGCCGGGCGCCGCTTCTTTCTTGCCAGCGGGCGGCGCGAAGGCCAGAATGGACGTGGCTCCGGGCCTATCGCGGCACAAGATCGCGGATGCCCTGCCGAGGCAGAGTGAAGGAGAGCAGCATGGACGATCTCGACGCGCTCGAGAGGCGGATCGATGCGGCGCTTGGCCGTATCCGCGCCGCGATCGAGGCCGCGCGGAGCGAAGGGCCGGAGGATCCCGCCCAGGTCACGCGCCTTGAGAAGATCAATGAAAGCCTGCGTGGCCGCGTGAAGGAGATGGAGCGCAAGCGGGAGGCGGATGTCGCCCAGCTCGATGCACTCATCGCCGAATTGCGCCCGCTCGTGGAAGAGGTGGGCCATGCCTGAGGTTTCCGTCGATATCGGGGGGCGGGCCTATGTCGTCGCCTGCGATCCGGGGCAGGAGGACGCGCTGCGCACCGCCGCCGCGCTTCTGGGGCGCGAGGCGCACACGGTCAACGCAAGCGCCGGCATGGTGCCCGAAAGCCGCATGCTCCTGATGGCGGGGCTGATGCTCGCCGACCGGATGCGCGAGCAGGACATCGCGATGGCCGAATTGAAGGACCGCATCCGCGCGGTCGAGATGCGCGCCGAGCGGGCCGAGGCCGATGCCGCCAGGACAAGCGATACGACCGCTCAGTCGGGGCTTTTCGAGGCGGAGGACACGCAGGCCCGCGCGCTTCTGGAACGCATCGCGCTGGAGCTCGAAACGCTGGCGGACGATCTGGAAGGATCGGACTGATCACCTGACGAAGAGGCTCGCGCCCGACGGCCCGCGCTGGCCCTCCCTCGACGGATCCTGAACGCAAGACCCCGGCGCCATTTCGGCGCCGGGGTCAGTTTTCAAGCAATGAGGTGCGGCCTCACTCGGGCTTGTTCGCCTCGCGGATCTTCTCCGCCGCGTCCTTGTCGAACGCAATGCCGTTCTCGGCGAGAAGCGCGTCCAGTTCGCCCGATAGCGTCATCTCTGTGATGATGTCGCAGCCGCCCACGAATTCGCCCTTCACATAGAGCTGGGGGATCGTCGGCCAGTCGGAATAGTCCTTGATGCCCTGGCGGATCGCCTCATCGGCCAGAACGTTCACGTCCTTGTAGCTGACGCCCATGTAGTTCAGCACGCCCGCCACCCGGCTGGAGAAGCCGCATTGCGGCATCTGGCTGGTGCCCTTCATGAAAAGCACCACGTCATTGTCGGTGACGGTGGCCTTGATCGTTTCGTTCACGTCGGTCATCGGCTGACCTCCTTCGCTTTGTCTCTCGTATTCCTGTTCTGGGCGATTTCGGCGGAGCGCCGCACCTGCGCGTCGAGTTCCTCGAACCCGTAAAGCCCACTGCCTGCCGCCGCATCGTCGTGAAACTTCTCGGCGATCGACTTGCGCCTGCGGTTCGGCCTCAGCACCGCCTCCACCAGCCCGGCGACGAGCGCCAGACCGATGACGGCGAGAACGCCGAGGATGACCGGATCCATCAGCCCTTCGCCTTCGTGGTGAGCGCGAGCGCGTGCAATTCACCATGGGAGCCGTCCATCTTGCCCTTCAGCGCGGCATAGACGAGCTGGTGCTGCTTCACGCGGCTCAGCCCCTTGAATTCGTCGGCCACGACCGTCGCGGCGTAGTGGTTCCCGTCGCCCGCGAGATCCTTGATCTCGACATCGGCGTTCGGGAAGGCCTCCCGGATCATTTTCTCGATTTCGATGGCTTCCATCGCCATGGGCAAACGCTCCCTGACCAGTTGACTCAGAAATAGCCCTCCGCGCGCAGTGCTGCAAGAGACGGGCGGGAGGGGCGCGTTCTCAGCCCACGATCGCGTCGAGCGCGCCCGCATGGGCCGCCCGCGCGTCGCCCAGGGCCAGTCGCGCGGTGCCGAGCGTGATGGCATCGCCGCCCATCCGACCGATCCGGGCCAGGCTCACCCCGTGCGCGTCGGCCATCTCCAACACCGTCCGGACCCGTTCTTCATGGACCGCGAGGAGATAGCGCCCCTGATCCTCGCCGAAAAGCGCGGCTGTCCCGCTCACCTCCACGACCGCCCCGATGCCGGAGGCGAGCGCCATCTCCGCCACGGCAAGCGCGAGCCCGCCATCGGAAAGGTCGTGGACAGCCGAAAGCAGCCCCGGGGCGCGGGCGGCGAGGATGAACTCGCCCGCGCGGCGTTCGGCCTCGAGATCGACAGCGGGCGCGTCGCCGTCCTCCCGCCCGAAAACCTCAGCCAGAAGCGCGGATTGGCCCAGATGCGTGCCCGTCGGCCCCAGCAGGAGAAGCGCATCGCCCTCCGCTGCGCGCATGGAGAGAATCTCTTCGAGGGAGCTCAGAAGCCCCACGGCCCCGATCGTCGGTGTCGGCGGAATGGGGCTGCCATCGGTCTCGTTGTAGAGCGAGACATTGCCCGACACGACGGGCATGTCGAGCGCGGCGCAGGCCTCCCCGATGCCCTTTATGCAGCCCACGAGCTGACCCATGATCTCGGGCTTCTCGGGGTTGCCGAAATTGAGGTTGTCGGTCACGGCCAGCGGCTTCGCACCGGTCGCGATCAGGTTGCGATAGGCTTCGGCGACGGCCTGCCGGCCGCCCTGAAGGGGATTGGCGCGGCAATAGCGGGGCGTGACATCGGCTGTGAAGGCGAGCGCCTTGCCCGTCCCGTGCACGCGCACCACACCGGCATCAGAACCCGGGCGCACCACCGTGTCGGCGCCGACCATGTGGTCATACTGTTCCCAGACCCAGGCGCGGGAGCCGTAATTGGGGGAGGCGAGGATCCGGCGCAGCGCGTCTGCCGCATCGACATCCGGCACATCGCCCAGCGGCGCGGCGGGGGGCGTCTCCACCCAGGGGCGGTCGTATTCCGGCGCCTGGCTGGAAAGCTGCGAAAGGGGCAGGTCCGCCTTCACCATGTTGCCATGCAGGATCAGGAACCGGTCCTCGGGGATCGTCTCGCCCACGATGGCGAAATCGAGATCCCATTTCTCGAAGATCGCCCGCGCCTCGGCCTCCTTTTCGGGCTTGAGCACCATGAGCATGCGTTCCTGGCTTTCGGAGAGCATCATCTCGTAGGCGGTCATGTTCTCTTCGCGGGTCGGCACGCGGTCGAGGTCGAGCCGGATGCCGAGGCCCCCTTTGTCGCCCATCTCCACCGCCGAACAGGTGAGACCCGCCGCGCCCATGTCCTGGATCGAGATCACGGCGTCGGTCGCCATCAGCTCCATGCAGGCTTCCATGAGCCGCTTCTCGGTGAAGGGGTCGCCGACCTGCACGGTGGGGCGCTTTTCCTCGATCGTGTCGTCGAACTCCGCCGAGGCCATCGTCGCCCCGCCAACGCCATCGCGCCCCGTCTTCGCGCCGAGATAGACCACGGGCATCCCCACGCCGGAGGCCGCGGAATAGAAGATCCGGTCCGCATCGGCGAGGCCGGCGGCGAAGGCGTTCACGAGGCAGTTGCCGTTGTAGCTGCGGTGGAAGCGCAACTCGCCGCCCACATTGGGCACGCCGAAACAGTTGCCGTATCCCCCGATCCCCTCCACGACACCGGAGAGGAGGCTGCGGGTCTTCGGATGGTCGGGCGCGCCGAAGCTCAGCGCGTTCATCGTCGCCATGGGGCGTGCGCCCATCGTGAAGACATCCCGCAGGATCCCGCCCACGCCCGTCGCGGCGCCCTGGTAGGGTTCGATATAGGAGGGGTGGTTGTGGCTCTCCATCTTGAAGACGACCGCCTGACCGTCCCCGATATCGACGACGCCCGCGTTCTCCCCCGGCCCGCAGATCACTTGCGGCCCTTCGGTCGGCAGCGTCCGCAGCCATTTCTTCGAGGACTTGTAGGAGCAGTGCTCGTTCCACATGGCCGAGAAGATGCCCAGTTCCGTGAAGCTCGGCTCGCGCCCGATGATCGACAGGAGCCGCTCGTATTCCTCGGTGTTGATCCCGTGGGCGGCGACCAGATCGGGCGTGATGGCGGGTTCGGCGGACATGGGCGCGCTCTCCTGCATGGGGGCTTGCGCAGGGCTTCTAGACGTGGTGCGAAGGATTCACAACGCCGCTGAGGGAGGGGGGTGCGAAATGGCGCGGGAACGCCCCGATCTCGGGTTCAAGCTGTTCTGCATCGGGCTGAACCGCACCGGGACGACCTCCTTCAAGCGCGCCTGCCGGGCGATGGGGCTGCGCCATCAGAAACGGCAGGGGCGGCACATGGCGCTCTGGCGCGCGGGCCGCATCGCGGAACTGATCGCCGAAACGGAGACCCATGACAGTTTCTGCGACTGGCCCTGGCCGCTCGCCTATCGGCAGATCCATGCCCATTACGGCGAAGGCGCCCGGTTCGTGCTGACGCGGCGGGCAAGCGGGCAGGTCTGGCTCGACAGCCTCAAGCGCCACGCGATGCACACCCATCCCGATCGCCATTCCCGCTACGACGCCTACGGCTACGACTACCCTCATGGTGCCGAGGCGGCCCATCTTGCGTTCTACGAGGATCATGTCGCTGGTGTTCGCCGCCATTTCGCGGAAGCCGGCGCGGGGCATCTGCTTCTCGATGTCTGTTGGGATGATGGCGATGGGTGGGATGCGTTCTGCGGCTTCCTCGGACTGCCGGCGCCGCGCCGCGCCTTCCCGCACCCCAACGCCTCCGAACGTCGGAACGAGCCCGACCCCGCGATCGTCGCCGAAAACGTTGGGCTCGATCAGCAGCACGCCCGGTAAGGCGAGTTCCGTGACCTTCATCGGTGGTCTCCGTCAGTCGACGAGCGAGCGTAGATAGGCACCGTAGCCCGACTTGGCGAGGGGCT
>JBMYPI010000075.1:0-1869 GCA_049600155.1 Rubricella sp.
CACGCTGGCAGGTGCCGTTCCTCGCGCTCGGCGAGCCGCAGGTGACGCGCGGCGGTCGCTTCGGCTTTCCGGAGGATCGCATCTCCATCCGCTTCTTCGACGAGGTCGATATCTACACGCAGGCCGGCCGCGCGGCGAAATACGGAATCCTGTTCATCGCGCTCACCTTCCTGACGATCTTCCTGATCGAGAAGGCCGCACTGCGCCCCGTGCATCCGGCGCAATACGTGCTGATCGGGATCGCCCAATCGGTGTTCTTCCTGCTGCTCCTGTCGCTTTCGGAACAGATCGGATTCGGCGCAGCCTATCTCGCGGCGAGCGTGGCGACGATCGGGCTTCTTACCTTCTACGGCTTCGCGGCGCTTCGGCTCGGGAGCAGGGGATGGATGCTCGTCGCCGTTCTGATCACGCTCTACGCGATGCTCTACCTGATCCTGCGCAGCGCGGACTACGCGCTTCTGGCGGGGTCGATCCTCGCCTTCCTCGCGGTGACGCTCGCCATGGTCGTCACACGGAACGAGGATTGGGGCGCGACGGAGCAGAGCGACTGATCAGACGATCAGGTCCACGAGGTCGATACTGTCGGTGATGTCCCGCGCGTCGATCCCGCCCTCGGAGAGCCGCTCGCGGAGCGCTTCGAAATTCGAGGCTTCGTCGGTATCGATTCCGATCAGGACGGAGCCGAAATTCCGCGCGCTCTTCTTGAGGTATTCGAAACGGAAGATGTCGTCCTTCGGACCGAGCATGAAGAGGAAGTCCTTCAGCGCTCCCGGCCGCTGGGGCAGGCGCACGATGAAATACCGCTTCAGGCCACGGTAGCGCATCGAGCGTTCCTTCACCTCGGGCAGGCGTTCGAAATCGAAATTCCCGCCCGACGCGACGCAGACGATCGTCTTGCCCGCGATCCGTTCGGGATCGAGATCCTGAAGCGCATCGATGGAAAGCGCACCGGCCGGCTCCAGCACCATTCCCTCGCTGTTGAGAAGCTCCAGAAGGGTGCCGCAAAGGCGATCCTCAGGCACGGCGAGCACGTTCCCGCGCGGGACATGGCGAAGCCGCGCGAAGGTATGATCGCCGATCCGGCCCACCGCCGCGCCGTCGACGAACCCGTTCATCCCATCGAGCGCGACGGGATGGCCCGCCTCCAGCGCGGCCGCGAGGCTGCGCGCACCCGCCGGTTCGACGAGGATCAGCTCCGTCTTCGCCCCCATCGCGGAGAGATATCCCTGCGCCCCCGCGCTCAGGCCGCCGCCGCCGACAGGCATCACCAGCATGTCCGGCGCACGCCCGAGCTGGTCGAGAATCTCCGCGGTGACAGTCGCCTGGCCCGTGATGATCTCCTCGTCATCGAAGGGCGGGACGAAATGCGCGCCCGTCTCCTGCGCATGATCGAGCGCGGCAGCCAGGCAATCGTCGAACAGGTCGCCGACCTGCCGGATCTCTATCGCGTCACCGCCGAAGGCGAGCGTTTTGTCGAGCTTCTGCTGCGGGGTGGTCGAGGGCATGAAGATCACGCCGCGCACGCCCATGCGCGCGCAACACCACGCAAAACCCTGCGCGTGGTTGCCCGCGCTTGCGCAAACGAAACCCTTGGCGCCCTGCCCCTCCGCCAGTGCCTTGCGGAAGAAGGTATACGCGCCACGCAGCTTGTAGCTGCGCACCTCGTTCAGATCCTCGCGCTTGAGCCAGATTTCGGCTCCATGGCGTTCGGAAAGAAACGCATTGCGCTGCAAGGGCGAGGGCGGGATCGCCTCGCGCATCTGCAGCGCCGCCGGGCGCGTCGGGTGATCGGCCGGTACGCGGTCGAGCGTCGCGTCGGTCACCGCCAGCGCCATCGCGCGCAGCGCCTCCGGATCGCGCGTCTCGGTC
>JBMYPI010000075.1:1879-10255 GCA_049600155.1 Rubricella sp.
TCGCTGCGCGGACAAGCCCCGCGAAATCGGCCATCAGTCATGCCCCCAATCGGCGGCCTGCATCTCTTCGAGGCGGCTCACCGTGCGTTCGAACTCGAAGGCGCCCGCGCCTTCGGTGTAGAGGTCGCGCGGCGCAGCATCGGCGCTCGCGATCAGCCGGACCTTCGCCTCGTAGAGTGCGTCGATCAGCGTGACGAAGCGCTTGGCCTCGTTGTTGCGCGCGCGGCTCATCCGCGGGATACCGTCGATGAGCAGGGTCGAGGCGGCTTCGGCGATGGCGAGGTAGTCGCCCGGCCCCAATGGGCGTTCGCAGAGTTCGCGGAAGGTCGCGCGCGCGATCCCGTTGCGATAGCGGGGGATCGCCACCTCCCGCCCCTGGATACGGAGCGCGAGGCGTTCGCCAGGCCCGCCCGCGAGATCCTGCCAGACCTCGTCCATACGATCCGTCGCGTCCGGCCCGGCGAACCAGACCTCCCGCCCACGCATGCGATCGAGGCGGTGATCCGTCGGGCTTTCGAGGTGGTGCACTTCCATTCGCTCCTTCAGCATCGCGATGAAGGGGAGGAAGATCTGCCGGTTCAGGCCATCCTTGTAGAGATCGTCGGGGTGTCGGTTCGAGGTGGTGACGACCACCACACCGCGCGCGAAAAGCTTCTCGAAGAGACGACCCACGAGCATCGCATCGGCGATATCGGTAATCTGCATCTCGTCGAAACACAGAAGCACCGCCTGCGCGGCGACCCGCTGTGCGACGGGCTCGACAGGGTCGGCAACGCCTTCCTTCCGCGCCAGATCAATCGAGCGGTGCATCTCCTGCATGAAGGCATGGAAATGGACACGCCGCTTGGGTGTGACCGTGGCCGTTTCGAAGAACAGGTCCATCAGCATGGATTTCCCCCGCCCGACGCCGCCATAGAGGTAGAGACCGGGAATATCCGCCTCCCGCGTCGCCTCCCGCCCCCAGCCGAAAAGACCGAGCCGGACCTTTTTTGGCCTGCGCGGGTCATAGCCATCGAGCCTCCGCCACAGGAGTTGCAGCTTCTCCACGGCGAGGCGCTGTCCCGCATCGTCGTTGAGAGTGCCATCGGCAACGCGCGTGCGGTAGATATCGAGGGGGCTTTCGGTCATGCATCGGGGCATAGCGGTATTGATCGGCAACGCAAAGTCCCCATCCTCATGGCCATGTTGATCGCACCGCCCCGCCCGGCGACCGCCCCTGACGCCGAAACGATCGGAACGATCCACGTGGAAGCGTGGATCGAGAGCTATTCGGGCGTGGTGCCCATGCGTTATCTCGCGAGCCTCGACCCTGTTGAGCAGGCGAAGCGCTGGCACAAGCGGATCGTTGCGGGCGGTCTGAGCATCGTCCTTTCCGGCGAGGAGGGCTTCGCCTGTGCGGGCCCGATGCGGAACGCCGACCTCGCCCGCATGGGCTACGGGACGGAGCTCCACGCGCTCTATGTCGTGCGGGCGGCGCAAGGCATGGGTCTCGGCCGGGACCTGATGCAGGCGGCGCTCGCGCCCTACGACGGACCGTTCGCACTCTGGGTTCTCGCACGGAACGACAAGGCGATACGCTTCTACGAACGGCTGGGGGGAAAGCCCATCGCGGAAGGGCGATTTGAACTGGGCGGCGAGATGCTGGACGAACACGCCTTCGGCTGGGAAGACACTTCAGGAATCCTGAACTGAGGCATCAACGAAACTCGCTTGCCCGCCCGCGCCCGGCTGCGCGATGGTGACGGGCTTGAAGAGGATCGCCGATGACAACCGCCCGCACCGCCACGCCATCCCTCATCACACCCGTGCTGATCGCGGGCTGCATCATTATGCTCGTCAGCTTCGGCATCCGCGCGAGCTTCGGCCTCTTCCAGATTCCCATCGGCGAGAGCTTCGGCTGGCTGCGGGCGGAATTCTCGCTGGCCATCGCGGTGCAGAACCTCGCATGGGGTGTGGGCCAACCGATCTTCGCCGCGTTGGCGGAGCGCTTCGGGGATCGCAAGGCGATCGTGCTCGGTGCGATCACCTACGCTGTCGGGCTTGCATTGACGGCCTATGCCGTGACGCCCGGCCAGATTCAGCTTCTGGAGGTTCTGGTCGGCTTCGGGATCGCCGGCACGGGTTTCGGGGTGATCCTCGCCGTCGTCGGGCGCGCCACGGCGGAGGAGCACCGCTCGATGGCACTCGGCATCGCGACGGCGGCAGGCTCCGCAGGGCAGGTCGTCGGGCCGCCCATCGTCGCCGCGATGCTTGCTGTCATGGCATGGGAAACCGTGTTCCTGCTGCTCGCGGTCGCGATCCTCGCCTCCCTCGCTGTCCTGCCGCTGATGCGCGCGCCCGAGGCGAACACCCGCGCGGCGATCGAAGAAAGCATGGGAACGATTCTCGGCCGCGCCTTTCGCGATCCGAGCTACACGCTGATCTTCGTCGGCTTCTTCTCCTGCGGCTATCAGCTCGGCTTCATCACGGCCCATTTCCCGGCCTTCGTGGCAGAGGCCTGCGGACCGATCGCGCCGGGAGGATTGCTCGACTCGCTCGGCATCTCGGATACCGCAGCACTCGGCGCCTGGGCGATCGCGGTGATCGGGCTCGCCAATATCGCGGGCACGCTCTATGCGGGCAAGCTCGGTGGGCAGTATTCGCGGAAGTATCTCCTTGCCGGGATCTACACCGCGCGCACGATCGTCGCAGCGGCATTCATCCTCATCCCGATGACGCCCGCGACCGTTCTGGTGTTCTCCGTCGCGATGGGCGCGCTCTGGCTCGCCACGGTTCCGCTGACCTCCGGCCTGATCGGGCACATCTACGGCATGCGCTACATGGGCACGCTCTACGGGATCGTCTTCCTCAGCCACCAGATCGGCGCCTTCCTCGGTGTCTGGCTGGGGGGCGCGCTCTACGACATCCACGGCAACTACGACCTCGTCTGGTGGGTCGGCGTGGGCGTGGGCGCGTTCAGTGCGATTGTCCACCTGCCGGTGAACGAAGCGCGCCGCCAGGCCGTCGCGGCCTGATCCTTCACGATTAGGGAAATGCTTCGGGTGAGCTGCCCGCATGGGCGGCGCGGGGCAGCACCCCTCACTTCAGATGCGCCTCTCCCCGCGCGCGGGCCAGGTCTACCTGCCGCTGCCGCTCGGCATAGCGTTCGCGATCGGCGTCGCTCCGCTCGCCGATGCAGGCGGGGCAGCTCACGCCCTCGACATAGTCGGGGTTCTTCGCATCCTCGGGCGTGACGGGGCGACGGCAGGCCCGGCAAAGCACATGCTCACCTTCCCGCAGCCCGTGCCCCACGCTCACGCGCTCGTCGAAGACGAAGCAATCCCCTTCCCAGCGGCTTTCCTCCTCGGGCGTTTCCTCGAGATATTTCAGGATCCCGCCTTTGAGGTGGAACACCTCGCTCACCCCTTCGCGCATCAGGAAGCTTGTCGATTTCTCGCAGCGGATACCGCCGGTGCAGAACATCGCGACCTTCTTGTGCCTGCCCGGGTCGAGTTGTTCCCGAGCGTATGCGGGGAACTCGCGGAAGGACGCGGTGCGCGGGTCGACCGCGCCCTCGAACGTGCCCAGCTCGACCTCGTAGTCGTTGCGCGTGTCGATGACCACGGTATCGGGATCGTCGATCAGGGCATTCCAGTCCCTTGGCTCGACATATTTGCCAACGGCGGCCAGCGGATCGACATCGCCCGCGCCGAGGGTGACGATCTCCCGCTTGAGCTTGACCTTCATCTTGCGGAAGGGCTGCTCCGTTGCGGTGCTCTCCTTCCAGTCCAGGTCGTTGCAGCCGGGAAGTGCGCGGATGGCGGCAAGCGCCGCATCAAGCCCCGCGCGCGGCCCGGCGATCGTCCCGTTGATGCCCTCCTTCGCAAGAAGGAGCGAGCCGACGACACCTGCGCGGTCGCAGGCCTGCAAAAGAGGTCGGCGAAGGCCGGCGGGGTCGGCGAAAGGCGTGAACTTGTAGAGGGCCGCTACGATCCAGGTCATGATGCCGGTTCAATTAGCAATTGCTCAAACCCGCGCCAAGGGCCGCGCTGTCGCGGTTTTTTCGCCCCGCCTCACGCAAAAATGCGCCGTGAGGTGGGCCGAGTCGGCATATCCTGTTCCTGCAATCCAGGGGAAGGAGCCTGCTCATGTGGCCGTCCGTCCGTTCCGATACGCTTTTCGTGGTGCAGAGCGCGCCGTGGCGCCTTGCGCTGATCTCCGATGCCTTCGGCCTCGGCCTGATCTGGGTCGCCCTCGTCCACCTCGATGGGCAAGGCGCGGATGCGCGTCTCGTGATCCTGCTGATGGGTCTGGCCGCGCTTTTTCTCGACTGGGCCTTCCTGCCGGCCACGCGGCTGCGCCTCGATGGCGCGGCGAAGACCGCGACCATCGAGGAGATCCGCATCACCGGGGTTCGCGCGTGGTCCCTCTCTCTCGATCTGATCGACCATGTCGAGGTCGAGGACCAGGGGGACCTTCGGAATCCCGCAAGCCGTCTCATCCTCGCCTGTGCCGGCGGGCGGTGCGTGGCCGTGGAGCGCCGCTTCGGCCGGCCGGGCAAGCGAGAATGGATCGCGAACCAGATCAACCTCTGGCTCAGCCGCCAGAAACGCACGCACCGATAGGGCCGAACGCCACCCGGCAGCACGATTGACTCGCAGGCGGCAAGGCGCTATCGCCCCGTTCAAAGCCCCGGAAGCGTGAAACCTTCCGGTCCTGAACCCATATCAGGATCGCCACCCGTCAGCGCGTTGCGCCCGCGGGTGCGTTACTGGTTTGAAACGACGACGGAGCGGAGCCGCCCATGTTCGAGACCCTGTCAGAACGCCTCTCAGGCGTATTCGACAAGCTCACCCGCCAGGGCGCGCTGACGGAGGAGGACGTCTCCACCGCGCTGCGCGAGGTTCGTGTCGCCCTTCTGGAGGCGGACGTCTCCCTCCCCGTCGCGCGGGATTTCATCAAGCGGGTTCAGGAAAAGGCGACGGGCCAGACCGTCCTGAAATCGATCACGCCGGGCCAACAGGTCGTCAAGATCGTCCATGATGAACTGGTCACGACCCTCGCAGGCGACGATGCGGAGGCAGGGCGCCTGCGCGTCGACAGCCCGCCTGCGCCGATCCTGATGGTCGGCCTCCAGGGCTCGGGCAAGACAACGACGACCGCGAAGCTCGCCAAGCGCCTGACCGAGAAGGAGGGCAAGCGCGTCCTCATGGCCTCGCTCGACACGCGCCGCCCCGCCGCCATGGAGCAGCTGGGCGTTCTGGGGATGCAGGTGGGTGTCGACGTTCTGCCGATCGTCGCGGGCCAGACGCCGGTGCAGATCGCCAAGCGCGCCAAGCAGCAGGCGACGCTCGGCGGCTATGACGTCTACATGCTCGACACCGCAGGGCGCCTTTCCATCGACGACGAGTTGATGGAAGAAGTCGCCGCCGTCCGCGACGAGGTGAAGCCGCACGAGACGATCCTCGTCGTCGATGGCCTGACCGGACAGGACGCCGTCAATACGGCGGAGAATTTCGACGGCCGCGTCGGCATCTCGGGCGTCGTGCTGACGCGGATGGACGGTGACGGGCGTGGCGGCGCGGCGCTTTCGATGCGCGCGGTCACCGGCAAACCGATCAAGTTCGTCGGCGTCGGCGAAAAGATGGACGCGCTGGAGGAGTTCTACCCCGACCGGATCGCGGGCCGGATCCTCGGCATGGGCGACATCGTCTCCCTCGTCGAGAAGGCGCAGGAGGAGATCGAGGCGAAAGAGGCCGAGCGCATGATGAAGCGCTTCAAGGCCGGGCGCTTCGACATGAACGACCTGCGCAACCAGCTCGACCAGATGATGCGCATGGGCGGCATGGGCGGCATCATGGGCATGCTTCCGGGCATGGGGAAGATGCAGAAACAGATGGATGCCGCCGGCCTCGACGACACGGTGCTCAAACGTCAGATCGCGCTGATCCAGTCCATGACGAAGGAAGAGCGCAAGAACCCCGCGCTTCTCAAGGCGTCCCGCAAGGAACGGATCGCGAAGGGCGCGGGCCTCAGCGTGATGGAACTGAACCGCCTTCTCAAGATGCACCGGCAGATGGCCGACGCGATGAAGAAGATGGGAAAGATGGGCAAGAAGGGCCTGATGCGCGGCGGTCTCGGTGCGCTGATGGGCGGCAAGGGCGGCGGGATGCTGCCGCCGGGCGGGGGCGGCGCGGGCATGCCCGGCCTCGGCCAGCCGAGCCCCCAGATGACCGATTTCGCCAAGACGCAACTTCCCTCCAACCTCAGCGGTCTGGGCAAGAAGAAGTGACCACCTGCCCGGTCATAGAGACCGAGCGGCTGACGCTCCGGCCCCATCGCCTCGAGGATTTCGAGGCGTTCCGCGCGTTCTACGCAAGCGATCGGGCGCGGTATGTGGGCGGGGAAATCTCCCTCACGCGGCTGTGGTATGGCTTCTGCGCCGAGGTCGCCTATTGGAAGCTTCAGGGCTTCGGCATGTGGGCGGTGGACCGGCGCGAGGATGGCGCCTTCATCGGGCAGGTCGGCCTTCAGCATCCGCCTTTCTTCGCGGAGCGGGAGCTCGGCTGGATCCTGTTCGAGGGGTTCGAGGGGCACGGCTACGCGCTGGAAGCAGCGTCCGCGGCGCGGGACTACGCCTTCGAAACCCTCGGCTGGGACACGTTTGTCAGCTATATCGACGGGGAGAACGAGCGCTCGATCGCGCTCGCGAAACGGCTCGGCGCCGTGCTCGACCCCGCCGGCAAGACCCACCATCCCGATGACGTCGTCTATCGCCACCGGCGGGAGGCCGTCGCGGCATGATCCCTCCCCACGAGTGCCCGATCCCCGGCCCTGCTGCCGATTTCGCGACCCGTCTCGCGGCGCAATTGCCCGTCATCGAGACGGAGCGGCTCATTCTTCGCGCGCCCTGCATCGACGATTTCGCGATCTATCTGGCGATCGCCGATGAGGATGGGGAGGGCAACTTCGTGCCGGAGGGCGCCGACCGCGCCGATATCTGGCTCGATTTCACGCAGATGGTCGCGACATGGCTCCTGCGCGGTCACGGCGCATGGGCCGTCGACCTCCGGGAGACGGGCGAAACGCTCGGTTTCGTGCTCATCGGTTTCGAGCCGGGCGACCATGAACCGGAGCTTGGATACCTCTTTCTGCGCAAGGCCGGCGGCAAGGGCTATGCCACCGAGGCCGCCCGCGCGGCGCGGGACTACGCCTTCGGCACCGCCGGGCTGCCTGCGCTCGTCAGCGCGATCGAGCCGGGAAACAGCCGCTCGGCATCTCTTGCCGAACGTCTTGGTGCGCAGCGGGACCGCGCTGCGGAAGCCGCACACGCCCATGCCGCGCTGATCTATCGCCATTCGCCGACGGAGGCCCGCCCGTGACCGATATAGCAAACCGCGCCCAGGCGATCCTCGCCGAGCACCGCGCTTCCATCGACAATCTCGATGCGATCCTCGTCTACACTCTGGCCGAGCGGTTCAAACGCACCCAGGCCGTTGGCGAGTTGAAGGCCGCGCATGACCTTCCGCCCTCCGATCCCGCGCGCGAAGCGCGCCAGATCGAGCGGCTCAACAAGCTTTGCGAAGACGCGGAACTCGATCCCGGCTTCGCCAAGGAATTCCTGAATTTCATCATTCAGGAAGTCATCCGACACCACGAGAAACTGAAGACCTGACAGAGATCCCGAAGGAGAATTCACATGGCAGTCAGCATTCGCCTCGCCCGCGGCGGTTCCAAGAAGCGCCCGTTCTACCGCATCGTCGCCGCCGATAGCCGGATGGCCCGCGATGGCCGCTTCATCGAGAAGCTCGGCACCTACAACCCGCTCCTGCCCAAGGACAACGAGCAGCGCGTCCAGATGGATGTCGAGCGCGTGAAGTACTGGCTCGGTGAAGGCGCCCAGCCGACGGATCGCGTGTCCCGCTTCCTCGAAGCGGCTGGCGTTCTGGAAAAGAAGGAGCGCAGCAACCCCAAGAAGGCCGAGCCCGGCCAGAAGGCCAAGGAACGCGCCGAGGAGAAGGCCGCGAAGGCCGCCGAGGCGGCGGAAGCCGCCGCCGCACCTGCTGCGGAAGACGCTCCCGCCGAGGAGTGATCGCGATCCCGCGCTTCTCCGGCCCCGGCCGGACGAGCGCGGCTTTCGAGTGGGTCCGGCCTGCGCCGGAACAGCGTTGGAGGAATCCGTGCGCCATCGCGCCTTGATCGGAGCCCGCACATGACCGCCGCGCGCGTCTGCGTCGCGGCGATCGCCGGTGCGTTCGGCGTGCGGGGTGAGGTGCGGCTGAAGAGCTTCACCTCCGATCCCGAGGCCGTCGCTTCCTACGGCCCGCTGGAAAGCGAGGACGGCTCGCGCCGTTTCGATCTGCGTCTGACCCGGCCGATCAAGGGCGCCTATGCCGC
>JBMYPI010000076.1:0-10172 GCA_049600155.1 Rubricella sp.
CACCCCGCCCGTTCCCAGAGTCCCCTCCACGCGAGGACGCCATGTCCACCGTCCGGCTCTACGACACCACCCTCCGCGACGGGCAGCAGACGCAGGGCGTCGCCTTCTCCGGCGCTGAGAAGCACCGTATCGCCGAGGCGCTCGATACCCTCGGGATCGACCGGATCGAGGGCGGCTGGCCCGGCGCGAACCCCACCGACAGTGAGTTCTTTGCAAGCCCGCCGACCCTCTCCCGCGCCACGCTCACCGCCTTTGGCATGACGAAGCGCGCGGGCCGGTCGGCGGCCAATGACGATGTGCTCGCCGAGGTTCTGAACGCGGGCACGCCATCGGTCTGCCTTGTCGGCAAGACCCATGATTTCCACGTCTCCACCGCGCTCGGCATCTCGCTGGGGGAGAACCTGGAGAACATCGCCGCCTCCATCGCCCATCTCGTGGCCGAGGGGCGGGAGGCGCTGTTCGATGCGGAGCATTTCTTCGACGGCTACAAGGCGAACCCGGTCTACGCGCGCGACTGCCTGCGCGCCGCGCTCGATGCGGGGGCGGAATGGGTCGTCCTGTGCGACACCAACGGCGGCACGCTGCCCGGCGAGGTCGGCCGGATCGTGGCCGAGGTGATCGCGGCGGGCATCCCCGGCGAGAGGCTCGGCATCCACACCCATGACGACACGGGCAATGCGGTCGCCTGCACTCTCGCTGCGGTGGATGCCGGCGCGCGGCAGATCCAGGGCACGCTCAACGGGCTGGGGGAGCGCTGTGGCAACGCCAACCTGACAACCCTCATCCCGACGCTTCTGCTGAAGGAGCCCTATGCGAGCCGCTTCGAGATCGGGGTGAGCGAGGACGGGCTGGAAAGCCTCACGCAGGTCAGCCGGATGCTCGACGATATCCTCAACCGCGTGCCGAACGCGCATGCCCCTTACGTCGGCGCCTCGGCCTTCGCGCACAAGGCGGGGCTGCATGCCTCGGCCATCCTCAAGGATCCCGCCACCTACGAGCACGTTCCACCCGAAACGGTCGGCAACGCGCGGATCATCCCGATGTCGAACCAGGCCGGGCAGTCGAACCTGCGCAAGCGGCTCGCCGATGCCGGGCTGGTGGTGGAGCGGGACGATCCGCGCCTGCCCGCGATCCTGCGGGAGGTGAAGGCGCGGGAGGATCGCGGCTATGCCTATGATGCCGCCGCGGCCTCCTTCGAGCTGGTCGCGCGGGAGGGTCTCGGCCAGCGCCCCCGCTTCTTCGAGGTGGAGCGCTACAGGGTGACGACGGAGCGGCGGCGCAACGCGCTCGGCCGCCAGATCACCGTGTCGGAGGCGGTCGTCGTCCTGCGAATCGGGGAAGAGCGGATGATGAGCGTGTCCGAATCCCACGATCCGGGGTCCGACACCGACAACGGCCCGGTCAACGCCCTCTACGGCGCGCTGATGAAGGATCTCGGCAGTCTCGATACGCTGACCCGCGATATCCGCCTTGTCGACTTCAAGGTGCGCATCACCGGCGCTGGGACGGAGGCCGTGACCCGCGTCCTGATAGACTTCGAGGATGACAAGGGGCGGCGCTGGTCCACCGTGGGCGTGAGCGCGAACATCGTGGACGCCTCCTTCCAGGCGCTGGTGGACGGGATCGAATGGAAGCTGATCCGGGAAGGGGCATGATGCCGCGCGGTGCGAAGCGATGAGCGTCAACGCCTGCGCAGAGCTTGTCCGCAAGGGCGATCCCGACCGGTTTCTAGCCGCCATGGCGGCGCGGCCGCCCGAGCGGGCCCTCCTGTTTCCGCTCTACGCGTTCAACCTGGAAATCGCCCGCGCGCCCTGGATCGCGTCGGAACCCATGCTCGCGGAGATCCGCCTCCAATGGTGGCGCGACGCGCTGTCGGAGATCTATACGGGTCAGGTGCCGCGCCGCCACGAGGTCGTCGAACCGCTCGCCGCCGTCATCGGGGCGACCGATCTGCCAAGGCCGCTTCTGGACGCGTTGATCGATGCGCGCGCCTTCGACGCCTATGGCGACCCCCATCCCGGGCGCGCGGCCTTCGACGCCTATGTCACCGCGACGGGCGGGAACCTGATGAGGCTCGCGGCGCTCGCACTGGGAGCTGACGCGAATGCAGCGGCGATCGCGGGGCAGGCGGGCGCGGTTCATGCCACGGGGATGTTGTTCGAGGCGCTTCCCGCGCTCTACGCTGCGAACTGGGATCCGGTGCCTGTCCTTGGGCCGATCGATCGCAACGCCATCGCGGAGAGCAGGGTGCCCCCGCCGCTCGCCGAGGCGCTGCGATCCATCGCGTCGGATGCTCTGGACAGGCTCGCGGGTCTCAGGACCCGGCGGATGGAGATCCCGCCCGAGATTCGCCCGGCGCTCCTGCCGCTCTGGCGTGCGGAAGCGGCGCTCAAGCGCGCTGCCACCGCGCCCGATACGATGCTCGCGCCGGTCCCGCCGCTGTCGGAATTCGCGCGGCGCTGGGGCTTCCTCAGCCGGTCCGTCACGGGGCGCTGGTAGGCGGTCAGGCCTCTTCGAAGGTCGGGCGGCGCAGGACGAACCAAAGGAGTGTTCCGCCCGCAAGCACGAGGAATGGCACCATCGCCAGGTTCACCGCCGTCCAGCCGAGCACCGCGTCGCCGGCGCCGACGCCGTTCATCAGCCCGCCGGAACTGAACGAGGCGATCGCGACCAGTCCGAAGACGAGGAAGTCGTTGAGGCCCTGAACCTTCCCCCGTTCCTCCGGCGTATGGGCGGAGGCGAGCAGGGACGTCGCGCCGATGAAACCGAAATTCCATCCGACGCCCAGAAGGATCAGCGCCGTGTAGAACTGGAAGACATCGACGCCCGACAGCGCCGTCAGTCCGGCGGCGAACAGGATCAGAAGGCCGAGCGCGATGATCTTCTCCACGCCGAACCGCGCGATGAGGTTCCCGGTGAAGAAGCTTGGTGCGAACATCGCGATCACGTGCCAGCTCACCACGCTCGCCGCCATGTCCGTGGTGAAGCCGCATCCCACGACGGCGAGGGGCGCGGACGTCATCATCAGGTTCATCAGCGCGTAGGAAACCATGCCGCAGATCATCGCGGTGATGACTGCGGGCTGCCGCAGGATCTGCTTCATGGGGCGGCCGGAGGGCGCGCCCTTCTCCCGCCGTGGAGGCTTGGGAAGCTTGAGCGTCGCGATGATGCCGAGGCCGAGCACGTTCAGAACCGCGGCCATCGCGTAGGCGCCTGCGAACTGGAACGGCGCGATCGCGTCGCCGAACCAGATCACGATCTGTGGCCCGATGATCGCCGAGGCGAGACCGCCCGCCATCACCCATGAGATCGCCTTGGGGCGGAAATCCGGGCTTGCGGTGTCGGTCGCCGCGAAGCGGTAGAAACCCTGTGCGGCCATGTAGATGCCCGTCAACGCATGCCCGAAACAGAACAGCGCGAAGGAGCCCAGAACGATCGCATAGGCCGAGATCGCCGCGCCGACCCCGCCCGCGACGACGCCGAGGTAGAAACCGGCCTTCCGGCCCGCCCGCGCCATCAGCAGCGAGATGAGCGGTGCGCTGAAGGCAGATACCAGCACGATGACGGAAATCGGCAGCGTCGCGAGAACGGGGTTCGCCGCCAGCATCTGCCCGGCAAGCCCGCCCATGACGAAGGTGAGTGGCATCTGGGCGCCGAGGAAACCCTGCGCGGCGACCAGCGCGATCACGTTTCGTTTCGCGAGGCGGTCATCCTGAAAGACATGGTCGGAGGTGGTGGCACTCATCGGCGCGGACACTAGACCCGTTGGTTCGCTTTGGGTAGCACAAAAACGAAAGGGGATTTCCCATGCTCGTGATCTTCGATTGCGACGGCGTGCTCGTCGACAGCGAGCCGCCCGCCAACCGCGTCCTGCGCGACAGCCTTGCGCGATACGGTCTCGACCTGCCGCTTCCAGAGGTCATGGCGCGGTTCGTCGGCAGCACGATGGCCGGTGTGGAGGACCGGGCCCGCACGATGGGCGCCGAGCTGCCGCCCGGTTGGCTCGACGAGATCTACCGCGAGACCTTCGTCGCGCTCGAAGGCATTCCCGCGATGCCCGGCGTCATCGCCGCGATCGACGGGCTGGAGGCCGCGGGCACGCGCACCTGCATCGCGTCCAACGGCCCGATGGCGAAGATGGAGGTCAGCCTCGCCGCCTCGGGCCTCTGGGCACGATTCGCGGGGCGCATCTTCTCCGCCCATGAGGTCGGGGTGGCGAAGCCCGATCCGGGGCTTTTCCTCCATGCGGCGCGGGCGATGGGCGTCGATCCGGCCGAAACCGTGGTGGTCGAAGACAGCGCGTCGGGCATGAAGGCCGCGCAGGCGGCCGGGATGCGGTGCCTCGCCTTCGTGCCCGCGGGCCAGGATGTGTCGGCCCTTGGTGCGACGGCGTTCCACGCGATGGCCGATCTGCCGGACCTGGTTCTGGAGGCATCATGCGGATCATAGCGGGCGAAGCTGATCTCGCCGAAGGCGCGGAATGGCTGGCAAGCCGTGAGCCCCGTTTCGCCCATGCGCTGGAGCGGACCGGCCCCTTGCCCCTGCGTCTGCGGGAGGAGGGCTTCACCCGGCTTCTCTCCGCGATCGTGTCCCAGCAGGTCTCCGTCGCCGCTGCGGAAGGTATATGGCGCAGGCTGGAGGAGGCCGGCGCAACGACGCCCGAGGGCGTTCTCTCCCGCGATCTCGAAGCGCTCCGGTGCCTTGGCCTGTCCCGCCAGAAGGCGGGCTACGCCGTGGCGCTCGCCGAAGCCGGGATCGACTACCCGGGCCTGCGCAGCCTGCCGACCGAGGAGGTCGTCGAGGTGCTGACGGCGGTGAAGGGTATCGGCGTCTGGACGGCGGAGATCTATGCGATGTTCTCGCTCGGCCGGGCCGATGTCTTCGCCCCCGGCGATCTGGCCTTGCAGGAATCCGCCCGGATCCTCTTCGACCTTCCGGAACGTCCGAAGGAACGGGTCTTCCGGGCGATGGCCGAGGCATGGTCCCCCTGGCGGGCCGTTGCGGCACGGGCGCTCTGGGCCTACTACCATGTGGAGAAGAACCGCGAGGGAATACGCTGATGCCGATACTCGAAGGACGATCCCGCGCCGCCGCCACCGGAGAGGCGAAATCGCTCGTCATCCTGCTTCACGGATACGGCGCGGACGGTGCGGACCTGATCGGCCTTGCCGATCCGCTTTCGCGCTATCTGCCGCACTCGATGTTCCTCGCGCCGAACGCGCCGGAGCGGTGCGCGAACAATCCCTTCGGCTTCCAGTGGTTCCCGATCCCCTGGATGGACGGCTCCAGCGAGGAGCAGATGACGCAGAGCTTCCTGCAAAGCGTCGATATTCTGAACACCTATCTCGACGAGGTGGCCGAGGAGAGCGGGATCGCGCCGGAAGACACGATCCTCATGGGCTTCTCCCAAGGCACGATGATGAGCCTGCATGTCGCGCCGCGCCGCGCGCGGCCCGTTGCGGGCATCGTCGGCTTCTCGGGCCGTCTGTTGGCGCCCGAGGCGATCGGCGAGGTGCAGGTGAAGCCGCCCATCCTTCTCGTCCACGGCGATGCCGATCCGGTCGTGCCCTATGAGAGCATGGAGGACGCGGCGAAGGTGCTGAGCGGGGCGGGTTTCAGTGTCGCGACCCACACGAGCCCCGGCACCCCCCACGGGATCGCGCCCGACGGGCTCGGCCGCGCGCTCGCCTTCTGCCAGGAGCATCTGGAGCATCTTGCCTGAGGCGGACCGTGCCGTGGCGGCCTCAGCCGAGCTGCCCGTGCCGCTTCGATACGCGACATCAAAGCGTCATGCGTGCTGGCTATGGTCCGGCCCAAGCCCCGCATCTGGAGGCTTGCCAGATGGCAAGGCCCAGATATAGTGGGTGAGGAATGGGGGCGGGCGCGTCCCGTCCTGAAGGCCGGAAGGGCCGTTCGGGCGGGGGAGCAGCGACCCAGATGAACCAGCATTTCGCCAACAGCTTCGTGCGAAGTCCTGCATCCTTGCGCGATCATCCCGCGCTGGTGCTCAATGCCGACTACCGGCCGCTTTCCTATTTCCCGCTCTCGCTCTGGCCGTGGCAGGACGCGGTGAAGGCCGCCTTCCTCGATCGGGTCGATATCATCGCCCATTACGACCACGTCGTGCGCTCGCCCTCGATCGAGTTGCAGGTGCCCTCCGTCGTCGTGCTGAAGGAATATGTGAAGCCCGCGCGCCACGCCGCCTTCACCCGCTTCAACCTGTTCCTGCGCGACGAGTTCACCTGCCAGTATTGCGGTGCGACGGGCGAATTGACCTTCGACCACGTGATCCCGCGCGCCCGGGGCGGGCGCACGACATGGGAGAACGTCGTCGCCGCCTGCTCGCCCTGCAATCTCAGGAAGGGCTCGAAAACGCTCCGGCAGGCCGGCATGTCGCTGCGCCGCCCGGTGATGGAGCCGAGTTCCGAGCATCTGCGCAATATCGGACGGAAATTCCCGCCCAACCATCTGCACGAGAGCTGGATGGATTTCCTCTACTGGGACGCGGAGCTGGACCGGACCTAGCGCCGCGCGGCCTGCCACCAGACGGCGGCGAGGACGAGGGACAGAACGGCGTTCCAGGCCGCCATCGACAGGCCCAGGAAGCTCCATGCGATCTCGTCGCACCGGATGACGGGCGCTTCCATGATCTGGGCGAGGAGGTCTTCGGTGGAGACCGATCCGATATCCTGCCCGCTGGCGCAGGCCGTCACGCCCTCCCACCAGCCCTGTTCGACCCCGGCATGGAAAACGCCGATCCCCGCGGTTGTCAGTGCCGCGAGGAGGCCGAGAACGGCCAGCGGCCGGGCGATACCGGGCAGGGCGATCGCGACGGCGCCTATGGCGATAGCCGCGCCATGCGGCCAGCGTTGCCAGATGCACATCTGGCAGGGGTAGAGGCCGCCGATATACTGGAACGCCAGGGCTCCGAGCAGGAGCAGCGCCGAGCCGCCCGCCGCCACGAGGATCTGCGCCTGCCGCGCGCCCACACTCTCAGACATATCCCACCATTGCGAACCCGCCGATCAGGAGAACCATCGCGACCGTGAACACGAGCCCCAGCCGCCTTTCGATGAAGCTACGAACGGGCGGCCCGAATTTCCAGAGAAGTGCGGCCACGAGAAAGAACCGCAACCCCCGCGCGATGAGCGAGGAAACCATGAAGGTGGTGATGTCGAGCCCCGTCGCGCCGCTCGCGATGGTGATCACCTTGTAGGGGAAAGGCGTGACGCCCGCGAACAGCACCGCCCAGGCGCCCGCCTCGTTGTAGCGCGCGGCGAATTCCGCGAAGAGTTCCCACTTGCCGTAGAACTCCAGAACCGGGCGGCCCACGACCTCCAGAAGCTGGAAGCCGATATAGTAGCCGAGCCCGCCGCCGAGCACCGAGGCGACCGTGCACACCCCCGCGATCAGCCAGGCCCGGTGGGGCGCGGCCAGGATCATCGGGATCATCAGCACATCGGGTGGAATCGGGAAGACGGAGCTTTCCACGAAGCTGACGATGGCAAGGATCCAGAGGGCGCGAGGGTGCTCCGCCAGCCGCATCGTCCAGTCATAGAGACCCCTCAACATGGCGCCTCCCTTAGCCGCGCCGGGCGGCCCTGTCTATCGCCGTTATCGCCCCGCCGTGACGACATGGCGACTGGCCAAAGGAGGCGGCCTCCGCGATGAGGCCGACAGCCGCGCGCGCTTCGGCGTCCGGCGGGTCCTCCGACGGTGCCCCGATTGCCGGACGCACCACGCTGGCGCAGACGGCTGCGAAGGGATCGGGGTGGGGGATCGTCATCGGACGAAGACGAGCAGAAGCCGTCACAGTGCCAATGCCCGATTGCCCCGCGCCCCGGCCCACGCTATGAGGCCTGCGGTGCGCCCGAGTGGCGGAACTGGTAGACGCAGCGGATTCAAAATCCGCCGGTGTAACAGCCTTGTGGGTTCGAGTCCCACCTCGGGCACCAACCACGAAAACCGACGTTCTGAAAAGAGTCGGGGCTAGAGGAGGTGGCGTCGACCAGGCAGGGGCCGCTCGCGGCGGCCGATCGCGCCTTGCTGTCCGGGCTGCTGGTTGCGGTCTCACCCCACGCTGAGTTTCGTCGTCAGCCCCGCGATCAGTTCGGCGCTTTTCGTCAGGCCCGCGTGTTCGGCTTCGTTGAGTTCGGGGACGAGGTCGTGGAGGACGCCCTCGCGCCCCACGATCCGGGGCAGGGAGAGGGGCACGTCGCGCATGCCCTCGACCTCTGGGGTCACGACGGAGACGCTCAGCACCACCCGCTCGTCATCGAGAATCGCCTGCACGATCCGTGCGACGCCCGCGCCGATGCCATACCACGTCGCGCCCTTGCCCTCGATGATCGAATAGGCTGCCGTCCGGACGGCCTCGGCCATCTCGTGGCGTTTGGCGGCGTCGAGCGGGCGGCCGACCTGCCGGGCGAAATCCGAAACGGGCACGTTCCCCGCGGTCGCGCTCGACCAGATGGCGACCTCGCTGTCGCCATGTTCCCCCAGAACGTAGGAATGCACCGATTGCGGCGCGATGCCGAGATGCTGGCCCAGAAGGCTGCGGAAGCGGGCGGTATCGAGGATCGTCCCCGAGCCGATGACCCGGCCGGGCGCGAGGCCCGACAGGCGCTGGGCGGCGAAGGTCATCACGTCCACCGGGTTCGTCGCGACGATCAGGATCGCATCGGGCGCGACGCGCGAAAGGGGCGTCAGGATGGCCTCGAAGACGGCGGCGTTGCGTTCCAGGAGATCGAGCCGGGATTCGCCCGGCTTCTGGCCGACGCCCGCCGCAAGCACCACGATCGCCGCGCCTTCGAGCGCCTCGATATCGCCCGCCTCCAGGACGACGGGAGAGGCGAAGGGCACCGCGTGGGCGATATCCTGCGCTTCGGCCAGTGCGCGCTTGGCGTCGAGATCCACGAGCACGATCCGCGATCCGATCCCCATCAGCGCCATTGCATAGGCCGATGCGCTGCCGACCATGCCGGCCCCGATCACTCCGATCTTCATGATGCTGCCCCCTTCAGACGTTCAGTAGAAGATGCTCCCGCTCCCAGGGAGAGATCACCCGCATGAACTCCTGATACTCCGCGTTCTTCACCGTGGTGAACGTGTTGACGAAGGCGTCTCCCAGCACGCTGCGCAACTCCGAACTGGCGCCGAGCGCCTCGACTGCGTCGAGAAGCGAGACGGGGAGGTCCGGATCGCGGGTATAGCTGTTGCCCTCGACCGCCGACCGCGCCCCGATCCCCTGGATGAGGCCGAGATAGCCGCTGGCGAGCCCCGCGGCGATCGCCAGATAGGGATTGGCGTCCGCCCCCGCGACACGGTTCTCGATCCGCCGTGCCTCCGGCCCCGAACGCGGGATGCGCAGGCCCGTGGTGCGGTTATCGTAGCCCCAGTCGAGGTTGATCGGCGCGGAATAGCCGCCGATCAGGCGGCGGTAGCTGTTCACATAGGGCGCGACGAGCGCCGTGGCGGCATAGAAATAGGTCTGCTGGCCGCCGATGAAGTGCTCGAACGCGGCGGAGGGCGCCCCCGTTTCGGGG
Organism: Rubricella sp.; assembly: GCA_049600155.1. Lineage (GTDB taxonomy): Bacteria > Pseudomonadota > Alphaproteobacteria > Rhodobacterales > Rhodobacteraceae > Rubricella. The sequence continues at coordinate 9,546 of JBMYPI010000076.1, forward strand.
TCGGAGAAGATGTTGCGCCCTTCGGCATCGGTGACGGACATGTGGATATGCATCGCGCTGCCCGCGTCCTCGCCATAGGGCTTGGCCATGAACGTCGCGTAGACGCCCGATTGCAGCGCGGCCTCCCGGATGAGCCGCTTGAAGAGGAACACCTCGTCGGCGAGCGCGAGCGGATCGCCGTGTTCGAGGTTGATTTCCAGCTGCGCAGGCCCGGCCTCCTGGATCACGGTGTCGATGGAAAGGCCCTGCGCGTCCGCGTAGTCGTAGATCAACTCGATGATCCGGTCGTACTCGTCGACCGTGGAGAGGGAATAGCCCTGGCTGCCGCGCGACTGCCGACCCGACCGGCCGATGGGCGGCTCCAGCGGATAATCGGGATCGGTGTTGGGCTTGCACAGGTAGAACTCGATTTCGGGCGCGACGACGGGGTGCCAGCCCTGACGTTCGTAAAGCTCCACCACCCGGCGCAGAACGTGGCGCGGCGCGGCCTCGAAGGGCTGGCCGTCATGGGTCATCGCGTCGTGGATGACGATCAGGGAGCGGTCATTGGCCCAGGGCACCGCGCGGGCGGTTTCCAGATCGGGCACGAGCCGCAGGTCGGGATCGGTGTAGAGCGCGGTCCCGAAC
>JBMYPI010000077.1:0-10074 GCA_049600155.1 Rubricella sp.
CCTGAACGAGGGTCTGCCAAAGCCGGTCCAGCGGATCGACCACCAGAAGCGAGGCCCGGGGTGCCGCGTCCGAAGCCATGTCGCGCAAGGATGCGCCGGCAACGCGCAGCGCGGCATCCGCGGCGGGCGTCCCGGCGACGAAGTCCTGTCCGCCCAGCGATCTCACCCTCATCCACCGCGGATCGGGGTGGGGCACCGGCATGTCGCCGGCACGGTCACGGCTCCAGGCCCGCCAGTTCGACGCCGCCTCGGAATGGATCGCGAAATCCCTTGGATAGACCTCCTGCAGGGCTGCGACGAGTTCACTGCTGATGATCCGCCTCGGATCGAGCGCCTTGGCCGAGCGGTTCCTTTCGGAGACCCCCGCCAGCACGGCCCCGATCTCCGGCTCCACGGGCCGGAGGAGGGCGGGCAATTGCCAGTCGAGCCCTTCGAGCGTCAGCCGGGCGAGGGGAAAACAGGACACGCGCCGCACCCGGCCGATCTGCGGGCGCCAGTGATAATTCTTCTGCAGGTCGGTTTCGCCCGCGATGTTCCGGCCGATCCATGAGACGAACCGCAGACAATTCTCGTGGTGGGCCTCCGCATCGAGGCCCCGCGCCAGATCCAGCCCGGCCCGTTCCGCGATCTTCTCTCGCAGCTTGGGAAAGTTGCGTGGACCGTCGCCGTAGATCTTGTCGAAATACATCGACAGGAAACGGCGTGTCGGATCCCGCAGAACGGTAAAGACATAGGGTGAGTTCCGGATCGCTTCCGGCGCGACGGCCGACGCCCGCATCAGGCCGCGTTCGGTTTCGTGGATGTCCTCGCCATCGGGGTGCGAGACGCCGTGGTCGAGCGCATACATGACGTTCTTGAGATAGGTCGACCCGCACTTCGTGATCGCGAGGTAGAAGATCGGCACGCGCCGGCAGGTGTAGAGCGCGCTGCGTTGACGCTCGGCGTCGGACAGCCAGGCCGCCGCAGGATCATCGCCGGTGCGCGGTGCGGTCGGCCGTCGCGCCATCGGGCGGCCTACCCCTCGTCCTGCCGGTCGATATCGGAGCGAACCCTCTCCGAAGAAAGGAGATCGCGGGTCTCGTCCATCCTGTCGAAGGTCCGATCGGCGCGAAACCGGAGCTCCGGCGAGTATTTCAGTTCGATCTCGCGTGAAAGCGCCATGCGGATCGACTTCGCATTCGCGTTCAGTGCCGCGACGACGGCGTCCGCCTCCTTGCCGCCGAGCGGCAGGACGTGCACGCGCGCGACGCGAAGATCGGGGGACGTCTGGACCTCGCCCACGGTGATCGGAATGCCTTCGAGTTCGGGGATGAACAGATCCCCCCTGATCAGCAAATCCGACAAGGCGCGCCGGATCAGTTCGCCGACGCGAAGCTGGCGTTGGGAGGGGCCGCGGCCCGGATGGGATCGGGATCTGCTCATGCCCCCGGAATCGGCCCGCCAAGGGGCGAAGTCAAGAGCTGGGGCTTCTCCCTGGCGGCGCAAAGGGCTATGGAGCGCGTCAGCGGTAGCGAGATGCGAGGGCGGGATGTCGGGCAAGGTCCAGATCACGGTAACGGGCGCCTCTGGCCGAATGGGCCAGATGCTTGTCGACGCGGTGCGCGAAAGCGGGGAAGCGGAACTGACCGGCGTGACGGAGCGGGCAGGCCATCCCTGGATCGGTCACGATATCGGGACAGTGCGCGGGCACGCACCGATCGGGCTCATCGTGGAGGCCGATCCGATCGAGGCGATCGCACGATCCCATGCCGTTCTCGATTTCACCGCCCCGGCGGCGACGGTGGAGCACGCGACGCTTTGCGCACAGGCCGGCGCCGCCCACATCATCGGCACGACGGGGCTCGACGAGGATCATCTCAACGCCATCGCGGGCGCGGCCCGGCATACGGCGGTGGTTCGCGCCGGCAACTACTCGCTTGGCGTGAACCTCCTGACGGCTCTCACGCGCAAGGTCGCCGCCGCGCTCGACGACGCGTTCGATATCGAGATCGTCGAGATGCACCACCATCACAAGGTCGATGCGCCCTCGGGCACGGCGCTGATGTTCGGCGAAGCGGCGGCGGAGGGACGGGGTATCCCGCTCGACGGCAATGTCGAACGCGGGCGGGACGGGTTGACCGGCGCACGGCAGAAGGGCGCGATCGGTTTCGCGGCGCTGCGGGGCGGCGATGTGGTGGGCGAGCATGACGTGATTTTCGCCGGACCGGGCGAACGGGTCGTTCTGCGCCACATCGCGACGGACCGGATGATCTTCGCCCGCGGCGCGGTCAAGGCCGCGCTCTGGGCGCAATCGGCGAAACCCGGCGCCTATGACATGATGGACGTGCTCGGTCTCTCGAACCTCTAGCCGTTCAGCGCCTGCCAGATCTTCAGTGGCGTGTAGGGCGGTTCGGGCGGTTTCGCGCCGGCATGGCGCAGCGCGTCGCAAACGGCATTCGCGACCGCGCCCAGCGCCGCGACGCTCCCCGCCTCCCCGCACCCTTTCAGGCCAAGCGGGTTCGACGGTGTCGGCACCGCGTTGAAAGCCACGTCGAAGAGGGGCAGGTCATCGGCGCGGGGCATGGCGTAGTCCATGAAACTGCCCGAAAGGGGCTGGCCCGTCTCGCGATCCCAGACCATCGCCTCACCCAGGATCTGCCCGATACCCTGGGCGACGCCCCCGTGGATCTGCCCCTCCACGATCAGTGGGTTGATGACATTCCCGAAATCGTCGACGACGGTATAGCGGACGAGCCGCGTCGCGCCCGTCTCTCGGTCGATCTCGATCTCGGCGATATGGGCCCCGTTCGGCGTAGTGGTGATCCCGTCCTCGACACCGCCCGAGCCACGCAGCCCCCCCGTCTGAGCGGCGATGTCGACGAGGGTGACGGCCCTGTCCGTCCCCGCCACACGGATCGAGGCCGCGTCACGGTCGAATTCCAGATCGCCGCGATCGACCTCCAGGATATCCTGCGCACGGTCGAGCGCCTGGCGTATCAGGTCACCGGATGCCTCCAGAAAGACCCGACCCGCCTGCAGGGCCGATCGGCTCCCGCCGGTTCCGCCGCCCTTGGGAAGGGCATCGGAATCGGGGGTCTCCAGCGTGATGGTCTCGGCGGGCAGGCCGAGTTCCTCGGAGACGATCTGCGCCCAGGCCGTTTCATGACCCTGGCCGGAGGACTGCGTCCCGACCCGGATCGTGATCCTGCCGTCCTTCGCGATCTCGATCCGGCCGCTTTCCTGCGGCGCGCCGCCCGTGCGCTCGAAATAGTAGGCCAGGCCGATACCGGTCAGCGCGCCGCGCGCTTCCGCCGCCGCGCGCCTGTCCGCGAACCGATCGACGCCCGCCGCCGCCACGGCCATGTCGAGCGTCCCGTGGGCGTCGAGCGCGTCGAACGTGATCCCGCCGGCCGTGCGATAGGGCAGGCTTTCGCGGCGGATCAGGTTGCGGCGCCGGATCTCGACCGGATCGAGACCCGTCACCGCCGCGCCCTCGTCCATCAGGCGCTCCATCACATGCAGCACCTCGGGCCGTCCGGCACCGCGATAGGCGTCTGTCGGAACGGTGTTGGTCAGAACGCCGATGACCTCGTGGTGAACCGTCTGGATATCGTAGACCCCGCCGATCAGGTTCCCCGAGAAGGCGGTGTGAACGCCCGCGCCGCAATCCGAGACATAGGCCCCCAGATTGGAGACCGACCGCCACCTGAGCGCGAGCAGACGCCCCTCGGCATCGAAGGCCGCCTCGGCCCGGGTGCGCAGATCGCGCCCCTGGACATCGGACAGGAAGCTCTCGCTGCGGTCACCGATCCAGCGGACGGGCGCACCGAGCACCTTCGATGCGTGGGCGACGAGCGCATATTCGGGATGGTTCATCAGCTTCATCCCGAACGCCCCCCCGATATCCGGGGACCGCACCCGAACGCTGTCCTCCGCCACTCCGAGATCCGTCGCGAGAGCCTGCCGCGCGCTGTGGACACCCTGGTTGCCGATCCAGACATCCCAGCGTCCGTCCTCGAAGCGGGCAAGAATGCCGCGCGGCTCCATCGCATTGACGACGATCCGTTGATTCGTGACGGTAACCCGCGCGCGATGGGTCGCCCCTGCGAACGCCGCATTCACGGCGGCGGCTTCCCCGATATGCCAGCGGGAGAAGACGTTGCCCGGCAGGTGCGGGTGCAGGTCGGGGCCGCTTTCCGGCGCCATCGGATCTATGACAACGGGAAGATCCTCGATCTCCAGTTCGATCGCCTCGGCGGCGTCGCGGGCGAGGTCCGGCGTATCGGCGACGATGAAGGCGACGGGCTGCCCGGCGAAGCGCACGACACCATCGGCGAGATGCGGCATGTGCGCGGTGGGAAAGGGGGAGCCATCTGATTGCCTTAGGGCCAGTCTGAAGCCGAACGGCGCCAGCGATCCCGCGATATCCTTCCAAGTCCAGACCGCGTGGACGCCCGGCATCGCGCGCGCCTCCGTAACGTCGAGAAGCGTGATCCGACCGTGCGCAACCGGGCTCCGCAGGACATGCGCAGCGTGTGCGTCGGGCGCCGCGATATCGGCCAGGTAGCGCCCCTGACCGGTCAGGAAGCGGGTGTCCTCGAGCCTCCGGAGGGGCTGACCGATGGCGAATTTCATGTTTCTTCCCCTTCTCAACACCGAATCGTATTGTGTCTCACCGCGCCGTATTAACAATATCTGGCGTTGAAGCCGCTACGGGTCGCTATCGCTGTGGCAGTTTCCGCACGAGAAGATGTTCGACGCGAAGAAACCCAATCTAAACCATTGAAAAACGCCGCGACCTGACGTTTTAATGGAAACCGGTTGGCTCGACCGAGGGGATTTGGCGGGCAGAGTTTGCGGGGGGCGCAATGAAAGCGGACGATCGGCTCATGGTCATCCTGACCGCGGTGGTCCTTACGGTCACCGTCGGAACGATGGTTCAGAAGAGCGAGTTCATCATGGCGGCGTTCACGTCGCCCGACGAATTCGAAGCGGTGGACGACGCGTTCTCCGTACGCGCCGGGCGCACCCAGACGCTCGACGTTCTGTCGAACGACATGAATGTCGGCGACAGCGACGCCTCCAACATCCTGATCGTGACGCAGCCGACCTGTGGTTCGGTCGAGCGGGATGGCGGGCTTCTCGAATACAGCCGCTCCGATTCCTGCGAGGGCCGGATCAGCTTCACCTATTGCGTGGTCCAGGGCGACAGCTGCCCGGCGGCGACCGTGACGCTCAACGTCGCGCCCGCCTCCGCCCTCGACAGCCGTCCGATCATCGCATCCTCCAACTTCCCGACGCTGCGTGCGCCCTCTCTCGCCGCCCCCAACGAGAGCACGAGCATCCAGCCCTCCGAAGCGGTTGCCTCCGTCCGCGCGCGGCCCGATCAGCCGACCGGGATCGTCCGCCCCGACTTCAATCCCGGTTCGGGCATCGAGCGGCAGGAAAGCGCCGCCATCAGCATTGGCGCTGCGGCATCGAACCTGCGCGCGCAGCCGACGATCGAGGCGCCGTCCACGCCGATGGCGATGCTTCAGCCGGCCCCGGCGCCCGAAGACGCGATCCGACAGGAGCGCCCGGACCTCGCTGCGAGCGCGCCGCAGGCGCCGCTCGTCGCCAGCACCTCGGGCCTGCGGCCGCAGGGTGTCGATTCCCGACCGACCATCGGCGGAAGCGGGGGCGCACCGGCGCTTGCCGGAAACGGCGGCGCGCCCTCCGGTCTTTCCGGGGCTCTCGTGACCGAGCGCGCGGCACAGGTGATCGTGCCGCCTTCCGCGGCCTCGGGTTCCGCCGCCGTCGCTGCCGCCCCGACCCTTCCGGGGGCTCCTGCGATCCCGTCTCTCGGTGACGCGGCACCCCAGCGCGGCGATCAATCCGGTGCGGCACCTGCGCCTGCTCCCGCCGAGGGCGTCGCCGTGGCCGCGCTGAGCGAGGATGCATCCGGCCTTCCCGCGCCCGATTTCACGGGCCCGCTGGATTGCGACGTCAACATGATCGTGACGCCGCGCCTTGGCGAAATCCTGTCGCTTACGCTGAACTCCGATTGCCGCGCCGGCCGCATCGCGACGGTCGAGCACGCGGGCATACTTTTCGACGTCGCGCTCGATGCATCGGGCAGTGCGATGGTCGAGTTCCCTGCCCTGGTGGAGCGTTCCGACATCACCGTGCGGTTCGAAGACGGCGCCGTGCTCGAGGAAACCGTCACCATCACGGGCATCGAGAATTCCTCGCGCGTCGCGATTGCCTGGGCGGGCGATGTCGATCTCGATCTTCATGCTTTCGAATTCGGCGCGAGCGAGACGAACGACGGACATGTCTGGTCGAGCACTCCGCGCAGCTACCGCGAAAGCCGCCGCTCGGGTGGGGGTTTCCTGACCGTTCTCGGCATTCCCGGTGGCAACCAGGCGGAAATCTACACGCTCCCCGTGACCCGCCGGACCCAGGAGGGCGTCGTCGATATCGTCGTCCGCGTTTCCGAGGAGACGTCGGTCTGTGAGGAGCGGCTCGAAGTGACCGCCGTTCAGAACGACCGCGAATTGACCGCCGACGAGCGGCAGATCTTCGTTGGCGTGGAAAGCTGCGATGGTGGTATCGCGCGCCAGGAATTCACGACGGCCGTGCGCGACATCACGGTCGCCCGGAGATAAGAAGAAAAGACAGGTAACAATTGGCGTGCTTTTGCCGCTGTATCGGACCAACTCGGAGGCAATAATGAACCTTCTCAAAGGTATGAAGCAGGCGCTTGGGGGAGCGCTTGTTGCAGGAGCGGCACTCGTGGCGGCGCATGGCGCCCTCGCGCAGCAGGTGACGCTTTCGTCCTATGACGGCTCGATCACCCTGCGAGGCAACCTCGTCGAGTTCGACGGGCAGAACTACCGCATCGCGACGGCGATCGGCGAGATCACGATCGATGCTTTCCAGGTGTCCTGCGAGGGCGAGGCCTGCCCGCCGCCGTCGCTCCTGGCATCCGAGTTCACGATCGCCGGTTCCAACACGATCGGTGCATCGCTCATGCCGGCGCTGATCGAGGCCTATGCCTTCGCGCTCGACGCCGATCTCGCGCAGACCATGACGGATCAGGAAGGCGTTGACGACTTTGCGATCCAGGATCTTTCCGGCGCGGATATCGCCTCCATCACCCTGTCGTCGACCGGCAGCTCGGACGGGCTTCAGGCCCTCTTCCAGGGCGAGGCTCAACTCGCGATGGCATCGCGCCCGGTTCGCGAACGGGAGGTTGCGGCCTTTGTCGGTGCCGGCCTCGGCGATCCGACCTCTCCCGGCCAGGAACACATCGTCGGACTGGACGGCCTGATCGCGATCGTTTCGCGCTCGAACCCGATCCAATCGATCTCCGTCGACAACCTCGCCCGGATCTTCGCCGGGCAGATCACCAACTGGTCCCAGATCGGTGGTCCGGACGCGCCCGTCTCCGTCTATGCGCGAGACGCGGATTCCGGCACGCGCGCGTCCTTCGAGGCGCTCGTTCTCGAGCCGTTCGGCCTTTCGGTCACACCGCGCGCCCAGGTCTTCTCATCCAATGCCGAACTGTCGGACGCGGTTGCGGCCGATCCCTTCGGCATCGGGTTCGTCGGATTCGCGTCGGAGCGGAATGCCCGCGCCATCGGCATCCAGGAGGTCTGCGGGATCGTGACGGCGCCGACGCCCTTCGCGATCAAGGCGGAGGAATATCCGCTTGCCCGCCGCCTCTACCTCTACCAGACGAACGAGGCGCTTCCGCCGGTCGCCCAGAACCTCGTCGATTTCATCGAGAGCGATGAGGCACAGGACGTGGTCGCCCAGAACGGTTTCATCGACCAGGCCATTTCCTCGGCCCGGATCGATGAACAGGGTCGCCGCCTCGCCACCGCGATGTTCTCCGCCGAGGATGCCGCGCAGCTGTTCCAGCTTCGCGAACTGGCCCAGACGCTGGTGAGCGCCGAGCGACTTTCGACGACCTTCCGGTTCCAGCCCGGGTCCTCGCTGCTCGATGTCCGGGCCCAGGCGGACGCCCGTCGTCTCGCGGAATATCTGTCCTCCGGGGAGTACGACAATCGTGAGGTTCTCATTCTCGGGTTCACCGATTCCATCGGTCGCCCCGACCTGAACCAGGCGCTGTCCTTCCGCCGTGCCCAGCAGGTGCTCGACGAGGTTCTCGCCGCCGCATCGCCGGGTGCGCTCGCAGGTGTCGAGTTCACCGTTGCAGGCTACGGCGAGATCTCGCCCCTTGGCTGCAACGAGACCTTCAACGGACGCCGGATCAACCGCCGGGTGGAGGTCTGGGTGCGCGATCGCGTCTGACTTGGCCTTCGACACATCCAGGATAACAAGACGGCGCCCCCGGGCGCCGTTTTTCGTTCTAGAGCAGTCCCTCCGACCGGAAGCTGACATGACCGGCCGATCCGATCACGATGTGGTCGTGCAGCGTGATATCGAGTGCGAGAAGCGCGTCGTGGATCCGTGCTGTCATATCGATATCGGCCCGCGATGGCGTCGGGTCCCCTGAGGGATGATTGTGGACGAGGATCACCGCCGCCGCGCCGATCTCTATCGCGCGCCGGGCGATCTCGCGCGGGTAGACGGGAACGTGATCCACCGTGCCTTCGGCCAGCAACTCGTCCCTCAGGACGCCATTGCGCCGATCGAGAAAGATCGCGATGAACGCTTCGCGGGAGCGATATGCGACCCGTGTTCGGCAATAGTCGAGCAGCGCGCTCCAGTTGGAGATCACGTCGCGCTCGGCGAGGCGGCTGCGATGCAGCCTCTCGGCCGCCGCCGCGACGATCCTGATCTCCCGAATGACGGCAGGCCCGGCGCCCTGCACACGCGCCAGCGCCTCCGCATCGGCCGAGAGCACGCCGCCAAGGGACCCGAATGACGCGATCAGCCGTCTTGCGAGCGGCTTTAGATCCTGCCGCGGGATCGCGCGGAACAGCACCAGTTCGAGCAATTCATAATCGGCGACAGCGGCGGCCCCACCTTCCATGAACCGTTGGCGGAGCCGTTCGCGATGCCCCGCATCGCCCGCCGGAGCGACCACCCTCTCGACCGACCGATCGAGAAGGCCGGGCAGGGTTGCCCCGTCGTCGAAGCCGGACCGTGCTGATCTCTCCCGTGCCATGCCGGGATCATGGGGCTCGCCTGGTTAACGAATGCTTACCCGAAGCGGGGCGCGAACCGATCGGCCGGGGAAAGCGTGAAGATCTCGACGCCGTCCTCCGTCACCCCGACGGAATGTTCGTACTGCGCCGAAAGCGATCGGTCCTTGGTCACGGCCGTCCAACCGTCGGGCAGCACCTTCGTGTCGGCCTTGCCGAGGTTGATCATCGGCTCGATCGTGAAGAACATCCCCGGTTCCAGAACCGGGCCCGCCCCCCAGCGCCCATAGTGAAGGACATTCGGCGGAGCGTGGAAGACCTGGCCCAGTCCATGGCCGCAGAAATCGCGCACGACTGAACATCGATGCGCCTCGGCGTAACGCTGGATCGCGGCCCCGATATCGCCGAAGGTGTTGCCGGGCCTGACCTGCTCGATCCCCTTCATCAGGGCGTCATGGGTAATCTGAACCAGCCGCTGCGCCTTGCGTGACGGTTCGCCGGGGCAATACATCCTGCTGGTGTCACCGAACCATCCATCGACGATCACGGTGACATCGATATTGAGGATATCGCCGGATTTCAGGACTTTCCCGCCGGGAATGCCGTGGCAGACCACATGATTGACCGAGATGCAGGACGCGTGCCTGTATCCCTTGTATCCGATCGTCGCGGATTTCGCGCCGGCCGCCTCGACCATCCCGGTGATGACCGTATCGATCTCTTCGGTCGTCGCACCGGGGACGACATGCTCTTCCACCGCATCGAGAATCCGGGCGGCCAGTGCCCCGGCCTGCCGCATCCCTTCGAAATCGACCGCGTGGTGAAGCCGGATACCGTCCCGCGTTACCGGCCGTTTCTCGCGCGTGCCCGTTTCGGTCAGGGTCATGATCTCACTTCCGGTTGCCAGTCACGTGCCGGGGCTCGCCCCGGCGTCGAGGTCGATCGGCAGGGCCGCGCCGAGCCGCACCGCATCGATCCCGATGTCGGCCCGATGGCACAG
>JBMYPI010000078.1:0-9986 GCA_049600155.1 Rubricella sp.
AGGGGCTTGACGTGCCGGAGGCACGCCGCCGCCTTACTCCGCGACGAGCGCCTCGGCGCGGGTCAAATCGACACTCACGAGCTGGCTCACGCCCTGTTCGGCCATGGTCACTCCGAAAAGCCGATCCATCCGGCTCATCGTCACCGCATGGTGGGTGATGATCAGGAAGCGCGTCTCCGTCTGCCGCGTCATCTCGTCCAGGAGATCGCAGAACCGCGTGACGTTCGCATCGTCGAGCGGGGCATCCACCTCGTCGAGCACGCAGATCGGCGATGGATTGGCGAGGAACACGGCGAAGATCAACGACAGTGCCGTCAGCGTCTGCTCACCGCCCGACAGAAGCGAGAGGGTGGAAAGCTTCTTCCCGGGTGGCTGGCACATGATCTCGAGCCCCGCCTCCAGCGGATCGTCGCTCTCGACGAGTTCTAGATTGGCTTCGCCACCGCCGAAGAGATGGGTGAAGAGGCGACCGAAGTTGGCATTCACTTCCTCGAATGCCGCGAGGAGCCTTTCGCGCCCTTCCCTGTTGAGCGATGCGATGCCCGCCTTGAGCTTATCCACCGCCTGGGAAAGGTCATCCCGCTCGAGGGCGAGAGCGTCACGTTCCTCCTGGACTTCGCGCGCGTCCTCTTCGGCCCGCAGGTTGACCGCGCCGAGCGAGTCGCGTTGCCGGCGCAAGCGAATGATCTCGATTTCCGCCGCTTCGGCCTCCGGCAGTTTCTCCGGATCGGCGCCGAGGCGATCGAGAAGCGTCTCGGGTTCGAGCTCGAGCTCGTCCCGGATCCGGGCAGTCGCCTCTGTGTGGTGTGCCCGCGCGGCTTCCGTCACCGCTTCGGCGCGGGCGCGTCCTTCCCGGGCTTCGCTCGCGGCGCGTTCGGCCGCCCGCTCCTCGTCCTCCGCCTTCCTCAGCGCCGTCTCGCCGAGCGCCAGCGCGTCGGACGCCGCCTGTTCGCGGGTTTCGGCCTGTTCCAGCGCCGCCGCGACCTTCACACGCTGTTCCCGGATCTCGTCCGGCGCGGTCGAGGCTGACGCCAGTTCCGACTCCGCGCGCGCCCGGCGGTCCTGCAACTCACGGATCCTCGTATCGGCACTGGAGAGGCGATGACGCCAGCCCGACAACTCCTTGGTGAGTTGCTGGAGCCGGCGCACCCGCGCCTCGCCTTCGCGGCGGACCTCATCGGCCTTCGCGCGGGCAGCGAGCATGGTCGCACGCGCCTCGGCGACGCGGGTCTTCTGCTTCTCGAGTTCGGCCGCCGCGGCATCGAGATCCCCCAGATCGGAGGCGGCGGCGCGGGCTTCGGCCACCATCTCCGCCGCGGCGGCGACCTCTTCACCCCGGCGGGAGACGGCCTCGCGCGCCGTTTCAAGCTTGCTCGCCGCGAGGCTCTCATCCCCTTCGGCCCGGCTCAGCGCACGCGTCGCGGCCTGCAGCGCCTCGTCGGCTTGCCGGCGGGCAACGCGGGCGGCGCGATCCGCCTCGGTCGCGGCATCGAGCGCGTGGCGTGCGCTCGCGTGGGCTTCCCGTGCTGTCGAAAGCCGTGCCTCGGCGGCTTCCAGATCGCGGGCCAGCGCATCGCGACGGTTGCGCTGTTGCAGGCGCAGAGCAGCGGCGGAAGGCACGTCCTCGGATGCGACGCGGAACCCGTCCCAGCGCCAGAGATCGCCCTCACGGCTGACGAGCCGCTGGCCCGGCTCGAGGCGGGATTGCAGCCGCGCGCCCGCCTCACGGGAAACGAGACCGATATGGGCGAGCCTGCGGGCCAGCACCGGCGGTGCATCCACCTGAGCTGATAGCGGCTCCACGCCCTGGGGCAATGCGGCCCCCTCGACCGGGTCGAGCAGCGCCCAGCCGGTCGCATCGCCATCCACTTCAGGCGCGGAAAGGTCATCGCCGAGCGCTGCCCCGAAAGCCGCCTCGAAACCGGGCTTCACGCGGACCCTGTCAATGATCTGATCCGCTTCCCCGGCCTCACGCGCCAGCAGCCGATCAAGCGCCGAGACCTCGGCACGCAGGGCGGACACCTGGCCTTCGACCTCGGAAAGCGCGGCGCGGGTTTCAGCCTCGGCCGTTTGTGCGGCGGCCCGGTCCTCCTCCGCGCGTCTCTGATCGGTATCGGCGCGGGAAGCAGCCGCATCCGCTTCGGCGGCGGCACGGCCCGCGGCTTCGAACCGCGCCTTTGCCTCGGCGAGCGCGCTCTCCGCCGCGGCGAGGCGCGTTCTGGCCTCGTCGCGCTCGCGGGTCGCGCGCGCTTCCGCAGCGTTCGCTTCGGCGATCCGCCGTTCCACGGCCTGGTGGCGGGCCTTCAGGCGGGCGGCATCCTCGGAGAGGGCGTCGAGATGCGACTCCTCCGTCTGAAGCGCGCCCACGGCCTCCGTCGCCCGGGCCTGGGCTTCCGCCTGGGCCTCGTCCTGACCGGCCGACGCATCCTTCAACGCGCGCTCTTCCCATTCGAGCCGGTCGATCGTCTCGCCCGCATCGCGCCCGAGCGATTCCTCACGGGTGATGTCGTTGCCGAGAGTCTCGATATTCGCCGTCAGACGCTCGATCGCGCGCCGCGCCCGCATGTCCCGGTCATCGAGTTGCTGGCGTTCCTGAACAAGCCGCTGTCGTATCGCGCCCGCAACGGCCTGTTCCTCCCGCAGGGCGGGCATCGCCTCAGCCGCCTCCGCGCGCGCCTTCGCTTTCCGGGTCGCCTCACCCTGGGCGCGGGCCGCGGCCGTCGTCGCCTCCGTCAGGGCCGCTTCCGCTTGGGCCGCTGCGGCACCTGCTTCCAGCCACCGGATATAGAGCAGGAGCGCCTCGGCGCGGCGCAGTTCATCCGCGATCTCGCGATAGCGCGCGGCCTGCTTGGCTTGCCGGGCGAGGCTGCCGAGCCGCCCATCGAGCTGGGCGATCACGTCATCGACCCGTTCGAGATTGGCCGCCGTCGCCTTGAGCTTGAGCTCCGCCTCGTGCCGGCGCTGGTAGAGCCCGCTGATCCCTGCCGCCTCCTCGAGGATCCGCCGGCGCGCACGGGGTTTGGCATTGATGAGTTCCGAGATCTGCCCCTGCCGAACCAGCGCCGGGCTATGCGATCCGGTGGAGGCATCGGCGAACAGCATCTGGATATCGCGCGCACGCGCCTCCTTGCCATTGGCACGGTAGGCGCTGCCCGCATCCCGCGTGATCCGGCGCACGACCTCCAACTTGTCGAGATCGTTGAAGGCGGGTGGCGCGAGGCGCGCGGTGTTGTCGATGGTCAGCGACACCTCGGCGGTGTTGCGGGCGGGCCGTGAGGCTGCACCCGCGAAGATGACGTCCTCCATGCCCGCGCCGCGCATCGCCGTGGGGCGGTTCTCGCCCATGACCCACCGGAGCGCCTCGAGCAGGTTGGACTTGCCGCAACCGTTCGGCCCGACCACGCCCGTCAGGCCGCGATGGATCACGAGTTCCGTTGGGTCCACGAAACTCTTGAAGCCGACCAGTCTGAGCTTGGTGAACTGCACCCTCGCCCCTCGCGTGATTCCATTCCGAAGATGGTCCGGCGGGCCGAGGGGAGAGTCAAGGAATACGCATCATCTGGCGCGGGCAGGCGACTTATCCACAAGATATTGTTCAACCTTGCGGGCGGAAGGGCGCGCATTACCTAAAGGCCCGTCCCAGTTGAAGGAATATCGAACATGGTCGGTTACTCGCTTGTCGGGATCTCGGGATCCCTGCGCAAGGACTCCCGCAACACAGCGCTGATCCGGGAGGTGGAGAGGCTCTTCGAGCCCGAGCATTTCGTCTTCGGCGATATCCGGTTCCCGCTTTTCGACGAGGATCTGGAGGCCGAGGGCATCCCCGAAGTGGTCACGAAACTGGCCGAGCAGATCCGGGTGGCGGATGCAGTCGTGATCTCCACGCCGGAATACAACAAGAACCTTCCCGGCGTTCTCAAGAACGCGCTCGACTGGTTGAGCAGAACGAAACCGAACCCGCTGACGGGCAAGCCCGTGGCCATCGTCTCCGCCGCGGCGGGGCGCGCGGGGGGCGAGCGGTCCCAGTTCTCGCTGCGCCATTGCCTGACGCCTTTCAATCCCCGCATCCTTCAGGGGCCGGAGGTGTTCATCGCGCAGGCCGGGAAAGCCTTCGACGAAGACGGCCGCTTGCGGGACGAAGGGTCCGTCATGTTCCTCGGCAAGCTTCTCGATGCGCTCAAGGCGGAAATCGAGCTTTCCCGCAAGGCCTGACGGCCCTCTCGGATAAAACGAAAACCGCCGCCCCGGTCGATCCGGAGCGGCGGTTTTCCTTTTCGCGATGGGCGCGGATCAAAGCGTCCGGGCGACCTCCTGCCGTTCGAAGATCTCGATGACATCGCCGGGGCGGATGTCGTCGTAATTCTCGAAGGCCATGCCGCATTCCTGGCCGGACTGGACTTCCTTCACCTCATCCTTGAAGCGCTTGAGCGTCTTCAGCGTGCCTTCGTGGATCACCACGTCGTCGCGCAGGAGGCGCACACCGGCGGAGCGGCGCGCCACACCTTCGGTGACGAGGCAGCCGGCGACCTTGCCCACACCCGTGACCTTGAAGACCTCCTTGATCTCGGCGTAGCCGATGAACGTCTCCTTGACTTCCGGAGAGAGGAGCCCTTCCGCCGCGGCCTTCATGTCGTCCACCAGGTCGTAGATGATCGAGTAGTAGCGCAACTCGATCCCCTTCTGGTTGGCGGACTGGCGGGCGGCAGCATTGGCGCGAACGTTGAAGCCGATGATCGGCGCACCCGAGGCTTCCGCCAGCGTCACATCCGACTCCGTGATCGCGCCGACACCGGAATGCAGCACACGGATGCGGACCTCGTCATTGCCGAGCTTCTCCATCGCCTGCACGATCGCTTCGGCAGAGCCCTGCACATCCGCTTTCACGACGATGGGCAGTTCGGCGACATTCTCATCCGTCTTCGCCTTGGCGAGAAGCTGATCGAGCGTCGTCGCTGCGCCGAGCGCGGCCTTCTTGTCCTTCGCCGCCTGCTGGCGGTATTCCGCGATCTCCCGCGCCTCCGCCTCCGAAGGAACGACGTTGAGAACGTCGCCCGCCTCGGGCGTTCCGTTCAGGCCGAGCACCTCGACAGGCACCGACGGGCCCGCTTCCTTGACCCGGTCGCCCCGGTCGTTCTGAAGCGCGCGGACCTTGCCCCACTGCTCACCCACGACGAAGATGTCGCCCTGGCGCAGCGTGCCGTTCTGGACGAGCACGGTCGCGACGGGGCCGCGGCCCGTGTCGAGTTGCGCCTCGATGACGGCGCCGACGGCGGCACGATCCGGGTTCGCTTTGAGTTCCATCAGCTCGGACTGAAGGATGACCGCTTCGATCAGCTTGTCGAGGCCTTCGCCAGTGACGGCCGAAACCTCCACATCGAGCACGTCACCCGACATGGCCTCGGTGATCACCTCGTGCTGGAGAAGCTGCGTGCGCACCTTCTGGGGGTCGGCGCCGGGGCGGTCGATCTTGTTGATGGCGACGATCATCGGGACCTTGGCAGCCTTGGCATGGCTGATCGCCTCGATCGTCTGGGGCATGACGGAATCGTCCGCCGCGACGACGAGAATGACGATATCCGTCACCTGCGCACCACGGGCGCGCATCGAGGTGAAGGCCGCGTGGCCCGGCGTGTCGAGGAAGGTGATCAGGTGACCGTCCTTCTCGATCTGGTAGGCGCCGATATGCTGGGTGATGCCACCCGCTTCGCCGGCGACGACATTGGCATTCCGGATCGCGTCCAGAAGCGACGTCTTGCCGTGGTCGACATGGCCCATGATCGTGATCACCGGGGCGCGGTTCTTGAGGTCTTCGGCCTTGTCCTCCTGCGTGTCGATGACCTGCTCGACATCCGCCTCGGACACACGGACGACCTTGTGGCCGAACTCCTCGACGATCAGTTCCGCGGTTTCCGCGTCGATCGACTGGGTGGCGGTCACCATGATGCCGTTCTGCATCAATGCCTTGACCACCGCCGCGGAGCGTTCGGCCATGCGGTTGGCAAGCTCCTGCACGGTGATCGCGTCGGGCACCTGCACGTCGCGCACGACCTTCTCGCGGTTCTCCTGCCCGCCCGACATCTTGCGGTGCTGGCGTTCCTGCCGCCGGCGCATGGATGCGAGCGACCGCTGCCGTCCGCCTTCGCCCGAAAGCGCCTGGTTGATCGTCAGCTTGCCGGACCGGCGGCGATCCCCGCCATCGTTGCCGCGTCCCGGGCGGTTCTGGCCGCGATCGCGGTCATCAGCGCGTTCGGTCGTCTTCTTGGCGGGGCCGCGGCGTGCTTCCTCCGCGCGGGCGGCGGCGGCCTGCGCGGCGGCGGGATCGGGGGTCTCCTCGCGCGCGGGCTTGGCGGCCTTCCGCGCATCCGCCCTGGGCTTCTCGGCCTCGGCGGCGGCGGCTTTCTCGGCCGCTTCACGCTCGCGGCGGATGCGTTCCTCTTCCTCCGCGCGTTCGCGCTCTTCCTTCTCGGCGCGCAGGCGCTCGATCTCGGCCTTGCGGCGCTCCTCCTCTTCCTTTTCCCTCGCGCGGCGCTCGGCCTCCTGGGCCTGCGCGGCGAGGAGCGCCTGGCGGCGACGCTCGAATTCCTGATCGGAGAGGGATTTTCCGCCTGGCGTCTTCGCCTTGGCCTCGCGCACCCTGTCGGAGGACGCCCCCGCACCGCCTGCGGCCGCTGCGGATCCGGGCTTGGGCACGACGACGCGCTTGCGCTTGGTCTCGACCACGACGGACTTGCTCCGCCCGTGGGAGAAGCTCTGGCGCACCGTCCCGGAGCCGCCGCTTCCGCGCGTCCCCAGGGTCTTGCCGCCTTTGCCGTCACCGCCTCTACGTTCGCTCATTCCGTCACTTACCTTTCCCGCCGGGCCCATCCCGGCTGTCATCGTCAACAGGATCAGGGGCCGGTTCAGCGGCCTCGTCGGCCGCCCCCGCCTCTTGACCCCGAATGCGCAGACCTTCAAGCCTGCGCGCGTCCCGGAGGACCTTTTCCGTCAAACCGCCCTCGTCAAGCGCGGCATGTATCACATGATCCCGCCCGAAGGCGACACCCAATTCTTCCGCGTTCAGGACCGCGATCACGGGCGCATCGCCCTTGAGCGGCCTCAGTTTCCGGCGCTGGCCTTCGGAACCGTCCACCGCCTCGATCAGTGCACCGACCGGCCCGGCGCGCAGCCGCTGGTCGGTCTTGAGAAAACCCGCAACCGCATGCCCGCCCTTCCGGGCGAGCGCGATCAGCTCAACGAGCCTCCGCGCCAGCAGCTCCTCGACGAGATCGGCGAGGCCGACCGGTACCGAGACCTGCATCCGCGCCGCGCGCGAGAAGAGCTTCTTGCGCTCCGCCAGATCGAAAGCCGCCCGATCGGCGCTCAGCCAGATGCCGCGCCCCGGCAACCGCTCCGCGAGATCGGGGACGATCGCACCGTCGGGCCCGACGACGAACCGGATCAGAAGGTCGGTCGCACCGCTTTCGCCCCGAGCGATGCAGCGCCGCTCGGGACCCTCCCGTTCCGCTTTCCGTCCGCCGCGCGCCATCTGCGCCACCCGGGACAGGCTGGGGCCCTCAGACCCCGGCCTCCTCTTCGTCGCCTTCGCCTTCGGCTTCCGCCTCGGCTTCGGCGGCTGCGGCGGCCTGCATCGCGGCAAGCTCCTCGGGCTCGATCCAGCCCAGAAGCACACGCGCGGTCATGACCAGATCGCGGGCTTCCTCGATGGACAGATCGAACGCTTCGAGAAGGCCGTCATCCTTGACGCGCTTGCCGTCCACGGTGGACCAGCCACCGGCAAGCTCCCAGTCAGCGCACTGGGCGAAGTCCTCGAGCGTCTTGATCCCGTCGCGCGCCAGTGTGAGCACCATTTGGGGTGTCAGGCCCTCGAACTCAAGGAGGCTGTCTTCCACGCCAAGCTCGCGCGCCTGCTTGAGCGCGTGGCGGTTGAGGGTTTCGAGCGCCTCGCGGGCCCGCGCCTGAAGCTCCTCCGCCGTCTCCTCGTCGAACCCGTCGATCATGGTCAGTTCGTCCAGCTCGACATAGGCGACTTCCTCAAGCGAAGTGAAGCCTTCGGACACGAGAAGCTGCGCCACCATCTCATCGGCGTCGAGCGCGGTCATGAACAGCTTGGACCGCTGGGCGAATTCGGCCTGACGGCGCTCGGATTCCTGCGCCTCGGTCATGATGTCGATATCCCAGCCGGTCAGTTGGGAGGCGAGGCGCACGTTCTGCCCGCGCCGCCCGATGGCAAGCGAAAGCTGCTCGTCGGGGACGACGACCTCGACCCGGCCCGCGTCCTCGTCGAGCACGACCTTGGAGACCTCGGCCGGTTGCAGCGCGTTCACGAGGAAGGTCGGGGCGTCTTCCGTCCAGGGGATGATGTCGATCTTCTCGCCGTTGAGCTCACCCACGACCGCCTGCACGCGGGAACCCCGCATACCGACGCAGGCACCGACCGGATCGATCCCGCTGTCGTAGGAGATCACGGCGATCTTCGCGCGCGAGCCGGGATCGCGGGCGACGGCCTTCACCTCGATGATACCGTCATAGATTTCCGGCACTTCCATCTTGAACAGCTCGGCCATGAATTCCGGCGCGGTGCGGCTGAGGAAGATCTGCGGGCCGCGCGGCTCCCGGCGCACGTCGCGGACGTAGCAGCGGATCCGGTCGCCGTTACGGAACGTCTCCCGCGGGATCAGCTGGTCGCGGCGCAGAACGGCCTCGCCGCGGCCGATGTCGACGATGACGTTGCCGTATTCCATCCGGCGCACGAGCCCGTTGATGATCGTGCCCTTGCGATCCTTGAATTCCTCGTACTGGCGCTCGCGCTCCGCCTCGCGGACCTTCTGCAGGATGACCTGCTTGGCCGATTGCGCGGCGATCCGGCCGAAATCCATTGGCGGCAGACTGTCGACAAGCTCGTCGCCGATCTCGGCGTCGGGCTTCTCGCGGCGAGCCTCTTCGAGGGTCAGTTCGGTGAAGTGGTTCTCGACCTCCTCGACCACCGTGCGCACGCGGGTCATGGTCAGGTCACCCGACTTGCGGTCGATATGCGCGCGGATGTCGTATTCCGCACCGTAGCGGGAGCGCGCGGCCTTGCCGAGCGAGTCCTCCATCGCCTCGATCACCAGACCGGGGTCGATCAGCTTCTCCCGCGCGACCGCATCCGCGATCTGCAGAAGCTCCAGCTTGTTGGCTGCAACCTGTGCCATCAGTCTTTCTCCTCATCGCCGCCCGCGGGCTCGGTTTCGAGCCCTTCCAGCGTCTCGTCATCCATTTCCGCGCCGTCCGCCGCGCCCTTCCGGCCCTTCAGCGATTTGGCGATCAGTTCGTCCGTCAGGACCAGCTTCGCATCGACCAGCCAGTCGAATTGCAGGCCGATCGTGCCTTCGGGGATCTCGATCAGGATCTCGCCATTCTCGACACCCTGGAGGACACCCTTGAAGCGCTTGCGCCCCTCGATCAGTTCTTCGGTTTCGAGACGGGCTTCCCAGCCCTCCCACATCTCGAAATCCTTCAGCCGGGTCAGCGGCCTGTCGATGCCGGGCGAGGACACTTCCAGCACGTATTCGCCCGCGATCGGATCCTCGACATCGAGGATAGCGGAAACGGCGACGGAAATCCGCGCGCAATCATCCACCTCGATACCGCCTTCCGGGCGATCGGCCATGAGCTGCAGCGTCGGCTTCTTGCCGCCCTGGTAGCGCACACGGACAACCTCGAACCCGAGATCCTCGACCACCGGGGCGATGATTTCCGTGATGCGCCTGTCGATGGCGGCTTTTGCGACGAGATCGACCATGGGCCTCGAAACGAAAAAAACGGGCCAGCGGCCCGTATGCGTTGCGTCGGTGGCGCCGGGGGTGGAGGCCGGCATCCGCTGTTGCTGAAGCAAATAGGCCCTGCCGCCGGGAAATGCAAGCGCAAGCGCGTTGCCGCTTTACAATGGCCGAGCAGGGCGGCGATGGATGGTCCCGGACAAGAGGCGAAACCGGAAACCGTCATGA
>JBMYPI010000079.1:0-9957 GCA_049600155.1 Rubricella sp.
GCGTCGTCTCCGCCAATTCCACGCTGCAACTCTACATCCAGCGGATCATGCTGAACCTGGAGGAAACGCCGCCGGACCATTCGCGCCCGAAGCGCGTCCACCCCAACCTGATCGACGGGGAGGAATGGTCCTGGCGGAAGAACTATCGCGTCTGGGAAGCGAACCGGCGCGTGTTCCTCTATCCCGAGAATTACATGCTGCCCGAGTTGCGCGACAACAAGAGCCAGCTCTTCGAGGCCTTCGAGGAGAAGCTCGCCTCCGAAGACGTCAACGCCGAAAGCGTGCGCGACGCCTATATCGCCTACATGCGCGGGTTCGAGCAGCTTTCGAAACTCAAGATCACCGGCGCCTTCCACGAAAAGAACACCGAGGAAAAGCGCGATGTGCTGCACCTGTTCGCGGTGAGCGCGGGCGAGCCGAAGGCGCATTACTATCGCCGTATCGAGGATTTCGAATACGGGATCACCGAGGAGGCGCGCTCCACCAACTGGGGGACGTGGCAGGAAATCGATCTGAAGATCAATTCCGAAACCCTCAGCCCGGTCATGCACCAGGGGCGGTTGCACGTCTTCTGGACGGAGGTTTCCAGCGCGCCCTGGACACGGCTGGCCGACAGTCGGCAGGAGTTTCTGGGCTACAAGCATCGCTTCCGCCTCTACTACACCACGCGCCGGATCGACGGGACCTGGACCGAGCCCCAGAAAATCAAACTGAACCGCGATCCGTTCCATTTCGGCGATGGCGTGGTGCTGGACGAAACATTTGGCGGAAGCGTCCTCTACAGCGACCGCGAACACCCCGAGCCGATCGACGACTATACGCTGAGCGGTTTCGCCTGGGATCGCGTCCTGCCCGAGCACATGAGCGCCTCGCGCAGCGTCCTGCATATCCGCGGCTTCGACTACCGCGTGAACGCCACCGTCGATTTCCATGAGATGGCGCTGGGCGACACGCTGACCTCGACGCTCGACGATGTGCGCGTGCCCTGGATCGATCCGATCAGCGCACTCGCGGCGCTGTTTCTCGGCGCGCCGATCTGGTTTCCATCGGAAAACATCCTGTGGTCGGAGCGGGTGGGAAGCCAGCGCAGCCTCAAGAAGGGGCCGCGCCCGTCCTGGCCCTATTTCACGCCCTACGCGACGGGCAGCCTGCTCCTCAACAAGGAAGTCTACGAGGAGATGCGCCGCAATCGCATGGGCTACAACTACATGCAGAACGGCTGGTTCCCGACGGAGATTGACGACCGCTGGAAGCTCGACCTCACCCGCGAGATCGAGAAATCCTTCGAAGGGCCCGAACTGATCCGCTTCGACGAGGGCGAGCCCCGGCTTCAGGTCATCAACGGCTCGCCCCAGCACGGGCTGATCGACATGGATGGCGCGCTCTTCGCGCTCCTCGACGGGTTGGGAGAGGACGGGAAATACCGCCTTGTCCGGCTCAATTCCTCGCTGACGGAGGATATCGCCCGCACGCTTCACAATTTCGGCGTGGATGCGATGCTCGATATCTCGGCGCAGGAAGACCTCGCCGAACATGCGCTGCCTTTCGATATCCGGTCCGCCGAGGTCGACGCCGCGCCCGCGAAGGTGGGTGAAGTGGATTACGGCGGCGCGATGGGCGTCTACCTGGAGGAAATCTACCTCCACATGCCGCTGACCATCGCACGGGTCCTCAACGCGCAGGGCGATTTCGCGGCCGCGCGGGAGTGGTATCAGAAGGTCTTCGATCCGATGACCTCGGACGAGATCACCGATTTCCCGCCCGGGCTGACGGCGGCCGAGATCGAGCACCGGAAGCTCGACCGCGTCTGGCGGTTCCGGAAGTTCCGGGGCCGCGAGGTGGAATCGCTGCGCGACATGCTGGAGGATCCCGCGGCCCTCGACACCTACCGCAACGATCCCTTCAATCCCCATGCGATCGCGCGGCTGCGTACCAGCACCACGCAGAAATACGTCCTGCTCGCCTTCGTGGACAACCTCCTCGACGAGGCGGACGCGCTTTTCGCGACCGATCTGCGGGAGCAGATCAACGAGGCGACGCTTCTCTACGTTCTCGCGCTCGACATTCTCGGGCCGCGGCCGAACAAGCTCGGCGATTGCGGAGAGCGGATCGGCGAAGGGCTTTCCTTCGAGGAGGTCGAGGCGCGGGTCAACAGCGGCAACGAGATGCTGCTGGAGATCGAGACGATGATCATCAACCGCGGGCGCAGGTTCGTCGGCGCCGTCGCTGCGGAGGAACTGCGCATTCGCGAGGCGACGGCGCGGGGCCTGCGCGTCGCGGGCGCTGAGATTCGCCGCGATGCCGAACGGCTGGTGGAGGGTCTGGCGCTGGAGACACGGCACGAGGTCGAGGGTTTCTTCCACGACGGCGCGATCGGCGAACGGGTGGGGCTCGACCGTGGCGTCTCCAGCGACGATCTCGCCCTTGCGGGGGCGCTTTCGCCCATGATGCCGATGGCGGCGGTCGGCCCCTATGGCGCCTCGATGGACCGCACCAGCCATTCCGCGAAGATGCGCCGCCGGGGCACCGGCGTCGGTTCGGTGGCGAGTGTCGGCGAGGGTGGCGCCTTCAAGGGCGGCACCGCCGGAACCGGCCTCGCCGTCAGCGAGAAGGTGCGCCTTGTCGGCCAGTATGCCGCGCGCGAACCCCTCGGAATCGGCGGGGCGGGCGGCCGTTTCACCTTCGTGCCGTCCTTCGGCATGTCGCTCATCCGCAGCGTCGATCCCGTCTTCTGCATCCCGGAGAACGACTCCCTCAAGGGCTACTGGGACAGGGTCGAGGACCGGCTCTTCAAGATCCGCAACTGCATGAACATCGACGGTGTTCGCCGCCCGCTGGCCCTCTTCGCGCCGCGGATAGACCCGATGATGCTGGTGCGGGCGCGGGCCGCGGGCCTCGCCATCGACGACATCCTCGGTGCGGGCGCGGGCGAGCTTCCGCCCTTCCGTTTCCGCTTCCTGCTGGAGCGGGCGCGCTCCGCCGTGGGCATGGCCAAGGGTATGGGCGAGGCGATGAAGAGCGCTCTGATCGCCAAGGACGCGGAGGAACTCGCCCAGCTGCGCAATGCCCACAGCGCGAACATTCTCACGCTCGGGCGCGAGTTGAAGAAGCTCGAGATCGAGATGGCCGAGCACGGGATCGAGGAACTGGCCGCGCGCAAGGCCATGGTCGAGGCGCGCAAGACCTACTACACCGATCTGATCTCGAAGGGCGACCTCAGCGAGGAATCGACCGAGAAGAACTCCAAGATCGCCGCGACCGTGCTCAAGGGCATCGCGACGGGGCTGGAACTGACCGCCGGCATCATCAATCTCATTCCCGATGCGGGGCCGATCAATCCCGAACTCGGCGGCGGGAAGAAATCGGCGAAGGTGGTCAAGACCATCGGCACGGGGTTCAAGCTCGGCGCCGATATCGCCACCCTCGTCGGCGTCATCGCCGGAAACAACGCCAAGAAGAAGCGCCGCTACGAAGGCTGGAACCACGCGAAGTCGCAGGCGGAATACGAGCTCGCGACCTTCCCCCCGCGGGAAGAGGCCGCTGCAACGCGCCTGCGCATCGCGCTCGACAGTCTCGCGCTCCAGGAAACCCAGATGGAGCAGCAGGACGAGATCATCGAGTTCTACGAGGACAAGTTCACGAACATGGCGCTCTACAGCCATCTCGCCTCGAACCTCCAGCGCCTCTACCGGCAGGCGTTCAACATCGCGCTCACCTACGCGCGGCTGGCCGAATCCGCCTATCGGTTCGAGACGAGCGAGGACAGCTTCGTCATCGGGGCCAGCCACTGGGACGCGAACCGCGCGGGGCTTCTCGCGGCGGATCGGCTGATGCTCGATCTCGCGACCCTCGAACAGCGCTGGGTGGAGGGCTCCAAGCGGAAGATGGAGGTCAACCAGACCTTCTCCCTCGCCCAGCTCGATCCCGCCGCGCTGATGCGGCTCCGGGAGACGGGCGGGGCCAACTTCTCGATCCCCGAACACGCGGCCAGCCTGTTCTATCCCGGACTCTACAAGATGCGGATCAAGGCCGTCAGGCTGACGATCCCCTGCGTTGCGGGCCCCTACACCAACATCTCCGCCACGCTCGCGCTGACGGAAAGCGCGATCCGCGGCACGACCGACCTCGCCGTCGATCCCGTCACCGCGCCGCGCGCCCGCGACGCGATGATCGCCACGTCGACGGCGCAATCGGATGCGGGCGTGTTCGATCTCAACTTCAAGGACGAACGCTACCTGCCCTTCGAGGGGGCCGGCGTCATCAGTTCGTGGCGGCTGGACCTCCCCAAGACGTTCCGCCCCTTCAGCTACGACACGATATCGGACGTGCTGGTCAACATCAGCTACACGGCCGATTACGACGCAGGCCTGCGCACGGCGATGGAGGACGAAGCCGGCGCACTCGACGCTGCCCTCGTGTCGGTCTTCGCCGAGGTGCCGCAGACCCGGATCATCAGCCTGCGCCAGGATGTCTCCGCCGCCTATCAGCGGCTGGTCAGCGCGCCCCCGGGCACGGCCGTCGATTTCGATCTCACCGAAACGATGTTCCCGCTGTTCCTGCGCGGAAAGACCCTTTCGGTCGAGCGCACGACGATGCTGATCCGCACGGCGGAGGGCATCTCGCCCGCCGGCGTCGCGTTCAGCCTCAACGGCCGCGCGGCGAGCGCCTTCGCGGGGGATGCCGATTTCGGCGACCTGCCGGCCACCACCGTCGCGAATGCCTTCGCCGGCGGCCTGATCGGCAGCCAGTCCCTGTCGGTGACCAATGCCGCCGACCTTGCCCCCGATGACGGGCCATCGGCACTGAGCCATGACAAGATCAAGGATGTGCTGATCGCGATCGACTACACCGTCGCCGGGGCCGGTGCATGAGCGAGCGCGCCGCCCTCGCGCCACGCGAGTTCGCGCTGGAGCGGTCCACGCTCGATTGCGCGGTGAGCGTGAGCGCGCTCGACGGCGGCGCACAGGCCTCCTTCCCGGTTCAGGTCACCGAGGGTCGGGAGGGGTTCCATCCCACGCTCGCCTTCGCCTATGCCGGAAGCCGGGCGAACTCGCCCTATGGCGTGGGCTGGTCGCTGTCGGGGGCCGAGGCGGTCACGCGGGACACATCGTGGCGATTGCCCCAATACCGGGACGGCGAGGACCGGTTCCACCTCGCCGGATCGGAGATCGTGCCCCTGATCGACGGTGGCGCGCGCGTTACCCGCGCGGAAGGCGGCTTCACCGTCGAACGCTGGCGCGCGCGGACGGAGCGGCTCTTCGAACGGATCGAGAAATGGACGGAGAACGCGACCGGCCGGGTGCACTGGCGCCGTTTCGCCCGCGACGGAACGCTCAGCATCTACGGGCTCGCCGCGGATGGCTCCACCCGCATCGCGGATCCGGCCGATCCCTCGCGCGTCTCCGAATGGCTGGTGGAGCGGCGTCACTCCCCGCGCGGCGATGTCATGGCGTTCCGCTACAAGGCCGAGGACACGGCCGGCGTCGATCCGGCCGAGCCGGTCGAACGGCATCGCCTCGATCCCGCCGCGCAGCCGATGCGCTATCTCAAGGCGATCCGATACGGCGCGACCGTGCCATGGGACGGGTTCGGGCCACAGCCCGCCGGGCTCGACTATCTCTTCGAAGTCATCCTCGATTACGGTGAGCATGGCGCGGCGGGCGGGCTGCCGGACCCCACCGAGGGCGTGTCCTGGCCGGTCAGGCCGGATGCCTATTCCAGCTATCGGCGCGGGTTCGAAGTGCGCACGCGGAGGCTCTGCCGGCGGGTTCTCATGGTGCATCGCCTCGCGGAACTGCCGGGGCCCACGGTGGTTTCGGCGACGGAGCTCGATCACACGGACCGGCCCGAGGGTGCCGTGCTGACGGCGGCGCGCCGGATCGGATATCGCCCGGCCGCGGGCGGGGGGGTGCCCGTATCCCGCGCCACGCCGGATGTCTCCTTCGGATATGGGGAGGCGTCGCTCGGCGGCGGCTTCGCCTCCGCGCCGCAGGTCGCCGAGGGCGGCTTGATGGGCGCGATCGAGCGCCGCGCGCATCTCTTCGTCGATCTCAAGGGGGAGGGTCTGCCCGGGCTGCTCACGCGCGACCGGGATGCCTGGCTCTGGCGCGAGAACCTCGGGGGCGGGCGGTTCGCCCCGGCGCGCCCGCTCCCCAGCGCGCCCAAGGTCGCCGCGCTTGCGATGTCGGTCGGCGATGGCGACGGCGACGGGCGCACCAGCGTCGATACCGTCATCGGCCGGGAGGCGGGCGGCTGGCGCTATGATGGCGGCGGCCCCGAACCGGGCTGGCAACCGCATCGGACGCTCGCCGCCCAGGCGCGGGCCGATACCGGCACGGCCCGGGTCCAGTTCGCCGATCTCAACGGCGATGGCTACCCCGATCTGCTGATCGATCGCGGCGAGAGCTTCGACTGGTTCCCCGCAAAGGGATCGGACGGGTTCGCCCCGGCCCGCAGCCTGCCCAAGCCGGTGGACGAGTTCGGCGCGCCGGTCGGCACCGGATCGGCCGCGACCGGCCATTTCTGGGGCGACATGACCGGCGACGGCCTTGCCGATCTCGTGCGGATCTCCGCCGGGCGGGTCGAGGTCTGGCCGAACCTCGGCCAGGGCCGGTTCGGTCGATCCTTCGTCATGGATGATGCTCCGCGCCTGCCCGACGCGCTGCCGCCCGGGCGGCTCATCCTCGCCGATGCCGATCTCGATGGGCGGGCCGATATCCTGATCGTCGGTGAGGGGGAAATCACGCTCTGGCGCAACCTTTCGGGAAACCGCTTCGCACCACCCGAGGTTCTGCGCGGCCTGCCGGTGATCGATACCGCGTCTCAGCTTCAGGTGCTGGACCTGATGGGGGATGGCCGCCCGTGCCTCGTGTGGGCCTCGCAGGTGCCGGGCCGGGCGGATGCGCCCCTGCAATACCTGCCGCTCACGACGGCGATCCGCCCCGGCCTCCTGGAACGGGTCGAGACCGGCACGGGCCTCACCCACCGGATCGACTGGGGCTGGTCGGGGGAGGACTACACCAGCGCCCGCGCCGCGGGCGAACCCTGGGCCACGCTCCTGCCCCGACACCGCCCGATCGTGCGTGCGCTCCGGGCCGAGGACGCGGTGACGGGCGCGACGCGCGCGACACTCTATCGTTTCGCGGATGGCGGCTTCGACCATGACGAGCGCCGCTTTACCGGGTTCGGTCGATGCGAAACGCTGGATCAGGACACCGGCATCGGCGGCGATCCCGCGGCCCCACCGCGCCTCACCCGGGTCTGGAGCCATCTGGGTGCCGCCCAGCCCGCAGCACTGGCCGGGCGCTGGTCGGGCGATCCTGCCGCGTCGCCGCCGCCCTGGGCCGCCGTCGAGGACGAGGCCGCGCTCGCGACCCGCGACTACGACGAGGCAAGCCGCGCGGTCGCCGGGTTGCTTCTGCGGCGCGAGGTCTATGGCTGCGCGCCCGATGGCACGCCCGATGCCGATCCGATTTCGGTTCATGTTTCGGGCTATCGTATCGCGCCGCTTCAGCCGTCGCTGTCCACGGTGACGCGTGCCGCCTTCGCGCCGGTTCAGGCCGAAACGCTGACCTGGCTCTACGAGGACAGCCGCGACGATCCGCGCGTCACCCACACCGTCCGCCTTGCCCGATCGGCAACGGGCGGTGAGGAGCGGGTCGCGGAGTTTTCCTATGCCCGAAGGCCCGGGCCCGGCAGGCTGCCCGAACAGTCCGTCGCGCACGGGTCGGTCCGGGTGCGGCGCCAGCGCGGCATAGACCGCGATCGCGCCTATCAGCCCGATGTGCTTCTTGAAACGCAGCGCCACCATATCTCGGGCCTTGGTGCGCGGCATGAACCGTTCACCCACGCGGAGGCGGACGCGACGGTGCAGGCGGCGCTCGCAGCGCCCGCGCCCTTCGGCTCGGCGCCGCCGCCGGGTCTTCATGCGACGCTCATCGCCGCGCAGCGCATGCGCTACTGGACCGAGGCGCGCGACGGCATCGCGGCGGAGGCGGCCCTGCCGGACCACCCGCTCCTGCACTCGACGCGCAGTGCGGTGATGCCGACGGCGCGGTTCCAGGCCGCGTTCGGCACGCTCGGTGCGCTTCCGGCGCTCCTGGCCGAAACGGGGCTCGTCGACGATGCGGGAATGGTCTGGACGCCCTCGGCCGTCTCCCACTATCGCGATCGCGCGGACTTCAACCGGCTGGAGCGCACCGTCACGCCCGACGGGGCGGAGACACGGCTCGCCTGGCGGGCCGATGGCCTCGCCCCCCTCTCGATCACGGGGGAGGACGGCGCAATCTCCTCCGGCGTGCTCGATCCCTTCACGGCGGAGATCGCGCGCACGACCGATCCCAACGGCACGATCGTGGAGACGGCCTACGATCCCCTCGGCCAACCGGTGCGTCACACGATGCGCGGACAGCAGCGGGATGCGGGCGGGGCCCTTCATCCCGTCGGCGGCGATCCGCTCCCGGGCGGTCCCGATCCCGATGGCGGGCTGGACCTCACGGGCGCGCTGGTCGATCCCGAAGCCGCGCTCGGCACCCAGAGCGGCGCAGTCTTCTATGACCTGTCGAGCCGGCCGGTGCGGCGCTTGGACCTCACGCGGGAGGAACACGCGGATGACGGCGCGGGCGGGCGCATCGCCAATGCGCGGGTCGCGGTCGCGCTGACCTATATCGACGGTTTCGGAACGACGCTCCAGACCCGCGTGCGGGGTGGTGCGGGCCCGGCGATCAGCCGTGATGGCGGCGGCGCGATCCTCGTCACGCCGGAGGGCACGCTCCTGATGGCCGACGCGCCCCTGCGCTGGCTCGTCTCCGGCTTCGAGCACCGGTCGGCCAACGGATTGCCGCTGGAACTGTTCGAGCCGTTCTTCTCTCCCGTGCCGGATTACGAGGATGACGAGGCGCTTCGGCGCAACGGCGTCTCCCGCCGCAATACCTATGATGCGATGGGCCGCGTCCTGCGGGTCGATCACCCCGATGGCAGTGTCGAGCGGTCGGAATGGTATGCCTGGCACCAGATCGACCATGACCGCAACGACGCCGTTACCGGCACGGCCTACGAGGCGACGCGATCGGGCCTTTCGCCAAGCCATCCCGAACGTATCGCGCTCGAACAGGCACGCCGACATGCGGGCACACCGACGCGCACCGATATCGGCAGCGCGGGCGAGATCGCGATCATCACCGAAACGGCGGAGGGCGGCGCATCCCGCCAGACCCGCACCACGCTCTCCGTCCCGGAAGGCCGGGACGTGATGACCGATCCGCGCGGGCTTTCGACGGTGCGGCAGGCGGACATGGCGGGCCGCGCGTGGCGCACGCAATCGCCCGATGCCGGCGCGGTCCTGACCCTGCGGCGGTGGGACGGGTCCGTCTCCCGCAGCCTCGATGCGCGCGGCGTTCTGGTGCTCACGCGCTATGACACGCTCTCAAGGCCCATCGAAACGGAGGTGATCGAGGGCGCGGCCCCGGCCCGGATCACCGAGCGGATCGCCTACGGCCCGGCCGATGCCGCGACGGCGGAGCGCAACCTCGTGGGCCGCGTCGCCTCCATCGAGGATGAGGCGGGGCTCTGGACCGCCCTGCGCGCCGCGCCCTCCGGCGATCTTCTTGAAGAGACGCGCCGCTTCCGGGCGAACCACCGCGCGGTGGTCGACCTGGCCGCGCCACCGCCCCTCGACCCCGAGACCCACCGCACGATCCGCCTGTTCGATGCGCTGGGGCGCGTTACGGAGTTCACCGCCGCCGACGGGAGCGTGACCCGCACCACCCACGGACCGTTCGGTGAAGCCGAACGGGTCGGTGTCACCACGGCCGATGGCGTGCTGAGCGATCGCGAGATCGCATCGGGCTTCACCCATGATGCGCGCGGGCGGCTCGTTTCGGGTCTTATCGGTGGCGTGGTGGCGCTCGCGCGGACCTATCAGCGGACGACCCCGCGGCCCGAGACGATCACGGCGAC
>JBMYPI010000080.1:0-9922 GCA_049600155.1 Rubricella sp.
CGCCGGCGGCACGCTGCGCCATGTCCAGGCGCTTGAGAACGGCGTCTTCGACCCCGAAGCATATCTCCGCAGCCTCGAAAAGGCCGTGCTGCATTCCGTGCCCAAGCCCGTCGCGATGGTGGTGAGCTTCCCCTCCAACCCGACGGCACAGGTGACCGATCTCGATTTCTACCGCGATCTCGTCGCCTTCGCGAAAAAGCACCATCTGTGGGTTCTCTCCGATCTCGCTTATTCGGAGATCTATTTCGACGGCAATCCGCCGCCCTCCATCCTCCAGATCGAGGGGGCGAAGGATATCGCGGTGGAGTTCACCTCGCTCTCCAAGACGTTTTCCATGCCGGGCTGGCGAATGGGTTTTGCCGTCGGCAATGCCCGGCTGATCGGCGCGCTGACGCGGATCAAGTCCTATCTCGACTACGGTGCCTTCACCCCGGTGCAGGTTGCCGCCGCCGCTGCGCTCAACGGGCCGACCGATTGCATCGACGAGATCCGCGCGACCTACAAATCGCGCCGGGACGTGCTGGTGGATGCCATGAAGCGCGCCGGGTGGGACATTCCCTCGCCGCCCGCCACGATGTTCGCCTGGGCCCCGGTGCCGGAGCCCTTCGCGCGGCTCGGCTCCATGGAGTTCTCCAAGATCCTTCTGCGCGAGGCCGAGGTCGCCGTCGCGCCCGGTGTGGGTTTCGGGGAGTATGGAGAGGGCTATGTCCGGCTCGGCCTCGTCGAGAACGAACAACGCGTGCGCCAGGCCGCGCGCAACGTGCGCAAGCTCATGGACCGCGCCGACGAGATCCTCCGCGATTACGACAACGCCGCGCCATGACCGACGACACGCCGGAGGACTGGACGGACGAGGAACGCCGGCAGTTGACGGCGCTCACCCTCCACAAGCTCTTCACCGAGGAGGGCGTGGAGGAAGGCGTGGAAGTGACGGTCGTCTACGATCTCGTCCCCGGTAAGGCTCCGCGACAGGACGATCTGAACCGCGCGCTCGCGATGTTCGGCTATCGCGCGCAACAGGGCGAGGAAGGTGGCCTCGTCGTCGCCGTCGAGGGTGTCGCGCTGACGCTCGATCAGGTCTGGCTACATGAGGAACGGATCATGACGATCGCGCGGGCCCGCGGCTACGAGCCCGATGGATGGGGATTCTGGGCCCCTTGATGAACCCCAACCTGCGCGGCGCGCTCCTGATGATCGGCGGAATGGGGGCGTTTCGCGGCAACGATGCCGCGATGAAGGCCGTCCTTCAGGATATCCCCTTCGCACAAGCGATCACGCTGAGGGGCGCGCTCGCGGTGCTGTTCGTGGGCGCCGTGGCGTGGATGACGGGCGCGATCCGGCGGATGCCGACGCGCCGGCAGGTGCCGCTCGTCACGGTCACGACACTCGGCGAACTGGGGGCGGCGGTCACGTTCCTCGCGGCCATCGCCGTCATACCTCTCTCCTCCGCCGTGGCGATCCTCCAGGGCGTGCCGCTGGTCCTCACGGTTGCGGGGGCCGTGGTGTTCGGCGAGCGGATCGGCTGGCGGCGCTGGGCCGCGGTCTCCGTCGGACTTGTGGGCGTTCTCCTGATCCTGCGGCCGGGCGCGGACACGTTCCGGTTGGCGAGCCTTCTGGTCATCGCCACGGTCCTGTGCGTATCCACGCGCGATATCGTGGCGCGCAAGCTGGGAACGGCGGTTCCCGCGCTCGTCCTGACGCTCTTCACCTCCGTCGCGATCACCGTTCTGGGCATCGTCCTGAGCGCGTTCGAACCGTGGGGGGATGTGAGCGTGCGGATCGCGCTCATGCTTGCGCTGTCGGCCGCGCTCGTCTCCGCGGCGGTCGTGATGGTGGTGAGCGCCGTGCGCACGGGGGAGATCAGCGCCGTCGTCCCCTTCCGGTACAGCGCGCTGATCTGGGGCGGTCTCTACGGGTTCATCCTGTTCGACGAGGTGCCGGGAGCATACGAGCTCGCCGGTGCCGCGATCGTTGCCGGTGCGGGGTTGTTCATCCTGTTCCGTGAAAGGAAGGTTGCCCGATGATCGGCGCTTCCTATATCCCCGCCGATGACCGATCAGAACACAGCAGCCGAAGTCTTCTATGACGGGGCCTGCCCCATCTGCTCGCGGGAGATCGCGATGTGGAAGGGGGCGCGGGGCATGGACGATGTCGCCTTTCGTGACATCGCGGAGGAGGATCTGCCCGAGGGCTTCGACCGGGAGACGTTGCTCGCCCGCTTTCACGTTCGCCGCGAGAGCGGGGAGGTGGTCGCCGGGGCGGCGGCGTTCCTTGCGCTCTGGCGTCGCTCGCCCTGGTTCCGGCCGCTCGCGATCCTTCTCGACCGACAACCCTTCCTGTGGATGCTCGACCGTGCCTATGACGGGTTCCTGAGGGTGCGGAGGCTCTGGCGCTGAGGGGTGCGTTGCGCGGGCGCTCGGCTTCCGCTAAGCCAAGCGCCGACCGTTCGCTTTGCCCCTGAAGGACCATTTCCCATGACGACCCCGCTCCGCATCGCCATTGCAGGCCTTGGAACCGTCGGTGCGGGGGTCGTTCGGATGATCGCGACCCATGGCGATCTGATCGCGGCCCGCGCCGGGCGCCGGGTCGAGATCGTGGCCCTGTCGGCCCGTTCCCGCACGAAGGATCGCGGCGTGGATATCGCCCCCTTCGACTGGGAGGACGATCCGGTCGCGCTGGCCCGCCGCTCCGATGTCGATCTCGTCGTCGAGGTCATCGGGGGCGAGGACGGCCCGGCCAAGGCGACGGTGGAGACTGCGATCGCCAACGGCAAACATGTCGTGACCGCCAACAAGGCGCTGATGGCGCGGCACGGCCATGCGCTTGCGCTGGCGGCGGAGGCGGCCGGTGTTTCGCTGCGCTACGAGGCGGCCGTCGCGGGTGGCATCCCGATCATGAAGGCACTGACCGAGGGGCTCGCGGGCAACGGCATTCACCGCGTGATGGGTGTTATGAACGGCACCTGCAACTACATCCTCACCACGATGGAGGATACCGGCGCGGCCTATGAGGACGTGCTGGCCGATGCGCAGCGGCTCGGCTACGCCGAAGCCGATCCGACCTTCGATGTCGGCGGGTTCGATGCCGCCCAGAAACTCGCGATCCTCGCCGCCGCCGCTTTCGGGACCGAGGTCGATTATGATGGCGTGACCATCGAGGGGATCGAGCGGGTGAGCCTCGACGATATCCGCGAGGCCGCCGCGATGGGCTATCGCGTGAAGCTCCTCGGCGTCGCCCGGCTGGCGGACGGGCGGCTTGAGCAGCGCATGCAGCCCTGTCTCGTCCCTGCCGAAAGCCCCATCGGCCAGCTCGAAAGCGTGACCAACATGATCGTGGTGGAGGGCGATTTCATCGGGCGCACCGTCTATCAGGGGCCGGGCGCAGGCGAGGGGCCGACGGCCTCCGCCACCCTCGGCGATGTGGTCGACGTGGCGCGCGGCCTGCGGATGCCCGTCTTCGGGCAGCCCGCCAGCACACTCTCCCGCGCCGCGCGCGAGGAAGGCGGCGCCGACGCCGCGCACTATCTGCGCCTCACCGTGAAGGACGCGCCGGGGGTTCTCGCAAAGGTCGCGACGGCGCTTGGCCGCCACGGGATCTCCATTAACCAGATGCGCCAGAACGCCCATGCCGAGGATGCCGCCCCGATCCTGATCGTGACGCACCCCTGCGCGCGGACACCGCTCGACGCGGCACTCGGCGAGATCGCGGAACTCGATGCGAACCTCGCCCCGCCCGTCGCCATCCGCATCGAGGATATCTGAACGCCAGGGCGGGGAGAGGGAATGACGGAGACGATCACGCTCACCCTCTCCGGCCCCGGTCGCCTCGACAAGCTCCTGGCGGAGGCTGTCCCCGAAGGCACCGCGCTCAGCCGGTCGCGCCTCAGGGCGCTGGTCGAGGAAGGGGCCGTGACCGGGCCGGACGGGCCGCTGACCTCGCCCGCGCTGAAGGTGCCGGCGGCGCTGACGGTGACGATCGCGATTCCCGAACCCGATGATCCCGAACCGCAGGCCGAGGATATTCCGCTTTCGGTTGTCTTCGAGGACGACGACCTGATCGTGGTCGACAAGCCCGCCGGGATGGTCGTGCATCCCGCGCCGGGGGCGGAGCGCGGCACGCTCGTCAACGCTCTTCTGCACCATTGCGGCGACAGCCTTTCCGGCATCGGGGGGCAGCGTCGCCCCGGTATCGTCCACCGGATCGACAAGGACACGTCCGGCCTTCTCGTCGTGGCCAAGAGCGACCGGGCCCATCAGGGCCTCGCCGCTCTCTTCGCCGCGCATGATATCGAAAGGGAATATCGCGCCGTCTGCCGGGGAGTGCCCGACAGGGGCGATCCGCGTCTGGCCGGGCTTCCCGCCATCAACTTCGAGGCGGACGGGACGGTGGTGATCCGCGCGCGGATCGACCGCTCCCGTGCGGATCGCAAGAAGATGGCGGTCGTGCGCGAAGGTGGGCGGCATGCCGTTACCCGGATGCAGGTTCTGGAGCGGTTCGGGACGCGGGCGGCGCTCCTCTCCTGCCGGTTGGAGACGGGGCGGACCCACCAGATCCGCGTTCATGCAGCGCATATCGGCCATCCGCTCCTCGGCGATCCGGTCTATGGCGGGTCGGCTCCCGGCCTGCCGGGCTTTCCCCGACAGGCGCTCCATGCGGCGCGATTGGGTTTTCGCCACCCCACGACCGGCGAAGATCTGAATTTCCTTTCGCGAGATCCTGCCGATTTTGACGGATTGTTGCGTGAACTGAGGGAAATTTCACGGGAACGCGACTGAACGTTTCTGAATTCTTGAACCGATTGGTTCACTGCCTATCTTGGAGATCCAAGCAGTCCGCGCTCAGCGGCAAACAGGGGGACTCTGTCACATGGCCTATACCAATCTTCCGGCGCCGTCCCCGGAACAGGGGCTCAGCCGCTACCTCTCCGAGATCCGCAAGTTCCCGATGCTGGAACCGGAGGAGGAATACATGCTCGCCAAGGCCTGGGTGGACCACGAAGACACCGAGGCGGCGCACAAGCTCGTCACCTCGCACCTGCGCCTCGCGGCCAAGATCGCGATGGGATACCGCGGCTATGGCCTGCCGACCGCCGAGGTGATCTCCGAGGCCAATGTCGGCCTGATGCATGCCGTGAAGCGCTTCGATCCGGAGAAGGGATTCCGCCTCGCGACCTACGCGATGTGGTGGATCCGCGCCTCGATCCAGGAATACATCCTGCGCTCATGGTCGCTGGTGAAGATGGGAACGACCGCCGCCCAGAAGAAACTCTTCTTCAACCTGCGCAAGGCCAAGGCCCGTATCGGCGCGTTCGAAGAGGGCGATCTGCGGCCCGAACATGTCGAGAAGATCGCCCACGATCTCGGCGTGACGGTTGACGAGGTCACCTCGATGAACCGCCGCCTGTCCGGTGGCGACGCGTCTCTGAACGCACCGCTCAAGGCCGATGGCGAGGGCGCTTCGGAATGGCAGGACTGGTTGACCGATGACGATGCCGACCAGGCCGAGGAATACGCCGAGAAGGACGAACTCGATGCCCGTCGGACACTCCTCGTCAAGGCGATGGAAGGGCTGAACGATCGTGAGAAGCATATCCTGACCGAGCGGAAGCTGCGCGACGATCCGGTGACGCTGGAGGAACTCAGCCAGGAATACGGCGTGAGCCGCGAGCGTATCCGCCAGATCGAGGTGCGCGCCTTCGAGAAGGTTCAGAAGAAGATGCTGGAGATGGCCCGGTCCAAGGGCATGGTGTCAGAACCCGCATGAGCCTGATCGTCGTTCTGGGTGCCTATGGCGCGACGGGGCAGGCGGTCGTCAAACAAGCGCGCGCTGCGGGGCATGCCGTGCGCCTTGGCGTGCGCCGCTACCGGGACGGCGCGGAGGCGGGAGAGGTCGTCACGGATCTGCTTGGCGGAACCGGCCTTGGTCCGGCCTGTGACGGGGCGGACGCCGTGATCAACTGCGCGGGCGTGGGCAACGACCCGGTGACGCTGTCGGACCCGCCGCCGCTCTATTCCGAAGGGGCTTCGAACATCGTGGAAGCGGCCGGGGCAGCTGGCGTGCCGCGCGCGGTGTTCATTTCCGCCCTCTGGAGTCGCGAGAACCTCGCGGGGCCTCTTTCCTTCAGGCTGTCCGCCGTCATGGCGTTGACGCGTGTCTATGCCGACATGCGGCGGATGGAGGATGTGCTCAGCGCCCAGAGCGCGGTGGAAGCCATCGCTGTGCGGGCGGGGCGCCTCGGTTCGTCACCGGGCACGCCCCATGAGGCGTTTCCGGCACGGCCTCCCGCCGGGTGGTGGCAGACGGATCGCGATGCCCTTGCCGGCTTCCTCCTGCGCTGTGCGCTCGAAGGATCGCCCGCGGGATCGCACCCGGCCTTCGTCCACGGCTGAGCCTCAGGCGGGGCGAAACAGCATCTCGATCGGGGCCGCTTCGGG
Organism: Rubricella sp.; assembly: GCA_049600155.1. Taxonomy (GTDB): domain Bacteria; phylum Pseudomonadota; class Alphaproteobacteria; order Rhodobacterales; family Rhodobacteraceae; genus Rubricella. Next base: position 6,435 of record JBMYPI010000080.1, read on the forward strand.
GCGCCGTTCGTGAACCTCTTCGGGCGCGGCGAGGATATAGGCTGACGCCTCCACTTCGGCGAAGCCATGCCGGTTGCGGAAGAAATGCCGCAAATCCTCCGCCGAACGCTGCGCGACGAACCAGACAGGCCCCGCACCCTGCGCCCGGCCTTCCACGATGGCGGTATCGAGAAGGCGGCTGGCGATTCCCTTGTTCCGCCACTTCGGGCATATGACGATATTCTCGATGAAGAGCTCGGAGGCGACATCGGGGTGGTGATGCACCACCGCCGTCAACTGCCCCACGACCTCTTCCCGCGCGACGGCCACGAGGAGGAAATGACAGGCTAGATCGAGATACCGGTCGAGCCTGTCGGCCCGGATGAAATCGTCGAAGACGTCGGGGCCGATCCTGTCCAGCAACTGGACATCGTCGCGCCGCACCCGGTGTATCGTGACCCTGACCTTTCCCATCTTCCTGCTCCCGTTCAACCCAAGGCGGAAAGGATATGCCCTATCGGACAGGACGACGGGAAGGTCGTGATAATTTTACGGTTAACCGATGGTGAAAGGCGCCGCGATCAGTCTTCCATCGCCTCCAGTTCGTCGATCATGCCCGAGATGAGCGACAGGCCCTTGTCCCAGAAGGCGGGATCGGAAACGTCGAGCCCGAAGGGTTCGAGCAGCGCCTTGTGGTGCTTCGAACCGCCTGCGCGCAGCATCTCGAAATACTTCTCCTGGAAGCCCTCCGGCGCCTCCTCGTAGGTCGCGTAGAGGGCGTTCACCAGCCCGTCGCCGAAGGCATAGGCGTAGACGTAGAAGGGCGAGTGGATGAAGTGGGGGATGTAGGTCCAGAACGTCTCGTAACCGTCCACGAACTCGAAGACCGGGCCGAGGCTCTCGCCCTGCACGCTCATCCAGATCGCGTTGATCTGGTCGGGCGTCAACTCGCCCTCGGCGCGGGCTGCATGCAGCTTCGACTCGAAATCATAGAAAGCGATCTGGCGCACGACCGTGTTGATCATGTCCTCGACCTTGCCGGCGAGAAGCGCCTTGCGCGCGCGTTCGTCTGGAGCGTTGTCCAGCAGCTTTCGGAAGGTCAGCATCTCCCCGAAGACCGATGCCGTTTCCGCCAACGTCAGGGGCGTGTTGGCCAGAAGCTCGCCCTGACCCGCGGCGAGCCGCTGGTGCACGCCATGGCCAAGCTCGTGGGCGAGCGTCATCACATCCCGCTGCTTGCCGAGATAGTTGAGCATCACGAAGGGATGGGCGTCGGTGACCGCGGGATGCGCGAACGCGCCGGGCGCCTTACCCGGCTTCACGCCTGCATCGATCCAACCCTCGGTGAAGAAGGGCGCAGCGAGATCGGCGAGTTTCGGGTCGAAACCGGAATAGGCGTCGAGCACGGTCGCCTTCGCCTCGTCCCAGGTGACGATCCTGTCATCCGAAAGCGGAAGGGGCGCGTTTCGGTCCCAGACCTGGAGCTTCTCCAGCCCGAGCCACCGCGCCTTGAGGGCGTAGTAGCGGTGCGAGAGGCGCGGATAGGCCGCGACGACCGCGTCACGAAGCGCCTGGACGACCTCCGGTTCGACATGGTTGGAGAGGTGACGTGCGGATTGCGGAGTCGGCAGGCCGCGCCAGCGATCCTCGATCTGCTTTTCCTTCGCCAGCGTGTTGGTGATCCGGCTGAAGAGCGGCAACTTCTCGCGGAAGACAGCGATAAGGGCGTGAGTGGCGGCTTCACGCCGTGCGCGGTCATGGTCTGTCAGGAGGTTGAGCGTCGCCTCGAGCGGAAGTTCGTCGTCCTCGACCGTGAAGGTGAGCCCTGCCATCGTCTCGTCGAACAGGCGGTTCCACGCAGAGCGTCCGACAACGGACTTGTCATGGAGAAACTTCTCCAATTCGTCGGAGAGCTGGTAGGGCTTCATCGCCCGGACACGCTCGATCCAGGGGCGATATCGTGCGAGTGTCTCATCGGCGGAGAGCGCTGCCTCGAAGGCACCGTCCTCGATCCGGTTCAGTTCAAGCGTGAAGAAGACGAGCCGCGCCGAAAGATCCGTGATCCGCGCCTCGCAATCGGCGAGGAACTTGCCGCGCGCCGCATCTGTGGACTCCTGGTAGTAGCGCAGCCCGGCATAGGACATGACCCGCCCCATTATGAGGTCGATCTCCTCGTAGCGGGTGATCGCATCGGCAAGTGCGGTGGCGCCCGCCTGGGCGATCTTGCCCTCGAAGTCCCTGGCGAAGGACGCGGTGAGTTCATCGAGCCTGGTGAAATCGGCCTCCAGCGCGGGGTCGTCCTCACCGGTGTAGAGCGCCGAGAAGTCCCATTCCGGCAGCGGGCCGAGGTCCTTTCCGCCACTCCCTTCCGTTTGTGCGTCACGCAGGATTGCCGGGGTCTTCATCGGATCGAACATCGTGGCCTCTGTGGGTTGCGGGCGGTTCAGCCAGACATAGGCCGGATTCCGCACCCCCGAAAGGGCAGGCAAACGAAAACGCCCCGGAGGAACTCCGGGGCGTGAAGTCGGGTCGGTGACCCGAGTGAGATGTGGAGCCCTCGATCAGGGGTCGAGCGTCACGCCGTCGTCGGTCTGCTCGCACTCGCCGGTGCGGGCGACGATGACGCAGTTCGCGCCGGTCGGCTCTTCCATCATCGGGGCTGCAGCCATCAGACCGGAAAGCGTGATTTCGACGCGACGGTTCCAGGGCTCGCGAACGCCGTCGGCAGTGTCGACTGCGAGATCGTTCTCGCCGCGGCCGGATGCCGTGATGATGCTGTTGTCGACGCCATCGGCGACCATCGCGGAGCGCACGGTTGCCGCGCGGCGCTCGGAGAGAGCTTGGTTGTAGGCCGCCGGGCCGCTCGTGTCGGTATGACCGACGAGGGACACGCCGTCGGCGCCGCCGGACACGGCTGCATCAGACGCGGTCGCCACGACTTCAGCCGCCTGTGCCGACAGGTCAGACCGGTCGAAGCCGAAGTACACGGTGTATTCGCTGGCCATTCCGTCGTTCATGGCCATGCCGTCGTCGTCCATGGTCTGGCCGCAGGCCACCAGGGCGAAAGCGGCGGCTGCCAGGGCGATGGAGGAAGTCGTCTTCATCCCACTCTCCGATATTTTCTCGCGGCTCAGGTCCGCTGGGGTTATCCGTGCCGGGTTTGCCCCGACACGCTTTTCAATGATGGTGTCACAACACGGAAACGTTCAAGCCCCCGCGTCGGTTCCAGCCGTCGTACGCAACAGATTAACGCCGTCTGAGACGCCAAAACAACACTATTCGCCGGGTTCCGACGCAAAACCTTCACTCTTCCGGTGGTTTGCGCTGATCTGCTCCCAGGCGCGATTGATCCTTACGAGCCTTTTCTCCGCCATCTCGATCGCCTCTTCGGGCACGCCGCGCGCGATCATCGCATCGGGATGGGAGTCGCGCACGAGCGCGCGCCACGCCGCGCGGACGTCCGCGTAGGGTGTTTCGGGGCTGACGCCGAGCACATGGTAGGGATCGGG
>JBMYPI010000081.1:0-9909 GCA_049600155.1 Rubricella sp.
TGCAATCCGCGATGTGAAAAAGCCGTGAGTTCTTTGCCTCTCGCAAAGCCCCGTTGGGCGCGTATCCCTCCAAATTCGTCGTATCGGGCGCGCCTTTCCGTGATCATTTCCCCTGTCCGCCGCTTCTGCTTCATCCATTTGCCCAAGACCGGCGGCACATCGCTCACCGCCGCCTACGAGGAGATCGCGCGCGTCGACGACCTCCTGTTCGGCGATACCCCCCGCGCGAAGATCCGCCAGGCGGGGTTCAATCGCGGCAAGCCGGCCGCGATGCGCCTGTCAAAACACGCCACGCTCGCCGATGCCACGCACGCCCTTCCCCGGCTCAAGCTGCGCGATTTCATGGTCGTCGCCATCGTCCGCAACCCCTGGGACAGGCTGGTGAGCTTCTATCACTGGGCGCGGGTTCAGACGTTCGACCACCCGCAGGTGCGCGCGGCCCGGCGCCTCGGTTTTCCGGACTTCGTCCGCGCCCCCGAAACCGCGGCGGCCTTCTCCACACCCTCCAACGCCTACTGGATGCTGGAGACCGGCCCGCCTTCCGATCTGCGCCTCCTGCGCTTCGAGATCCTCGCCAACGAGGTCGCCACGCTGCCACTCGCAACGCCCCTGCCCCTGCTGCCCCATCTCAACATGTCGGACCGCCCGCGGGACTGGCGCACCCTCTACGATGACGAGACGGCTGCGCTCGTTCCCGCCCTGTTTCCCTTCGAGACGCAGGAACTCGGCTACCGGTTCGACCCCTGAAGCCGACTTATCCCCGGTCTTCACATCCTGTGGACGCGGCAGGATGGGTTTATAACGGGCCATCCACGGGATTCGGGTGAACGGGGGCAGCATGGCCGACGGCGCGATGTCGAACGAGGGTGAGGAGAAGCACTCCACCCTGCCACACAGCATCGAGGTGGAGCAGGCGCTCCTCGGCGCGATCCTCGTCAACAACGACGTGTTCGACCGCGTGGACGCGATCATCGAACCGCACCACTTCTTCGATCCGGTGCACCGGCGGATCTATGAACGCGCCGCCGAACGGATCCGCAAGAACACGCTCGCCTCCGCGGTGACGCTGAAATCCTTCATGGAGGACGATGAGGGGCTCCAGGCGCTCGGCGGCGGTCAATACCTGCTGCGGCTCGCGGGCGCGGCGATCTCCGTCTTCGCCGCGCGCGACTACGCCCAGATGGTCTATGATTTCTACCTGCGCCGCGAACTGATCGGCATCGGGGAGAAGATCGGCACCGACGCCCGCACCGTCACCGTCGAAAGCGATCCGCGCGAGCAGATCGTGGAAGCGGAAAAGAAGCTCTACGAACTGGCCGAGAAGGGAAAGGTCGAGGGCGGGTTCGATTCCTTCCTCTCCGCCCTCGTGAGCGCCGTGAACGTCGCCACTTCCGCCTACCAGCGCGAGGGGCGGCTCGCCGGTATCTCCACCGGGCTTCTCGACCTCGACGACACGCTCGGAGGCCTGCACAAATCCGACCTTCTGATTCTCGCCGGGCGACCGTCGATGGGAAAGACGGCGCTCGCGACGAATATCGCCTACAACATTGCCCGCGCGCATCGCCACGGCACCCGCCCCGATGGCAGCGAGGGCACGGTGGATGGGGGCGTCGTGGGCTTCTTCAGCCTGGAGATGTCGTCGGAACAGCTCGCGACCCGGATCCTCGCCCAGGAGGCGCAGGTGCCCTCCCACAAGATCCGCGACGGCTCCCTCTCGGAGGTCGAGTTCCGCCGCTTCGTCGAGGCCGCGAAGACGCTGGAGAAACTGCCCCTCTATATCGACGACACACCGGCGCTCACGATCTCCAGCCTCACCGCCCGCGCGCGGCGGCTGAAGCGGCAGAAGGGGCTCGACGTGCTGATGATCGACTATCTCCAACTCGTCCGCCCGGCATCGGCCAAGGACAGCCGCGTCAACGAGGTTTCCGAGATCACGCAGGGGCTCAAGGCCATCGCCAAGGAACTCGACATCCCCGTGATCGCGCTTTCCCAGCTTTCGCGACAGGTCGAACAGCGTGAGGACAAGCGCCCGCAACTCTCCGACCTCCGCGAATCGGGCTCCATCGAGCAGGACGCCGACGCGGTGCTCTTCGTCTATCGCGAGGAATACTACGCCGAGCGGGAGAAACCCTCCGAGGACAACCTCGAAGCGATGGACGCCTGGCAGCGCCGCATGGATCGCTGCACCGGCAAGGGCGAGGTCATCATCGGAAAGCAGCGCCACGGCCCCATCGGCAACGTGGAGCTTGCCTTCGAAGGTCAGTTCACCCGCTTCTCCGACCTTGTGAAAACCTACCAGTCCGGTGCGAACGACCGGCTGGAGTGATCGCGGGCCAGCCGACCGGAACCGTTTTTTCCTCGACAGTGCCGGTTCAAAACCTGTCCCCTGCGCCTAGGTCCTGGCGGTACTGCATCGCAACGCCTGCCTCCGGAGGCCCCATGTCCGCGCTCATGGCCGCTTCTCCCCTTCTGGTGATCCTCTTAGGGATGGGGATTATGCGCCTGTCGGCCGTCCTTGCCGGGGCGGGGGGGCTGGCGCTCGCCGTCGTTCTCGCGCTCACGGCCTTCGCGCCCGGTGGCCCGATCGCCCCCGCGGCGCGCGGCACCGGGGCGGAGGCGGTCCACACCACGGCGACGATCCTTTGGATCATCCTGCCCGCGCTCGCGATCTACGAGTTCCAGAACCGCGCCGGCGCCATCGACAGGATTCGCGATACGCTGTCGGGCATCGCGTCGGAACGGCGGATACAGGCGATCCTGATCGCGTGGTTCTTCGGCCTGTTCATGGAGGGTGCGGCCGGGTTCGGTACGCCCGTCGCGCTGGCGGCGCCGCTTCTTGTCGGCCTCGGCTACGCGCCCGTGAGGGCCGTGGCGCTCGCCCTTCTCGGCCATGCCGCGGGGGTGTCCTTCGGGGCGGTCGGCACACCCGCGCTCGCCCAGATCGCGGTGACGGGGCTCGATCCCAACGCGCTGGCCTTCTCCACGGCTGCCTTTCATGCGGTCGCCGGGCCGGTCCTCCTCCTGAGCATGGTGCGCCTTGCGGGAGACACGGCGCTGACCCGCCGCGATCTCCGGTGGAGCGCCATCGCCGGGGCGAGCTTCTTCCTGCCCGCGCTCCTTCTGGCATGGGCGACGGGGCCGGAACTGTCCACGCTCGGCGGCGCGCTCGCCGGGACCATCGTCTTCGTGATGCTCTGGCGCCGCCGACATCCCGGGCCGCTGCCGCCGCTCGCGCCCCTTGTCCGCGATCTCGCGCCCTACGGGATCATTCTCGCGCTGGTGCTGCTGACGCGGCTCGTGCCGCCCGTGCAGGAGACGCTGCGCGGCCTCGACTGGGCATGGTCGCTCGACGGCGGCTTCGCGGGCAGTTTCCAGCCGCTCTATCACCCCGGAACGATCCTGTTTCTGGGCTTCGCCGTTGGCGCCGCGCTCACCGGGCGGGGCAGGATCATCGCGCCCGCGCTCGCCGCCGCGCTCAGGCGGATGCTGCCTGTCGCGCTGGCGCTTCTGGTGATGCTGACGCTCTCGCGCCTCATGGTCCATTCGGGAATGATCGAGGCGCTCGCCCGCGCCGCCGCGGGCACCGGGAATGCATGGCCGCTCCTTGCGCCCTTCATCGGCATCCTGGGGACCTTCATCACCGGCTCGGCGACGGCATCGAACATCCTCTTCACCGAATTGCAGGTGACGACCGCCGCCGCGCTTGGCCTCTCTCCGCTCGCGATGGCCGCGGCACAGGGCTTCGGCGCGGCCATCGGCAATATCGTCGCCCCGCACAACATCATCGCGGGAAGCGCGACCGTCGGCCTTGTGGGCAAGGAGGGCGACATCCTCGCCCGCACGGCGCTCGCGTGCGTGGCCTCGGCGCTGATCGGAGGCGGCATCGTGTTCGTGCTGGCCGGGTGAGGGGCCGCAAATCGACCCCGTGACAAACCCCCAACACCGCCCTAACGCTAGGGGCATGGGCACCGGAATCCTCACTATCGATCTCGACGCGATCGCCGCCAACTGGGCCGCGCTCGATGCGCGTTCGGATCCCGATGTCGAAACCGCCGCCGTGGTGAAGGCCGATGCCTACGGGCTCGGCCTCGGCACCGTCGCCACACGGCTCTACGAGGCGGGCGCGCGCAGCTTCTTCGTCGCGGTCGCCGAGGAGGCGATCGCCTTGCGCGAGGCGCTCGGGCCGCGCCCGGAGATCTGGGTGTTTTCGGGCTTCATGCCGGGTGATAGCGCGGCCTATGCCGAATCGAACGCGATACCGCTTCTCAACAGCCTCCCGCAAATACATGATTTCATGCAGAATATGCCGGAAGAGGGCTTCCCCTTCGGCCTCCAGATAGACACGGGGATGAACCGCCTCGGGCTGGAACCGGAGGAGATCGCGAAGGCGGCGCTCCCGGGCCCGCCCGAGCTTGTCATCTCCCATCTCGCCTGCGCCGATGAACCGGACCATCCCCAGAACGCTACGCAAAGGGAGGTATTCGAGGGCCTCGGCATCGAGGGGCGGCGGAGCCTCGCCGCCACGGGCGGCACGCTGATGGGCAGGCGCTACCATTTCGACATGACCCGCCCCGGCATCGGCCTCTATGGCGGGCTGCCGTTCGCGGACGCGCAGCCGGTCGTCAAACTCTCCCTTCCCGTGATCCAGGTGCGCGAGGTGCGGGAGGGCGAGACGGTCGGATACGGCGCGACATGGACGGCAAACCGACCCTCCCGTATCGCCACGATATCAGCGGGTTACGCGGACGGGCTCATCCGCGCGATGGGCAATCGGGCACGCCTCTGGGCAGGCGACGTGCCCGTCCCGCTCGCCGGCCGCGTATCGATGGACCTTCTGACGGTCGATGTGACCGATCTCGCGGAGATCCCCGACCACCTCGATATCCTCGGCCCGCACCAGACGGTCGACCAGCTGGCCGAGGCCGCGGGCACCATCGGCTACGAGATCCTCACCTCCCTTGGCCCCCGCTACCAACGCGTCTACAAGAGCGGCGCAGACTGAACGGAGGGGCCATGCCCGTCATCCTCGCCATACAAGGGTTCCTCGCCTCCATCGGCGCGGCCGTGATCGGTCTGTGCCAGAATACAGGCAAGGTGACGCTCTTCGCCGGTTCGGGCGTCAGCCACATCTTCCGCCCGCCCTTCTACCCGGTCGAGATCGGGCGCCAGCTTCTGCGCATCGGCTATTTCTCCCTGCCCGTGGTGGGCCTGACGGCGCTCTTCACCGGGGGTGCGCTGGCACTCCAGATCTTCGCGGGCGGAAGCCGGTTCAACGCCGAATCCGTCGTGCCGTCCATCGTCGCCATCGGCATGGTGCGCGAGCTTGGTCCCGTTCTCGGGGGGCTCATGGTGGCGGGCCGCGTCTCCGCCTCCATCGCGGCGGAACTGGGCACGATGCGCGTCACCGAACAGATCGACGCGCTGACCACCCTTTCCACCAACCCGATGAAGTACCTCGTCGCGCCGCGCCTTCTGGCTGCGACCATCGCGCTTCCCATCCTCGTCCTGATCGGGGACGTGATCGGGATCATGGGCGGTTTCCTCGTCGGCGTCGGTCGGCTCGATTTCAACCCGGCGGTCTATATCCAGACGACCGTCGATTTCCTCGAAGTCGGCGATGTGACCTCGGGCCTCGTGAAGGCCGCCGTCTTCGGCTTCATCGTGGCGCTGATGGGATGCTACCAGGGCTACAATTCGGGCCGGGGCGCGCAGGGCGTGGGCCGGGCGACGACCAACGCCGTCGTCACCGCCTCCATCCTCATCCTCGCCTCCAACTACGTCCTGACGGAGATCTTCTTCACCACATGAGCGAACGCATCACCCTTCGCGGCGTGAAGAAATCCTTCGGCGCCAAGCACGTCCTGCGCGGCGTCGATCTTTCGGTGGAGACGGGCAAGAGCTGCGTCATCATCGGCGGATCCGGCACCGGCAAATCGGTGATGCTCAAATGCATTCTCGGCCTCATCCGGCCCGACGCGGGCGAGATCCTGATCGACGGGCAGAGTGCCGATGCCGAGGGGCGCGATGCCTTCCTCGCCCGCTTCGGGATGCTGTTCCAGGGCGCGGCGCTCTTCGATTCGGTGCCCGTGTGGGAGAATGTCGCCTTCCGCCTGCGCCACGGGCGCGGTCGCCTCTCCAAATCGGACGCGCGGGACCTCGCGATTGAGAAATTGCGCCGCGTGGGCCTCACGCCCGATGTGGCGGACCTTTTCCCGGCGGAGCTTTCGGGCGGGATGCAGAAGCGTGTCGGCCTCGCCCGCGCCATCGCCGCCGATCCCCAGATCATCTTCTTCGATGAACCGACCACCGGCCTCGATCCGATCATGGCGGGCGTCATCAACGATCTCATCCGCGAACTCGTGACCGAAATCGGCGCGACCGCGATGACGATCACCCACGACATGTCGAGCGTGCGCGCCATCGCCGACACCGTCGCCATGATCCATGACGGCAAGATCCGCTGGCACGGGTCCATCGCCGATCTCGACGACAGCGGCGATCCATACGTCCGGCAATTCATCACGGGCAGCGCCGAAGGCCCGATCGAAGCCGTCCGCTAGAAGGTATCCCATGAGCCAGGCCCAGATCCTCCAACTCGTCATGCTCGCCTATCTCTCGCTGATGTTCCCGCTGCTCCTTGCGGGGGTGACGCGCTGGCGGGCGAGCCCGGAAGGGCCCGTGCGGCTTCTGGGGCAGGTCTGCACCGTCTGCGGCGGTGTCGCGGTTGTGGGCGCGATCGTCGCGTTCCTCGGCATAGTACCCACGGCATGGCTCCTCGTCGCCTTCGCGATCAGCTTCGGGATGGGCGCCTATATCCTCTCCGCCTTCCTCGCCAAGGGCATGAACCGGATGGCCGACCGGGTCATGGCGATCTGGGCCGCCGTGGCGGTGACGCTGATCCTCGTGCGGGTCGTGATGGCATGAACCTCCAAGCGCTTGCGCTCGGCATCCTGCTCGGAACCGCCGTCTTCGGCGCGTTCTTCTGGTCCGCCGCGCAGGGCTACCTCCAGACGGGCCGGTTGCGGGCAGCGCATCTGATGCTGGTCGCGTTCACGCTGCTCGGCATGGCCTCGATCTCGCTCCTCTGGCCGGGCGTCGCCCGCTTCGCCGGCGCGGGCCTGATCGTGACGGGCCTCTACGCCACCATCGTGGAAAAGCGCTGGAACCGGGTGCTGACGCTCGCGCAAGCCGCCTTCGGCCTCACCCTCGTCGCCGGGCTGCCGTTCCGCTGATGGCGAGGGCGGGGGCGACATATCTCTGCACCAATTGCGGCGCGTCCCACCGCAAATGGGCGGGCCAGTGCGATGCCTGCGGCGCCTGGAACACCATCGAGGAACAGGCCCCCCTCTCCGCAGGGCCAGGCAAACAGGCGCTGGGCAAGGCCAAGGGCCGCGCGGTGCCCCTCTCCGACCTCTCCCGGCGGGAAGAACCCCTGCCCCGCGCCCGGTTCGGGATCGAGGAACTCGACCGCGTTCTCGGCGGCGGGCTCGTCCCGGCTTCGGCGATCCTCGTCGGCGGCGATCCCGGGATCGGCAAATCGACGCTCCTTCTGCAGGCCGCCGCGGCCTTCGCCCGGACGGGGCGCAAGGCCGTCTACATCTCCGGCGAGGAGGCGTCCTCCCAGGTGCGGATGCGGGCCGAGCGGCTGGGCCTTTCCGACGCGCCCCTGCAACTCGGCACCGAAACCAACCTGCGCGACATCCTCACCACGCTGGAGGCCGAGCGCCCCGCACTGGCCATCATCGATTCGATCCAGACGATGTGGCTCGACACGGTGGAAAGCGCGCCCGGCTCCGTCTCACAGGTCCGCGCGGCGGCTCATGAGCTGACGGCCTTCGCCAAGCGGCGCGGGATCAGCGTGATCCTCGTCGGCCACGTCACGAAGGACGGGCAGATCGCGGGGCCGCGCGTGGTCGAACACATGGTCGATTGCGTGCTCTATTTCGAAGGGGAGCGCGGGCACCAGTTCCGCCTCCTGCGCTCGGTCAAGAACCGCTTCGGCCCGGCGGGCGAGATCGGCGTGTTCGAGATGACGGGCGCGGGTCTGGCCGAGGTCGCGAACCCCTCCGGCCTCTTTCTCGGAGATCACGAACGCCAGGCGCCGGGATCGGCCGTCTTCGCGGGGCTGGAGGGCACGCGGCCGCTCCTCGTGGAAATCCAGGCCCTGGTCGCGCCCTCACCGCTGGCGACACCCCGGCGCACGGTGGTGGGCTGGGATGGCGGGCGGCTCGCGACGATCCTCGCGGTGCTGGAGACGCGCGCCGGCATCGGCTTCGGCGGCGCCGATGTCTATCTCAATGTCGCCGGGGGCCTGCGGATCGGAGAACCGGCGGCGGACCTCGCCGTGGCCGCCGCGCTCCTGTCCTCGCGGGAGGATATCGCGCTGCCGCCCCGCTCCGTCTTCTTCGGCGAAATCGGCCTCTCGGGCACACTCCGCGCGGTGCCCCAGACGGAAGCGCGCCTGCGCGAAGCGGCGAAGCTCGGCTTCGAGCGCGCCGTGCTGCCGCAGGCCACACCCGAGCTTTCCGACGCCGGCCTCGCCCTGCAACGCCTTGACGACCTTGCATCCTTCGTGGAAAGCACTGTCGGGGAGACAAATCCGGGGGCGAGCGGCGCAGATGGGTGAGTTCACAGTGATCGATATCGCCGTGCTCCTGATCGTCGGCGTATCGGGCATCCTCGCCTATTCCCGGGGCCTCGTGCGGGAAACTCTCGCCATCGGTGGCTGGATCCTCGCCGCGATCGCGGCCTTCGTCTTCGCCCCTACCGTCGAACCCGTCGTGCGGGAACTGCCCGTCCTGCGGGACGTGGTCGGCAATTCCTGCCAACTCTCGATCCTGTCGGCCTTCGCGGGCGTTTTCGTGATCGGCCTGATCGTTCTTTCCTTCTTCACACCCCTTTTCGCGCGCCTGATCCAGGATTCGGCGCTCGGGCCGATCGACAGCGGGCTCGGCTTCCTCTTCGGGGTCGTGCGGGGCATCGTGATCGTCGCGCTCGGCTTCATCATCTACGACCAGGTCACCGGCGGCGGTGCGGCCCCGATGGTGGACGACGCGGTGACGCGCGTGTTCCTTGCCGATGCGACGGCGGCCCTGCGCGACGCCCTGCCCACGGAGATTCCGCCGGAACTGACCGCCCGCTACGACCAGCTCATCGGCCGCTGCTCGGGCTGAAACGGCCTGCGTCCTCACGGTTGGTGACGAAGGGATGACAGGGCCAGCGCCCCGCCCTATAAGGCGCGCGACAAGTCCTCACACCGCCGGAGTCGCGACGATGGATGAGACGACGCAGCCTTTCCTCGCCCACCCGTTCGATGACGACAAGCTGCGCGAGGAATGCGGCATCTACGGCGTGATCGGCGTGCCGGATGCGGCGAATTTCGTGGCCCTGGGCCTCCACGCCCTTCAGCATCGCGGGCAGGAAGCGGGTGGCATCGTCTCCTACCAGCCCGAACCGGGATTCTCCTCCGTGCGCCGCTTCGGATATGTGCGGGACAACTTCACCTCTCCCGCGGTGATGGAACAGCTTCCCGGCCGTATCGCCTGCGGGCATGTCCGCTACTCCACTGCCGGGTCGAAAGCCGCCGCGATCCGCGACGTGCAGCCCCTTTTCGCCGAACTCGCCATGGGCGGCTTCGCCATCGCCCATAACGGCAACCTCACCAATGCCGAAGCCTTGCGCGAGGAACTGATCGAGCGCGGATCGATCTTCCAGTCCTCCTCCGACACAGAATGCATCGTCCACCTCATGGCCCGGTCCATCCAACGCTCGATCCCCGAGCGGATGAAGGACGCGCTGCGCCGGGTGGAAGGGGCGTTCTCCGTCATCGCGATGACCCGGACGAAGCTCATCGGCGTGCGCGATCCGCGCGGCGTGCGCCCCCTCATGCTCGGCCGCGTCGGGGACAAG
>JBMYPI010000082.1:0-9848 GCA_049600155.1 Rubricella sp.
GCGCAGATGCGGCGCGGCGGTTTCCTCAAGCCAATCCATGATCGCCCAGCTTTCCACCAGCACCTCGCCATCGGGAAGCACCAGCGCGGGCACCCGGCCCGTGGGGTTCACGGCCTTCACCTGTTCCCATTCGGGGCCGCTGACCATCAGCTTGCGCCGCTCGATGGGCCGCTCCTGCAGATCGCACCAGATCGCGATGCGACGAACGAAGGGCGAGAGGTCGCGGCCATAGAGGATCATGCGGAAAACTCCTTGCTCAACGCGGCAGGGTGCGGATGTCGCGATGCAGCGTCAGGATCACGAGACGGGCCGATGAAACACCCAATTCCCGCAGAGCTTCAACGGAAATCCTGTCGAAGCCGCCATCCTCCGCCCGCGGTTGCAGCAGGAGGCGGACGGAGCGGCCCGTTTCCAGATCGGTGGCCCAGCCCTGTGCCTCGCGTGTGACGGCCGTCGTCTCGATCCAGAGGCCCGCGCGGGGCGATCCCGGCTCTGCCGTGGTGCGATCGAGAAACCGGGCGAAGATGGGCGAGGGCGTGATGGCGACGGGCCCCTCCGCCGCCGTCCGCTCCGGCGGTGTCGGTGCCTCCGGCTGCGGTGCGCAGGCCACGGCGAAGGCCGCGATGCAAACCGCGCCCATGCGCCCGCGCCGGATCTGGAACCGACAGAACCCCATGGCGTGTTTGGACACGGGAATCGCCCGGCGATCAAGGGCATCGCCTTTCCATGCGGCGGGGCGAACGCCTCCGTGCAGACCCTTGCCACACCTTGCCGCGCTCCATAATCTGGAATCATGAATATGGCACCTGCACCGCTGATCGACCCGTTCGCCCGCGCGATCACCTATCTGCGCGTCAGCGTCACCGACCGCTGTGACTTCCGCTGCACCTACTGCATGTCGGAACACATGACCTTCCTGCCCAAGAAGGAGCTTCTGACGCTGGAGGAACTCGACCGGCTGTGCTCCGCCTTCGTGCGGCTGGGCGTGCGCAAGCTGCGCGTGACGGGTGGGGAGCCCCTGGTGCGCAGGGGGATCATGACCTTCTTCGAAGGTATGGGACGGCATCTGGAAAGCGGCGCGCTCGACGAATTGACGCTGACGACGAACGGTTCGCAGCTTCGGCGCTTCGCCGCCGATCTGGCAGCCTGCGGGGTGAGGCGGGTGAATGTCTCCCTCGACACGCTGGACGAGAAGAAATTTGCGGACGTCACCCGCTGGGGACGGCTCGCAAAGGTTCTCGACGGGATCGATGCCGCGCAGGAGGCGGGCCTGCGGGTCAAGATCAACGCGGTCGCGCTCAAGGGCGTCAACGATGACGAGGCGTTCCGCCTCGCCGATTGGTGCGCCGGTCGCGGCATGGACCTGACCTTCATCGAGGTCATGCCCATGGGCGAGGACATCGAGCGGCTCGACCAATACTGGTCCCTCAAGGACGTGCGGGCGCTCTTCGAGACGCGCTATCGCCTCACCGATCTCGACATCACGACAGGCGGGCCGGCCCGCTACGTCCGGGTTGAGGAGACGGGCCAGAAGATCGGGTTCATCACGCCGCTGAGCCACAATTTCTGCGAAAGCTGCAACCGTGTGCGGCTGACCTGCACGGGCCAGCTCTACATGTGCCTCGGACAGGACGATGATGCCGATCTGCGCCGCGTCCTGCGGCAGAGCGATGATGACGCGGCGCTGGAAGCCGCAATCCGCGCCGCGATCGACCGCAAGCCAAAGGGCCACGATTTCGACTATTCCCGCCAGCGGCAGGACGGGACCGTTTCACGCCACATGAGCCACACGGGCGGGTGATGCCGCTCTGGAGTCCCGCCCTGCCCGGCGCGCTGCGGCGGGTCTCGGCGCCCGTCCGGGTCGCGCGGCTCAGGCAGGCGCTTGCGGGCCTCGACGATCCGGCTATCGCGGACCTGCGCCGGATCACGCTCATCGCGCGCGCGAACGGGATCAGCGAGTTCGAGGCGGTCGGCGCGGCCGGAGCGGTGACGATCCTGCGCATCACGCGGGAGGATCCCGATCTTGTCGCCCACAACATCCATTTCGCCTACGAGAACCTGTTCGAGCACATGCGCGATCCCGCCTACGGCGTGCCGGAGCCGCTGGCCCTCTTCGGGGAGCAGGGGATCGTGGTCACGCGCAGGCCCGAGGGGCCGGTCCTCTCCGACATCGTCCCGCGGGGCGGCGCCGACGACGCGATCGGGCGCGGCGCGGCCTGGTTGCGCGCGCTGCATGACGGGTTCGAACCGCGTCCGGGCGCTTTCGACGCGGGCGATCGCATCCGAGAGACGGTCACGGCCTGGGAAGCCGGGCGTGCGGGCGGACCCGACCCCATGGAGCCGGTCGCCGCCCGCGCCATGGATCTGTCGGAAACCTTCGAAGGCTCGCTCGTGGAGTACGTGAAGTTCCATCGCGCCTTCGAGGCGCAGCATGTCATTCTCGGGGAAAGGGTGACATGGACGAAAGGCATCGTGAACACCCGGCGCAGGCCACGGATGCACGATCTGGCGCATTACCTCGTCGATCTCGCCTTCCTGATGCCCTCACCGTCGGGGCGGGATGACTGGGGCCTGCCGGGCGGCCTGCGGGAGACAGCCTGCGAGGGGTATGGGCTCGTCGGCAAGGACCTCGAACGGCAGCTCGAATTCGCGGTGATGACGCGGATGATCGAGGTCTACGAGGCGGGCCTCACCGCGCGGCGCAGCACGGCGCGGTTCAGGGCGCGCAAGCGCGTGCTTCTGGACATGGCCCGCGCCGTCTCTCAGGCGAACAGGGACGCGACGAAGGCTGCCTGACGGGCATGGAACTCCCGCGCGATCGCGAGGTCGAACTGGTCGAAGGCATGGATGCCGCCGGGATAGACGGCAAGCTCGGCCCGGTTGCCCGCCGAGGACCAGCGCGAGGCCATCATCAGGCTGTCATCAAGGAGCGGATCCATCGTTCCGATCTGGAAGAGCGCGGGCGGCAGGCCCTTGAGATCGGCCTTGAGTGGCGAAAGCCCCGCTCCCGTGCGCTGATGTCCCTTCGGATCGAGATTGTCGACGAACCATTGGACCGTGGGGGTGGACAGCACCAGTTGCCGCTCCCCCCAGCGCGCCATCGAAGGGGTAAGGGTGAGGTCGAAACACCCGTAGTTGAGGACGAGACCCGCCAGCGGTTCGGACCGTTTCAGATCGCGCAAGGCGATCGCGCTGCAGGCGGCAAGATGGGCGCCCGCCGACTCGCCGACGATGGCGACCCGATCGGCGCCGAACCGCTCAGCCCCCGCCCCCATGAGCCATTTCGCGGCTGCGAGGCAATCCTCCCGCTGGGCGGGCCAGGGATGCTCTGGCGCGAGGCGGTATTCGACGGAAACGACCGTCACCCCCGCATCGCGCGCGAGCCCCTGGCATTGCCTGTCGAAATGGCACGGCCGGCCGAGGCTCCACCCACCGCCATGAATATGCAGAACGAGCCCCCTGGGCCTTCCCGGCGCGCGGCTGACCCGCACCCGCCCCGTGCCGGGCGCGCCGGGGATCTCCACCCAGTCGGATCCGTCGAGCGGCCCGCCGGAGGGGAAGAGGCCCCTGCCCTCATCCCGTGCCTTCCGCGTCAGTTCGACCGGAACGGTGTGGGTCGGCGGAAGCGCGGACAATTCCGCCTCGAACCGGGCGTTGAAGGCCCTCGTCTCGTCGGAAATCGCGTCATCGGTGAAAAGCGCAGGATCGATCGTCAGCATCAAGTCGCCCGGAGTAGCCGTGCCCGTGCAGGCGGGATCAGCTTTATCTCCAGACCGGTGAAGACGTGCAAGGTGTTCAGATCGTTGTCGACCACGGCGTGATCGCTCACCCACCCGCCCATCACGAGATAGGATCGCAGGAGCGGCGGCATCTTCTTCTGGGCGAGCTTGAGATCGGGTTTGCGCAGCCGCAGCTTCTGGGCGAAGCGGAAGACCTTCGGAGCCTTCACGCGCGGCAACCAGCGCTTGGGCGCGAGGTGGCGATCCTTCAGGAGCGCGAACGCATCCTGGTATTCCTCCGCCTCGGTGCCATGGAAGGAGGAACAGCCGAACAGCATCTCGACCCCGTTTTCATCCACGAAACGGGTCATCGCGCCCCAAGCCACGCGCAGGATATCGGGATCGCGCTGGTATTCCGGCGCGATGCAGAAGCGCCCCATCTCCACCATCGGCCCCTCGAAGGCGGTGAGCGCGGACAGCTCGTAATACTGGGCCGAATAGGAGCGCGCGATCTCCGCCCCGTTGGCGAAGGGGATCATCCGGAAGCAGGCCGCAAGCGCGCCCGTCTTCTGATCCTCGATCAGGACATGGGTCGCATCGGCATCGAACATGTCGATATCGAGGCCCCCGCCCCCCCGGAACGTCCGGTGGCGCAGCGCCTGGGCGGCTGTCACGTCTTCGTGCGCGACCGAGAACCGCGCACGGTAGCGTCCACGAGAAAAAACACCCATATCCGGCCTCCATCCCTGACAGATGACCTATATCCGTGTTGTGACGGACCGATGAAATTACGTGGGGGTCACCCCGCGAAATGCAAGCGAAAGGTGGAGAATGCTCGACAAGATTCAGAAGACCGACGCCGAGTGGCGCGCGCAACTCTCTCCGCTCGCCTACAAGGTGACACGCCAGAAGGGCACGGAACGCGCGGGCACCCATGACGACTTCCCCAAGGCGCCCGGGCGGTTCCACTGCATCTGCTGCGATCAGCCCCTTTTCGATCAGAACGCGAAGTTCGAAAGCGGGACGGGATGGCCGAGCTTCTTCCGCCCGATCGACACCGAGGTCGTTGAGGAGCATGACGACAGGAGCTTCTTCATGCGACGCACGGAGATCACCTGCGCCCGCTGCGACGCGCATCTGGGCCATGTCTTTCCCGACGGCCCCGCGCCGACGGGGCTGCGCTATTGCATGAACGGGGTGGCGTTGAGGTTCGTGCCGGAGGAGGCGTGACCCTACTCCGCGCCCGCCGTCGGGTTGAAAACGTTACCGGCGATCTGCTGGAGCAGGCCGACGCGGCTGCCGTAGGTCGGCGTCGTTTCCGATTCGAAGGCGATCTCCCGGCCGTCCTGGAGATCGCCGCGGGCGATCTCGGCGACGGTGCCGAATTCGTCGAAGCGGATCGCGACGATCTCGCGCTCGACCACTTCGGGCGCGCGGTAGCTTTCGCGCCGGATCACGCTGCGCACATAATACCAGGTGTCTTCCTCGATCAGCCCGGTATCGACCGGCTGCCCGACCTTGGCGACGACATCCTGCCGCGTGTCGAGCCCGATCTGGATCTGCTCGAGCTGGGCCTCGGGCGGCACATAGCCGTGGGTGTCGTAAAGCGCCGTGCAGGCGCCGAGCGCACCCGCGAGGAGCACGATGACAGAGATACGACCGAATGCACGCATGTCCCGACTGTCCTGCTTGGTTGCCCCCTTGCCGTAGCTTGAGCGGGGTGCGAATTCAAGCGATCAGGTCGAAACCGGAGTTCACGGAGAGGTCAGCATGAGCCGACAGGCAAGCGATGGCGAAGGCCCGCTGTTTTCGCGCAGGATTGATATGCGTCGGCTGAACCGGCGCGGATCGCATCCCTTCTCCGAAATCGCGACGCCCGGGGAATGCCACAGGATCGCACTTCACCTCGACGCGACCGAGATCGGGAAACTCGCGGTGGAGGGCGCGCTGACGCCCACCGGGCCGGAAGGCTGGGCCCTCGACATGCGGTTGAAGGCAACCGTCGTGCAGCCCTGCGTCGTGACGCTTGCCCCTGTCGTCACGCGGCTGAACGAGCGCGTGCGGCGGGTCTTCCTCCCCGCGGAATCAGAACCGTCGGAGATCGAGGTGACCCTGGAGGAAGACGATGTCGAACCGCTCGAGCCCGTGATCGATGTCGGCGCCGTCGCGATCGAGGCACTCTCGCTGGCGCTCCCCGATTATCCCCGCGCGGATGACGCGTCCTTCACCGAACCGGACCCCGCACCGCCCGAGGAGCCCGCAAAGGTGCACCCCTTCGCGGCGCTCGGCGCGCTGAAGGATCGCCTGGAAAACGACGACTGAGCCGCAGATAAGGCTTGCACGCCCGGCTCGTCCGGCTATTTTGCGCCTCTCATCCGACAGGGGCGTTTGACGCTTGCGCTTCGGCGCGGCGGGCCCTATTGGACGGGCTGGAATTCGGCGGGTCTCCCGCCACGGGCGCGACAGCGCCGGAAACGGAACCGATGGGCCACGGATGGTCCTGACGATGGAATAGGTGAGACATGGCTGTCCCCAAGAGTAAGGTCACCCGGTCCAAGCGGGGTATGCGCCGTTCGCACGATGCGCTGACCGCGTTCAACCCGAACGAGTGCCCGAACTGCGGCGAACTCAAGCGCCCGCATCACGTCTGCGCATCCTGCGGTCACTATGCCGATCGCGAGATCGTCGCGCAGGCCGACGAGATCGATCTCGAAGACGACGCGGCCTGATCGCGGCTTCATGATCCCGAGCACGGACAGGGCCTGACCGATCATGCCCCGTGACATCGTTATCTCGATAGATGCGATGGGTGGCGATGGCGGCCCCGGCCCGATCGTTTCGGGAATGGCGAAATCCGCACGCAAGAACGAAGAGATCCGTTTCATCCTTCACGGGGATGAAGCGGTTCTTTCGCCTTTGGTGGCGCGCAAGCGCGAACTCGACGGCATCGTCGAGATCCGCCACGCGCCCGGCATCATCTCGATGAACGAGAAACCCTCCCGCGCGCTGCGCCAGGGGCGGGACAGTTCGATGTGGGAAACCCTCCACACGGTGGAGAAGGGCGAGGCGAGTGTCGCGGTCTCCTGCGGGAACACCGGCGCGCTGATGGCGATGGCGGTGCTGCGGCTGCGAAAGGCGCCGGGGGTGAGCCGCCCCGCGATCGCGGTCCTGTGGCCTTCGGTCAATCCCGGCGGATACAACGTCGTTCTCGATGTCGGCGCGGATGTCCGGGCGGAGCCCGAAAGCCTTCTGCAATACGCGATCATGGGCGCGGAATACGCGCGGGTCGGCCAGAACCTGGATCGGCCACGCGTCGGCCTTCTCAATGTCGGCACCGAAGAGCACAAGGGCCGCCCCGGACTTCAGGACGCCTCGGCACTCATCGCGACCGCCGCGCGCGACGACGGGTTCGAATATGTCGGATTCGTCGAGGGTGGCGATATCGCCTCCGACCGGGTGGACGTGATCGTGACCGACGGGTTCACGGGCAATATCGCGCTCAAGACGGCGGAGGGCACTGCGTCCCTCATTCGCGGGCTGTTGCGCGATGCCTTTTCCCACACGATCCTGAGCCGTATCGGCGCGATCTTCGCGATCACCTCGCTGCGGCGGCTGAGCAAGCGGCTCGACCCCCGTCGGGTGAATGGCGGGGTGTTCCTCGGCCTCAATGGACCGGTCGTCAAATCCCATGGCAGCGCGGATGCGACGGGCATGTCCGCCGCGATCAAGCTCGCCTTCAACATGGCAAAGGGCGGTTTTTCGGACCAACTCGCCGCGCGCATTGCATCCCACGCGCCGCGGCGCGATGATGCCGCCGATCCGGCGGAGAGGGATGCGGAATGAGCGTGATACGGGCGGTACCTGTCGGAACGGGGCACTACCTGCCCGAGCGGGTGGTCGAGAACGCCGAATTCGAGAAGACGCTCGACACCTCCGATGAATGGATCCGCGCCCGCACCGGGATCGAGCGCCGCCATTTCGCCGCCGACGACCAGAAGACATCGGATCTGGCCATCGAAGCCGGGCGTGCCGCGATCGCCGATGCCGGCTTCGCGCCGGGCGATATCGACACCATCATCGTGGCAACGGCCACCCCCGATCAGACCTTCCCCTCCACAGCGACGCGGGTTCAGTCGGGTCTGGGGATCGATACGGGTTTCGCCTTCGATATCCAGGCGGTTTGCGCCGGTTTCATCTATGCGCTGTCGAACGCCAACGCGCTGATCGTTTCGGGCCAGGCGAAGCGGGTGATGGTGATCGGGGCGGAGACGTTCTCCCGCATCCTCGATTTCGAGGATCGGGGCACCTGCGTGCTGTTCGGGGATGGCGCGGGCGCGCTCATCCTCGAGGCGCGGGAAGGAACCGGCACGAAGGCGGATGCGGGCATCCTCCAGACCGACCTCCACTCGGACGGGCGCTTCAACGATCTTCTCTATGTCGACGGCGGCCCGTCCACTACCGGAACCGCAGGCAAGCTGCGCATGCTCGGTCAGGAAGTCTTCAAGCACGCCGTGGCGAAGCTCTCCGCCTCGGGGGAACAGACCATGGCCGCCGCCGGGGTGACGGCGGAGGAGGTCGATGTCGTCGTTCCGCACCAGGCCAATCTTCGGATCATCAGGAAGGTCGCCCAGAAGATGGGCGTGCCGATGGAGAAGATCGTCGTGACGCTTCAGGATCACGGCAACACCTCCGCGGCATCCATTCCACTGGCGATGAGCGAGGCGCGCGCCTCCGGCCGGATCAAGGCCGGCGACCTTGTGCTCATGGAAGCGATCGGGGGCGGCCTCGCTTGGGGATCGGCGCTGATGCGCTGGTGAATTCCCCGCGCACTTTCGTCTCACATCTGCACGCCATCGCCCAAGTCCCTCAAACAGCGTCATTTCTTGACTCTATCGGCGAAGTCCACCTACGCTTTAGGCAATATCGTTGCGGCACGGGGAGATTCTGGGCGAATGAGCGAAAAAACCCTCACGCGCATGGACTTGAGCGAAGCCGTTTACCGCGAGGTCGGCCTCTCCCGCAACGAATCGGCCCAGCTTGTCGAGGATGTGCTCAACCACGTTTCGGATGCGCTCGTGCGCGGCGAGAACGTGAAGATATCCTCCTTCGGAACATTCAGTGTCCGCGACAAGTCCGCGAGAATGGGGCGAAATCCCAAGACGGGAGAGGAAGTGCCGATCGAGCCGCGCCGTGTGCTGAGCTTTCGCCCGTCGCACCTGATGAAGGATCGCGTCGACGCCGGCAACAAGCGCTGAGCGGGCCGGGCATCCGATGGAAAAATCCCCGCAGGCCTTCCGCACCATCTCGGAGGTGTCCGAAACGATAGACGTGCCCGCGCATGTCCTTCGCTTCTGGGAGAGCCGTTTCACGCAGATCCGGCCGGTGAAGCGCGGCGGGGGGCGGCGCTATTACCGCCCGGAGGATGTCGAGCTCCTGAAGGTCATCCGCGAGCTTCTCTATACCGAGGGGCTGACGATCCGCGGCGTGCAGAAGCTGATGCGGGAGACGGGGCCGAAGCAGCTCGTCGAGAAATACGCGGGCACACATCTGAGCATCGACGACTTCACACCGGCGGACGAGCCGGCGCCGAACGGTGCGGCGAAGCCCGATGCCGAGCCGCCCAAGGCGCCCGTTGCCGATCCCGAAAAGCGCGAGCAGTTGCGCGATATTCTGGGGCGTCTGGAGGATCTTCGCGCCCGCATGGCGCAGCCGCTCGACGGTGGAACGGATCGCGATTGATGCCCCCTTTTCCCCTTGCTCTCGCCCGGCGGATGGGGCATGACCGGCCCCGGTCACGGGCCATAGCGCAGCTTGGTAGCGCGTCCGTCTGGGGGACGGAAGGTCGTGGGTTCGAATCCCGCTGGCCCGACCACTTTCCAAGGATCACGGCATGACCGGCGTCATCGCTTCACAGGGTATCGCGCGGATGCTCGATGCCGGTGAGATCGTGACGGCGCTCCCGGTGACGGAAGGCCTCATCCAGCCCGCGAGCCTCGATCTGCGTCTCGGCGAAACGGCGTGGCGCGTGCGGGCCTCCTTCCTGCCCGGCGAGGGCCGGACGGTTTCCGATCGCATCGCAGATTTCGCGATGCACGAGATCGACCTCAGCGCCGGTGCGGTTCTGGAAAA
>JBMYPI010000083.1:0-9776 GCA_049600155.1 Rubricella sp.
GCCGCGGCGAGAACGCCGGGCGGCGGCGCCTTGCGCCAGATCTCCGAATAGCATTCGTCGGCGAAGAGCCGGATATCGTGGCGTTCGCAGAGCGCGATCAGGCCCTTCCAGCGATCCTCGGACATCACCGCGCCCTGCGGGTTCGCGGGCGAACAGGTGAAGAGGATCGCCGCGCGGTCCAGGATTGCCGGCGGCACCGCCGCGAAATCGGGGAGGAAACCCGTTTCCTCGGTCGCCGGGACGTAGACGGGCTCCGCCCCGGCAGCGAGCGCTGCAGCAGCGTAGCACTGGTAGAACGGGTTGGGCATCAGGATCGCGGGCCGCTCGCCGTTCTTGCGCTCGGGGCAGAGGGCCAGGACCGCCATGAAGAGGCCCTCCCGCGTCCCGTTCAGTGGCAGGATCTGTGTCGCGGGGTCCATATCCACGCCGTAGCGGCGTGAAAGCCAGCCGGCGATTGCGTCCCGCAATTCGGGCGCGCCCTCGTTCGGCGGATATCTGGCGTAGAGTCCGGCATGTCGCGCGAGGGTTTCGGTCACGAAGCCGGGAAAGGGATGCCTCGGTTCGCCGATGGACATCGCAAGCGGTTCGCCACCCGGCGCGTGTTGGTCGAGCAACGCGCGCAGACGCGGAAAAGCATAGTCCGGCAGGGCCGAGAATCGCTCGGGATACTGCATCCGTTTTGCCTCATGTCCGGGGTCTTTTGCCCCGTGTTTGGGCGTCAGGATACCGCCCGCCCCGTCAAAACGCCAGACAAACCGCCTCACCCAGCGAGGATGCGCTCCAGTTCGAGCCCGACTCCGAGCAGCGCGCCCTCGCCGAAAGGCTGTCCGAGCACCTGCAGGCCGCAGGAGAGATGACCGGTCGGCAGGCTCAGTCCGCACAGACCCAGGAGGTTGCCGATCCGCGTGTTGCGCAGCGTCAGCAGGTTTTCGGTCGTGTAGAACGCCTCATCGGTCATCAGCCGCTCCACGGAGGGCGGCAGGATCGGGCAGGTGGGCGTGAGAACCGCATCATAGTCCTCGACGAAGGCGAGCCAGTTGCGGCGCACCTCCGCCATCCGCCAGACGGCCTGGAGATAGTCCGCCGCGAGCGCGCCCTTGCCGCCTTCGAACCGCTTGCGGATGGGCGGAAACATCTTCTCCGGCGCGGTCTCGATGAGGGCGCCGCATTCCGCCCAGGCTTCGGCCCCGAAGAGGATGCCGGAGAGGTCCGTCAGGGGTGTTAGATCGGGGAAGGGGCTGTGGTCGATCTCCGCCCCCGACGCGCCGATCCTGTCGAGCGCGTCCTCGAAGGCGCGGGCGGGTTCGGGGCGAAGACCGTCGAGGGCAGCGGTCTCCAGCACGAGGAGGCGGAGGGGCCGGTCGGGCGCTTCCTCGACCACCGCGCGCGCGCCCAGCGCATCGAGCAGGAGCGCCGCATCCGTCACGGTTCTGCAGATCGGGCCGATCGTGTCGAAACCGGGCGCGAGCTTCACGCACCCGTCGAGCGGCAGCAGGCCGCTCGTCGTCTTCAGGCCAACGAGGTCGTTCCATGCAGCGGGGACGCGCACCGACCCCCCGGTATCCGACCCGATCGCGGCGGGGGCGAGGCCGTAGGCGACAGAGGCCGCCGCACCGGAACTCGAACCGCCGGGCGCATGGCCCGGAAAATTGCGGTTCGGCGCGGTCGCCGTCACGGGGTTGAGCCCGAGGCCGGAGAAGGCCAGTTCGGACATGTGGGTCTTGCCAAGGCATGTGAGGCCGTTTGCGGTGGCGCGGGCAAGCACCTCGGCATCCGCCTCCGGCACGCGGCCCGCAAGCAGGGCCGAGCCGGCCTCCGTCGCTATGCCTTTTGTGTCGAACAGGTCTTTCCAGCTGATCGGAACGCCGTCGAGCGGATGGCGGCGATCGCCATTCCGGGCGCGGTCCCGCGCGGCCATTGCCTCGGACCGGGCGCGCTCCGGGGTCAGGCGGGCATAGATGGATGCGCCGTGTTCATGGGCTCCCGCGGCGGTCAGGAAGGCCTCCGTCAGATCGACCGGATCGATCCGGCCAAGGCCGATGCTCCGGCCCAGTTCCTCCGCCGTCATCGTCGTGAAATCGGCCATGCGTTCCCTCCCCGGATCAAGGCCGCGACACGCTACCGCTGGCGCCCGCCGTGGACAAGCGACCGGAGAGACCCCACAACACGGGGCATGGAATTCGATACCGATATCGCCATCGTCGGCGGCGGCCTCAACGGCCCGGCGCTTGCGCTGGCCCTCGCGCAGGGGGGCATCCGGTCGACGATACTGGATGCCGCGCCGCTCGCCCCGATGATGGAGGCCGATTTCGACGGTCGCGCCTACGCGATCGCGCTTGCCTCCCGCCGCCTGCTCGAGGGTATAGGCGTCTGGCCGGATGTAGAGGGCCATGCGCAGCCGATCCTCGACATCAAGGTCTCCGACGGGCGGGAGGGGGAAGGCGCCTCTCCGCTGCATGTCCATTTCGACCATCGCGAGATCGAGGAGGGGCCCTTCGGCGCGCTGCTGGAGGATCGCTACCTTCGCGCCGCGCTGATCGGGGCCGTCGCGGCGGAGGACCTTGTCGAGCACCGCTCGGAGGCGCGCGTCACGGCGCAGGCGCCCGATGCGACGGGGATCACGCTCACGCTCGATGACGGCTCGCGCCTGCGCTCCCGCCTTGTGGGGGGATGCGACGGCCGGCGAAGCGGCACCGCGGAGCGTGCCGGGATCGGGCGCACCATTCGCGACTACGGCCAGACGAGCCTTGTCTGCGCGCTCGACCACGAGAGGCCGCATCGCGGGATCGCCCACCAGATGTTCCTGCCCGCCGGGCCGCTTGCGATCCTGCCTTTGCCGGGCAACCGATCCAGCATCGTCTGGACGGAGACGACGGAGCGCGCGGCGGAAATCATGCGGCTCGAAGACGACGCCTACATGGAGGTGCTGCGCCCCCGGTTCGGCGATTTCCTGGGCGCGATCGCGCTGGTCGGCGGGCGGTATTGCTATCCCCTCAACCTCACCCTCGCGAACCGGTTCACCGCCGATCGCCTCGCGCTCGCGGGGGATGCCGCCCACGGGTTGCACCCGATTGCGGGGCAGGGCCTCAACCTCGGCCTGAGGGATGTGGCCGCGCTCGCCGAAGTCGTCGTTGATGCCCGAAGACGCGGCGAGGATATCGGAACGCGCGGCGTTCTGGATCGGTATGCCCGCTGGCGCCGGTTCGACACCGCCGCACTCGCGCTCGCGACGGATGGTATCAATCGCCTCTTCTCCAACGACAATCCGATTCTGCGTGGCATACGCGACCTCGGCCTTGCCGCCGTCAACGCGACACCCGCCGCGCGCCGGGCCTTCATGAGGGAGGCCGCCGGGCTGACCGGCGATGTGCCGCGCCTGATGCGGGGGCTGCCGCTCTAGCAGCTGATCTGTTCGGAGGCGCGCAGGTTGATCACCACGCCGTCTGGCCGCACGACCCAATCCACGATGTAGCGATCCTCGCATGTGAGGAAGGTCCGTGTCAGGACCGCCGTCAGCAGGCCGGTATCGGGGTCGATCGCGACGAGTTCGAAGCCCATGTCGACAAGCGCCTGCGCGAAGACCTCGGCATCGGTGCCGAGCGGATAGGTCTCCATGATCATCTGCGAAACCGATCCGTATGCCCCGGGATCGGGCGCGGGCGGCGCGTTCACCGCAAACAGGGTCCGCGTCGCGAGGAAGGCGGCGGTCGCCAGCACGGCCCAGCCAAAGAACGTCCAGCCCATGGATCGGGCCAGCTTTTCGCGATCAATCCTCAAGCTCTCGCGCCTCGCTCACGATCATCACGGGGATGCCGTCCCTGATGGGATAGGCCAGACCGGCATTGCGCGAAACGAGTTCGTTCTTCTCCGCGTCGTAGCGAAGCATATCGCGCGTGACCGGGCAGATCAGCGCTTCGAGAAGCTTCCGGTCGATCGTAGGCGTTTCGGTCATCTCACTGAACCGGCCCGTCGTCGCCGCCTCGCATCGCGAACTCCATCAGCGTGACGAGGGTTTCCCTGCGGGTCGCGAGGGAAGGCGCCTCGAGAAGGGCCTGCTTGTCCTCCGGATCGAAGGGACACAGCATCGAAAGGGAGTTGATCAGAAGCTCGGTCTCGGCGTCCTGCAGGCTGTCCCAGTCGGAGGTGATGCCCTCGGAAGTGAAGTAGCGCCGCAGGAGGCCGAGGAAGTCCTGTCGCTGGAAGCCCGGGTCGCGTTCCTCGCCCTTGAGGTCGCGCTCGAAGCTCTCCCATTCGACGCGCGCCCTTCGATAGGGCGTGAAGCCTTCTTCCTCGCCGGTGATACGGAAGCGGCTGATCCCGGTGAGGGAAATGATGTAGCGCCCGTCATCGGTTTCCGACATCGATGTGACCCGGCCCGCGCATCCGATCCGGTGCAGGCGCGGCGGACCGCCATTGCCGCCATCGGGTGCGTCGGAGGGCTGCACCATGCCGATGAATCGATGCGGCGTCTTGAGCGCATCCTCCAGCATCGCGAGGTATCGCGGCTCGAACAGGTT
Organism: Rubricella sp.; assembly: GCA_049600155.1. Taxonomy (GTDB): domain Bacteria; phylum Pseudomonadota; class Alphaproteobacteria; order Rhodobacterales; family Rhodobacteraceae; genus Rubricella. Next base: position 4,518 of record JBMYPI010000083.1, read on the forward strand.
CAGCGGCAACCGCCCCCTGGGCAGCAGAAGCGCCCCCGGAAGCGGGAAGACGGGGATGACGTCGGGCAGATCGGCGAGGGTGAAGCGCTGCACGAGAGACCCTCAGGCGAAGATCATCGAGGTAAGGCGCCGCCGGCCCTTCTGCGCGAGCGCGTCTTTCGGCCCGAGCGCATCGAAGAGTTTCAGAAGCCGGTCCTTGGCCGCGCCGTCGTTCCATTCGCGATCCTGGCGGAAAAGCTCCAGAAGGTGGTCGATCGCCGCCTCGCTCTGGCCCGCACCGATCAGCGCCTCGGCCAGGTCGAGCCGGGCCTGCTTGTCGCCGGGATCGGCTTCCACGGCGGCGAGGAGCCGGGGCACCTCGCCCGCGTCGCCGCCCATCCCGGCGAGGTCCAGTTGCGCGCGCACGGCTGCGACCGCCGGATCGCCCGCCTTGTCGGCCGGAACCTGGTCGAGCACCGCGCGGGCCTCGTCCACCTGTCCCAGAGCGAGGTAGGACGCAGCAAGGCCGGCCATCGCACGGACGCTGTCGGGCATCTCCTGAAGGATCGCGGCGAAGGTTTGCGCGGCGTCCTGGACCGCGCCTTCGGCCAGCATCTGGTCGGCCATGTCGAGCGCGTCGTCGATCGTCGGCCCCTGGTCGCCCGCGCCACCGGCCATCTTGATCACCCGCTCGATGAATTGCTTGATCTGGCCCTGCGGCAGGGCGCCCATGAAGCTGTCCACGACCTGGCCGTTCACCACCGCCATGACCGTGGGGATGGATTGCACCTGGGCCTGGGCGGCGATCCGCTGGTTTTCGTCCACGTTGATCTTTGCGAGCTTCACAGCACCGCGCGCGTTCTTCACCTCCGCCTCTATCGCGGGGGTGAGCTGACGGCAGGGGCCGCACCAGGGCGCCCAGAAATCGATGATGACCGGCGTGGTGGCGGACGCCTCGATCACGTCGGCCATGAAGGTCTGTTCGGTCACATCCTTGATGAGGTCAGAGCCCCCCGCGGCGGGAGCCGTGCCGTTGCCTGCGCCCAGTTCGATCATGTCGGTCTTCCTCGTATCGGGGCGTGCGTTCCGCCCGTTCAGTCCCGTCTCTAGCGCCGCGCGGGCCCCAAGTCCAACCTCAGGCGGCGCGCGCGGCGGCCTGCGCCTCCAGAGCGTCGAAATCGACCAGGAGGGGGTCGTGCCCGGTCTCCTCGAACACGCGCAGCATGTCACCGGGCGACATGGCGACGGTCGCCTCGTTATGCAACGGGTGGGCGTTGATGGCGTCGGCCTCCATCATCTGGGCATCCAGGATGAGGCAGACGCGCCGCCCGGTATCGTTCACGAGGGCGAAGGGCGTGACCGCGCCGGGCCGCACACCCAGAACCTCCCACAACAGATCGGCCTTGCCGAAGCTCATCTTCTTCAGCCCCAAGGCCTTCTCCAGATCGCGGATCCGGATGCGGCGGTCCTCCCCGCAGGTGACGAGCGCGAGGGTGCCGTCCTTGCCCTTGAGGAACATGTTCTTGGTGTGGATGCCGGGCAGATCGATGCGGCCCGCCTTGGCTTCCTCGACGGTGTGGAACGCCGGGTGCCGCTGGAGCCGCCAGCGGAGGCCGAGCCTGTCGAAGAGCGCAAGGAGCGCCGTCTCGTCGAGGGGTTCATGGGTCATTTCGGAGAGGGTATCGCGCCTTCGGCCCGCGGCAAGAGCGGGGCGGTTTTTCCCCCTTGCGCTCCCGATCCGAATCTCTATACATCGCCCCACCCAAGGACGCGGGTGTAGCTCAGGGGTAGAGCACAACCTTGCCAAGGTTGGGGTCGTGGGTTCGAATCCCATCGCCCGCTCCAATTACCGCCGCAATGGCAGACTGAAACGGCAGCGCTCGCGCTGCCGTTCGTCGTTCGGGCTTCAGCCGTTCTCGGCCTCGGTGACATGGCGCTTCACGGCAAGGAAACTGTCCGGCGTGACGGAGATCGTATCGATCCCCGCCTCGACGAGAAGCCGCGCGAAGGCGGGATCGTTGCTCGGCGCCTGCCCGCACAATCCGACCTTGCAGCCCGCCGCGTGGGCGCGCTCGATCAGGTGCCGGATCATCCAGATGACGGCCGGATCATCCTCGGCGAAGAGCGCCGCCAGCTCCTCCGAATCCCGGTCGATGCCAAGGGTCAGCTGGGTGAGATCGTTCGATCCGATCGAAAAACCGTCGAAACGCGTCGCGAACTCCTCCGCGAGGATCACGTTGGACGGGATTTCTCCCATGACGTAGACCTGCAAGCCGTTCTTGCCGCGCTCCAACCCCGCTTCCGCCATGACGGCGAGGACGCGATCCGCCTCGGCGGGCGTGCGGCAGAAGGGGATCATGACCACGATGTTGTCGAAGCCCATTTCCTCCCGCAGCTTGCGGATCGCACGACATTCGAGCTCGAACCCCGGGCGGTAGCGAGGGGAGTAGTAGCGCGAGGCGCCGCGGAACCCGATCATCGGGTTTTCCTCCGCCGGCTCGAACGCGCGCCCGCCCAGAAGCTCGGCATACTCGTTCGTCTTGAAGTCCGACATCCGCACGATCACGGGGTTCGGATAGGCCACCGCCGCGATGCGGGAGAGGCCGCGTGCGAGTTGATCGACGAAGAATTGCGGCTTGTCATCATAGCCGATCGTCACCTCGGCAATCCGTTCCTTGGCGGCCTCGTCTTCGAGATCTTCGAAATGCACCAGCGCCATGGGGTGCACCTGGACCGCCGAGTTCACGACGAATTCCATCCGCGCGAGACCGACGCCCGCGGCGGGCAGCCGCCACCAGCGCATCGCCGCTGTCGGGTTGGCCATGTTGAGCATGATTCTCGTGCGGGTCTCGGGCAGGTCCGCGAGGCTGAGTTCCTCCACTTCGTATTCCGCGATCCCCTCGTGGATCAGCCCCTCATCCCCACCTGCGCAGGAGACGGTGATCTCCTGCTCGTCATGGAGGATGTGGGTGGCGTCGCCGGTGCCGACGATCGCGGGCAGGCCCAGTTCGCGGCTGACGATCGCCGCGTGGGAAGTGCGCCCGCCGTGGTCGGTGACGATGGCGGCGGCGCGCTTCATGATGGGAACCCAGTCGGGATCGGTGGTGGAGGTGACGAGGATCGAGCCGTCCACGAAGCGCTCGATATCCGCCGCGCTCTCGATCAGGCATACCCGGCCCGTGGCCACGCCGTTCCCGACGGCCAGTCCCTTGAGGATCACGGGGCCTGCGTCTTTCACGGTGTATGAGCGGATCGCGCCGGTATTGGCGCGGCTCTGGACGGTTTCGGGCCGGGCCTGAACGATGTAGAGGGCGCCGCCCTCCCCGTCGCGGGCCCATTCCATGTCCATCGGCTGGCCGTAATGCTCCTCGATGGTTGCCGCCATGCGGGCCAGCTCGACGATCTCGGCATCGGAGAGGACAAAGGCTGCGCGTTCGGCGCGCGAGGTGGGGACATTCTTCGTCTCCCCACCCTCGCGCCCGGCATAGATCATCTTCTTTTCCTTCGCGCCGCGCGCCTTCTGGATGATGGGCACCACGCCCTCGCGGTCGAGGAAGGGCTTGTAGACCATGTATTCGTCGGGATTCACCGCGCCCTGCACCACATTCTCGCCCAGCCCCCAGGCCGCGTTGATCAGAACCGCCTTGTCAAAGCCCGTCTCCGTGTCGATGGAGAACATCACGCCCGAGCCGCCCTTGTCCGCCCGGACCATCTGCTGAACGCCGATGGAGAGCGCGACCTGGTCATGGGCGAAACCCTTGATCTGGCGATAGGTGATCGCGCGGTCGGTGAAGAGGGAAGCGAAGCAGCGCCGGCACGCGGCCAGAAGCGCGGCCGGCCCGCGCACGTTGAGGAAGGTCTCCTGCTGCCCGGCGAAGCTCGCATCGGGCAGATCCTCCGCCGTCGCGCTCGACCGCACGGCGACGGGCGTGTCCTTCACGCCAGCGCGTTCTGACAGTTCGGCGTAGAAGGTGAGGATATCGGCCCGGATCGCCTCGGGCCATTCACCCGCAGCCACGCGGGCGCGGATCGCGCGGCCGGCCTCCTGCAAGGTCAGCCTGTGATCGGCGAGCTTCTCCAGCGTCTCGGCGATGAACGCGTTGAGGTCGTTATGCTCCAGATAGGCGCGGTATGCATCCGAGGTCGTGGCGAAACCGGGCGGCACCGCGATGCCTTTCGCGCCCAGTTCGCGCACCATCTCGCCGAGCGAGCTGTTCTTGCCGCCGACAAGGCCGACATCGGCGCGCCTGAGATCCTCGAACCACATGGTGTTGGCCGTGCTTTGTGTCGTCATGGCGTTTCTCCGCTTGGTTTGGGATGGCCGGTCTCCGCCGGCTCGGAGCGGGCCAGCGCGACTTGCGTGCAGAGCGGCCCGAGGATTTCGAAGACGATGGTCGAGGCGATGGTGATCGCGAGGATCCGCTCGCCGTATTGCGGGAAACGGTCGGCGGCGACGAGCGCCATGCCGATGGCGACACCCGCCTGGGGCATGAGGGCAAGGCCCGTCAGCGCGCCTTGTCTCGTCGACACACCCGCGAGCGGCGCGCCCGCGATACCGCCGATCATCCGGCTGACGGCCCGAAGGATGATGTAGCCAAGCCCGATCACTCCGATTTCCTGCAGCATGTGCAGTTCGAGCGAGGCGCCCGCCATCACGAAGAACAGAAGGACGAACGGCCATTCGATCCGCTCGATCTCATGGAAGGGCTGATCGTGGTGGCGCGCGACGTTCACCACGACAACGCCGCACACCATGCCGGTCAGCAGGAACGAGACTTCCAGCATCATGGCGAGACCCGCGCACAGGAGCACGACGCCGATAGCCTCTATGAGCGTCGGTTCGCCCGGCTTCAGACGCCCGGTAAGCTGAGCGGCCGGAAAGCCGATGAGAAGGCCGAGCGCTGCCGCGCCGCCGATCTCCCACAAGCCGAGACCCAGCGCATCGAGATGCGCTCCGCCGTTGAACCCGGCCGCCAGGGCCAGGGCGAGGCTGAATGCGATCAGGCCCCAGGCATCGTCTATCGCGACGATGCCGAGGATCGTCGTCGCGAAGGGGCCGGTCCGGCCGGACTGGCGCACCACATCGCGGGTGGCGGCGGGCGCCGTCGCCGCCGCGATGGCGCCCATGACAAGCGCGAGCGTGAAACTCGCCCCCAGAAGCAGCAGACCGCCCGCGACGATCCCGACCGATACGATCGTCACGACAAGGGACAGAGCAACGATTTCCCGCCCGTGCCCCCGCAGCGTGTCGGCCTTCAGGCTACCCCCGAGAAGGAATGC
>JBMYPI010000084.1:0-9427 GCA_049600155.1 Rubricella sp.
CGCGGTCGAAGAGGCTGCGCAGGAATGCCGCCGGTTCGGTGCTCATGCCCGTCCTCCCATCTCTCTCGGCCCTTCTCTAGCCGCCCGGTGGCGACCGCAAAAGGCCCGCGCGCGACAACAGGTCCCGGGTTGTTTTCGGCAACGGGGCTGGACTGCGGGGCGCCCGTATACTACCGCATACCAAAATTCACCCAGGGGATGGAACCGGATCATGGCTGCACAGAACACACCCGACATCATCTACACCAAGGTGGACGAGGCGCCCGAGCTGGCTTCCGCCTCCCTCCTGCCGATCATCCAGCGCTTCGCGGCGGCGGCGGGCGTCACCGTCGGCACGAAGGACATCAGCCTTGCCGGCCGGATCATCGCCGCCTTCCCGGAAAAGCTGACGGAGGCCCAGCGCCAGCCCGACGACCTCGCGGAACTCGGCGAACTGGTGAAGACGCCGGAGGCGAACGTCATCAAGCTGCCGAACATCTCGGCCTCCGTGCCGCAGCTCGTCGCCGCGGTGAAGGAGCTTCAGGCCCAGGGCTACGACATCCCCGACTATCCCGAAACCCCGACGACCGATGCCGAGAAAGAGGTTCGCGCCCGCTACGACGCGATCAAGGGATCGGCGGTGAACCCCGTCCTGCGCGAGGGCAACTCCGATCGCCGCGCGGCGGCGGCGGTGAAGAAGTTCGCGCAGGCCAACCCCCACCGGATGGGCGACTGGACGGCCGACAGCAAGACCCGCGTCGCCTCCATGTCGAGCGGTGATTTCCGCTCCAACGAAACCTCCGCGACGCTCGAAAAGGCCTCGGGCGCGAAGATCGTTCTGACGACCGCCGATGGCACCGAGCATGTTCTGAAGGACGGTCTTTCCTACCCCGCCGGGACGGTCGTGGACGCGACCTACATGAGTGCCGCCGCACTCGATGCCTTCCTCGCCGAGGAAATCGAGAAGACGAAAGCCGAGGGCACGCTCTTCTCGCTGCACATGAAGGCCACGATGATGAAGGTTTCCGACCCGATCATCTTCGGCCACGCGGTGCAGGCCTGGCTCGCGCCCGTCTTCGAAGCGCATGGCGAGAAATTGGAAGCGCTGGGCGTGAATCCCAATTCCGGCCTCGGCGACCTGTTGAACCGGGTGAAGGACGATGCGGAGATCATGGCCGCGATCGAAGCCGTCACCGCAGAGCGCCCGCCCATGTACATGGTCGACAGCGATCGCGGCATCACCAATCTGCATGTGCCCTCCGACGTCATCATCGACGCCTCGATGCCCGCGCTCATCCGCGCCGGCGGCAAGGGCTGGGGCCCCGACGGGAAGGAAGCGGACACCGCCTGCCTCATCCCCGACAATTCCTACGCGCCGGTCTATGACGAGGCGATCGAGTTCTTCAAGGCGAACGGCAAGCTCGATCCGGCAACCGCCGGCACCGTGCAGAATCTCGGCCTGATGGCGCAGAAGGCGGAGGAATACGGCTCCCACCCCACCACGTTCGAGATTCCGCAGGCGGGCACCGTGCGCATGATCCTCGACGATGGCACCGTGCTGCATGAACATGCCGTGGAAGCAGGCGACATCTGGCGCTCGGCCTCCGCGCGAAAGGCGCCGATCGAGGACTGGGTGAACCTCGCCATCGAACGCCAGGCGATCACCGGCTACCGCTCGATCTTCTGGCTCGACGAGACCCGCGCCCATGACGCGGAGCTGATCAAATACGTCAAACCGATCCTCGAGGCGAAGGGCGTGGCCGACCGCTTCGAGATCATGGCCCCGCGCGAGGCCACCCGCGCCACGCTCGAGACGATCACCAAGGGCGAGAACACCATCGCGATCACCGGCAACGTGCTGCGCGACTACCTCACCGACCTGTTCCCGATCCTGGAGCTTGCGACCTCCGCCAAGATGCTCTCCATCGTGAAGCTGATGCAGGGCGGCGGCCTCTTCGAGACGGGCGCGGGCGGGTCCGCACCGAAGCACGTCCAGCAGTTGCAGGGCGAGAACCATCTGCGCTGGGACTCCCTCGGCGAATTCTGCGCACTTGGGGAAAGCTTCAAGTTCCTCGCCTCCGCCAGGGGCAACGCCAAGGCGCAGGTGCTGGGCGAAGCGGTGGAAGCCGCGACGCAGGGCGTGCTCGACCATGACCGTTCCCCGGGCCGCAAGGTCGGCCAGCCCGACAACCGCGACAGCCATTACTGGTTCGCCCGCTACTGGGCCGAAGCGCTGGCCGCGCAAGGGGACGACGCCGATCTCGCCGCGCATTTCGCGCCGCTCGCCAGGGCGCTGGCGGAGGGCGAGGAAGCGATCATCGCCGAGCTCCACGCGGGCCGTGGCCAGCCCGTCGACCAGGGCGGCTACTACCACCCCGATGCGGAGAAGACCGCCGCGATCATGCGCCCCTCGGCCACGCTCAACGCGATCATCGGCTGAGCCGGACGACAGACGAAACGAACGGGGGGCGCATCCGCACGGGTGCGCCCCATGCGTTTGACCGCCACGAAACCCCTCGCCTATCCTCGCGGCGGGCGAGCGAGGGAGGGGTCCATGGCCGGTCTCGATTTCGGAGCCGTGAACGAAAGCGGCGAAGAGGTCTTCGTCGTCGATACGCCGCTTGCGAAGGGTGACCCCATCGCGCCCGGCGACCGGGTGATGACCTTCATGCTCAAGGACGGCACCCGCGTCGACGCGCTTTCCGACCGGGCGGGACGGGTCGATCGGATCGCCGCGGTCAATACCGTGATCGGCGTCGGTGAGGTTCTCTTCACCGCGCGCGGAGAGACCGGTGCGGACGGGCCGGAGGAGGTCGTCCGGTCGCCCGGCAGCTTCATCTATCCGCTCGTCGTGGAACAGGTTCTGGTGCAGGACGGGCAGACGATCCGGGAAGGCGCGGCGACGATCTCCCTTCTGCAGGCGGGTGTGAGCCAGCAGCTTTGGGCCGGGGCCTCGGGTCGGGTCGATACGGTCTTCGTCAGGCCCGGGGATGTCCTGCAGGCGCCGAAGCCGCTCTACACCCTGTTCCGCGCCGTCCCGCAGGGCGGCCCGTCGGTGCGTTATGTCGCACATCCCCCGGCGGGAAAGGCACCCGCGGCGACCGATCCGAAACCCGCCGCGCCGCGGCCTGCGACACCCGCCCGGCCGACGAGGACGGCGCCCCCGCCCCCGGCCACCGCAGGGCGCGAGCGGACCGCCCGGCTCGATCGCTGGATCGGGCTGTTCGTCCTGCTCGCCGCGCTCGGCGGCGGCCTCTATGCGGCCCGGTTCACGATCGCCGATGTCCTGCACGAGCGGGGCATCGCAACGCCCTGGTCGATCACGGCCGAGGAACGGCAAGGATCGACCACGAGCCGGGAAACGCAACCTGGCACCACCCCGCAAGGCAGCACGCAGGCGGCTCGGGAGACAACCGAAGAGGCCATCGCGCCCCCGCCGCCTCCCCCTGTCGAGCGGCTGGACATGGCGCGCTACACGGCCTGGCAGGAGGCGCCCCGAACCGAGAACACCGGCGTTTCGGGGAGTTTCGCCGCCCTTGGTGCGGGGTGGTTCAGCGCGGCCGATCTCGCACCGGACGGGACGGTCCTGCTCTATGGCGTCGCCGGCGGGCGACAGGTTCTCGCAGCTCTCGCCCCGACACTGCGCTATTCGCGCACCGATGCGCCCCTGCCGACGATCGAGCAGATCCGCAACGCCCGGCAGAATTCGGGGATCGACGACTTCACCATCCGGTATGTCGAGGGGCGCCCGCCCTGGACACCGCAGGAGGATCTCGCGCTCGCGGATCCCGTCCCGGCCTTCGTCGCGGCCGGCCGGAACTCCGCGATCCGGACCTATTCGAGCATCGGCGCGGGCTACGCGTCGCTCACGGCGGCGTATGACGCGGCCGACACCGATCTCGACATCAGCGTTCGCGGTTACAGCGCGCTGCGCGGAGGCGTCGCGGCGACGCATCTCGGCCGGGATTGGAGCGCCGTTCTTCTCGCGCCGCACGATCCCGATGATGCGATCGATGCCCTGATCACCGGGCAGAGGCAGGAACGCCGCGACCGCTACCTAGCGCTTCTCCACGACCGGAACGGTCGCGTCGAGGAAAGATACCTCCCCTACCGCCCCCGCGAGGACGATCTCGCCTACATCGAGGATTTCGCGATCCTTTATGGCAGCCCCGACGGCAGCGCGTTCGATTTCGCCGTTCTCGGCTGGCGCTCCAACACCGGGCCATTCATCGAGGCCGGCACGCTCTATCGCGGCGGCGAAGGCGGTCTTCGCGTGTCCGCAACGCTCGATCGCGCGGCCCTCGTTCCCGCCAACGTGCTGAACGCGGCGATCGAGGGGGTCCGTGACGTGGCGGTCCTGCCTGCTTCGATCCTTCCCCATCCCGACGGGTTCCTCGTGCTGAGCGCGGTGCGTGCGACGCCCGACAACCCATTCGACGCCCCCACCTTCCTCGGCGTCGGCGCGCGGGTGATGGGGATAACGATGGAAGGCGGCCTCGCGCCGCGCGGGGAGGCCCGCTTCTTCGCGCGACCGGGACGCGCGGAGTTGCGCTTCGGCGATGCCGTGCCGCTTTCGGACGAATCGGGCTACGCGATCTGGCTCGACGCGCCGGACGCCAATTTCGTCCTCACGCTCGACATGACCCTCGAACCGGGAAGCTTCTACTATCCCGGCGCCGATATCGGCGGGATCGCCCCGGCGCGCGGGGCCGAATACATGATCGTCGGCCGGGTCGAGCGCGATGGCGCGATGATACCCTACCTCTCGACGCGGCGCTGAGCGCCGATCAGGCGGCGCGGCGACCCTCGCGGATCGCGCGGGCGGCGTTGCCGAAGGCCTCGAAGAGGGGGCGGGAGACCTTGTCCTCGCCCGCGCGCCATTCGGGGTGCCATTGCACGCCAAGGGCGAAGCCCGGCGCGCCTTCGACGCGGATGGCCTCCGCCGTGCCGTCATCGGCCACGCCTTCGACGACGATCCGCTCGCCGGGCGTCTCGATCCCCTGTCCGTGCAGGGTGTTGGTGAAGACGCGGGTCGCGCCGAACATCCGGTGGAATACCCCACCCTCGGTCAGGTGGACCCAGTGGCGCAGTTCGAACTTCTCCTCCAAGGTGCCGTCGGGCGGCATCCGGTGGTTCATCCGGCCCGGAAGCTCCCGGATCTCGGGGTGCAGGGTGGAGCCGAAGGCGACCGCCAGTTCCTGGAATCCCCGGCAAAGGCCGAGCACGGGAACGCCCCGGCGCACGCTTTCGCGGATCAGCGGGATGGCGAGCCCGTCGCGGGCGCGGTCGAACGTGCCGTGGGCGGGCGTCTCGGGATGGCCATATTCCTCGGGATGGACGTTGGGGCGGCCACCCGGAAAGACGAAGCCGTCGCAGACCTCCAGCGCGTCGGCCACGCTGACGATGCCGGGATCGGCGGGCAGCACGATCGGCGTCGCGCCCGAAACCTGCGCGATGGCTTCGATATTGTGCATGCCCACGGCCTGCGCAGGATACTGATCGTTGATCAGATGGGCGTTGCCGATGATGCCGATAACCGGACGGGTCATGCCGATACTCCTGCCTGTCAGGCGAAAATATGCCCGCTTTCCCGCTCCGTCCAGCCGGGGAGCCGGGCTGTGACCTCGATCTCGATCTTCATGCGCGGGTCCTGAAGCCCCGCGACGATCATCGTCGCCGCCGGGCGCGCCGTGCCGAAGGCCTCCTTCAGCACCGGCCAGCAGGGTTCGAAATCGGCGCCGTCGGGAAGGATGTAGCGCACCCGCACCACGTCATCGAGGGACGCGCCGGCCTCGCCCAGCGCCCAGGCGATGTTGCGCAGGGTCTGGGCGCATTGCTCGGCGGGATCGTCGGAGATCGTCATCGTCTCGTACTCGAACCCGGTCGTCCCGGCGACGAAGACCCATCCATCGGTCACCACCGCGCGGGAATAGCCGATGGCCGCCTCAAAGGGCGAACCTTGCGAAATCCGTTTCACGCTCATCGCGCTCTCTCCCCTTCCTCCGCGAGCCAGTCCCGCAGAACCTGTATCGTGTCCGCCCCCGGGGCGGGCGAAGCCCGGCCCACACTGCCCGGCGTCCTTGACATCCGTGGCGCGGGAGCCGGTTCTGGGCCGAGCGGCCCATCGACGAAGACGCCCCGCGCCGCCATGTGCGGATCGCGGGCGGCCTCATCCCAGTCATTGACCGGAGCCACGCAGGCATCGGTTCCGGCAAAGACCTCCAGCCAATGCGCACGCGGGTGGCGGGCGATCACTGCCGCCACCCGCGCCGACAGTTCCGGCCAGAGCGCCCGGTCGTTCTGGCGATCGAAGATCGGATCGTCGAGGCCGAGACCCGCACGAAACGCCGCGTAGAATTGCGGCTCTATCGCACCGACGGCGATCCAGCGTCCGTCCCCGCATGCGTAGCAGCGATAGAAATGCGCCCCGCCATCGAGAAGATTCGCGCCCCGCCCGTCGCGCCACTGCCCCGCGCCGCGCAGATCGCGGATCATCGCGGTCAGATGCACCGTGCCGTCCACGATCGCGGCGTCGACGACCTGCCCCTCGCCCGTGACGCGGGCATGGTGCAGCCCGGCCAGCAGACCCACGGCAAGATAGAGCGCCCCGCCCCCGAAATCGCCCAGAAGGTTCAGGGGGGGAACCGGCCCATCCGCCCCGCCGATGGCGTGGAGCGCGCCCGTCAGCGCGATGTAGTCGATATCGTGCCCGGCCTCCCGCGCGCGGGGGCCATCCTGCCCCCAGCCCGTCATCCGCCCGTAGACGAGGGCGGGATTGGCGGCGAGCGCCTGCTCCGGCCCCAGCCCCAGCCGCTCCATCACGCCGGGGCGGAACCCCTCGATCAGGAGATCGGCGCGGGAGACGAGCGCGAAAGCGCGGGCGCGGCCCTCCTCCGCTTTCAGATCGAGGAGGATCGAGCGCTTGCCCCGCCCCATCACCCTGTGACCGAGCGCATCCGGATCGGCGCCGGGGCGGTCGATCCGCACCACGTCCGCGCCGAGATCGGCCAGCATCATGCCGCAGAACGGACCCGGGCCCAGACCCGCGAACTCGATCACCCTCACGCCCGAAAGCGCCCCGCCCCTGCCCATGCCGTTTCTCCCCCTCCCTGCGACGCCCGCACGCTTGACGAATGCCACCGCGCGATGCCATCACGCCCCCGTGACCGGTTCCGTCCGGCGCCTTCCGGGGCAGCGGATGGATGAAAAGGGAACGCGGTGCGGGGCTCAACCCCCAAATCCGCGGCTGCCCCCGCAACTGTAAGCGGTGAGCGGGCTCCCACATGCCACTGTCCGGGCCCAGCGTCCGGTCGGGAAGGCGGAGCCTCAGCTGTGACCCGTGAGCCAGGAGACCTGCCGGCCATGATCACCCATCCATCCGTGCGGGGTGCGCGGGCGGTGCGGCGAGACAACCGCAGCGGTGACGCAATCGCCGCCTGCGGTGGGTCCGTCCCGATCCATTCAGGCCCATGCCAGGGGGCGCATCCGCGCCTCAAGACCGGATCGGAAGACCATGAAAAGACTTCTTCTTTTGACAACATGCCTGGCGACGGCCCTGCCCGCGGCCGGCCAGACGCGACTCGACGATATCGTCTCCGCCGCGGACTGGACGCCGGTGGAAGCCGTGCGCACGGGCGGCGCGATCGAGGTCATCACCCGCGAGGAACTCGATGCCGCGGGCGACGCGCGCCTCATCGATATCCTCGCCCGCGTGCCGGGGGTGAGCGTCGCGAATGGCGGGACGGGCAATACCACCATCGCCATGCGCGGCGCCTACCAGCAATTCATCACCGTGCTCGTGGACGGTGTGGAGGTCAGCGATCCGGCCCAGTCGAACACCGTCGCCGATCTCTCGACCTTCCTTGCGGGCGATATCGAGCAAATCGAGATCCTGCGCGGCTCGCAATCCACGATCCATGGCGCGAAGGCGATCGGGGGCATCATCTCCATCACCACGCGGCGGCCGCGCGCGATGGGAACCGAGGTCTTTGCAAGCATGGAAGCCGGCGCCTTCGGCACCGCCGAGCTGGCCGCGGGCTTCACCGCGCTCGGTGAACGGGGCGATCTGAGCTTCAGCGCGCGGACCTACCAGACGGATGGCTTCTCTCAATATACCGGCGGGACCGAGGCGGACGGCCGCACCTTCAGTTCGCTTTCGCTTTCGGGCGGCTATGCCATCTCCGATGCGCTGACGCTCGGGGCCACGCTGTTCCACGAGAACGACTACATCGAGTATGACGAGAACGGCGCGGATGCCGACAATACCTCCGACCGGGTGCGCACGGGCGGGCGCCTCTCGCTCGATATCGAGGCGCCCGGCAGCGCATGGACCCATTCCCTCTTCGCCGAGGGCTACCTCTCCGACCGAACCGAGGAGGGCGAGAACGGCGCCGAATACGAGGGCGCGCGCGGCCATGCCGGATACATCGGTTCCGTCGATCTGGGGCGCACCGGGCTCGTGTTCGGAACGGAGTTCACCAGCGAAAGCGCACTCAATCAGACCGCTTTCAGCGACGTGGACGACACCGTGGAAGTCGCGACGGTGCTGGGCGAGGTGAGCGTCGACCTGACCGAGCGCTGGCTCGTCTCCTTCGGCGGACGGATCGACGACCATTCTATCTTCGGCCAATACGACAGCCTGCGTTTCGCGACCTCGTTCCGCGCAAGCGAAACCCTGCGGTTCCGCGCCTCCGCCGGCACCGGCTACCGCGCGCCCTCGCTCGCCGAGTTGCTGGACGAGCGAAACGGCAATCCCGATCTGGAACCGGAGGAAAGCGTCAGCTACGATTTCGGCGTGGACTACACCCGCGATTTCGACACGCGCTCGGTCGCGCTTTCGGCGACGGCCTTTTCCATCGCGACAGACAACCTGATCGGCTTCGGCTTCATCCCGGCCGATCCCGCAGATCCGGACGATTTCGACCGTTTCCCGTCCGTCCAGATCCCAGGTGAGACGACGCGCCAGGGCATCGAGCTCGGCCTCAGCATCGACTGGGCCCGCAGCGGCATCGGCTTCGGCTACACCCTGACGGAGACAGAACGCCCCGACGGGCAGCAGCTCGTCCGGGTGCCGGAGCAGGAGATCAGCCTTTCGGGCTATGTGCAGGCGACGGAAAGGCTGCGACTCGATGCGACGGCCTACATGCCCTTAGACATGATCGACCAGGATTTCACCGCCTGCGATCCTGTGACCTTCGCCTGTCCCTTCGTGGATCTCGGCGGTTATGTCCTTCTCGATGTGCAAGCGCGCTACGCGCTGAGCGACGAGGTGACGGCGCGGCTCAGGATCGAGAACCTGCTCGACGAGGACTACCAGAACATCGCCACCTACGCGACGCCGGGCCGGTCGGCCTATCTCGGCGTCTCGGCGCGGTTCTGATGGTCGGGGCGGGGGCGATGCGGGCCGCGGCTTTCGCCCTCGCCCTTGCCCTGCCGGTCTCGGCCTGGG
>JBMYPI010000084.1:9437-9651 GCA_049600155.1 Rubricella sp.
CCCGCGTCGTTTCCATAAACCTGTGCACCGATATCCTCGTGCTGCAACTGGCCGATCCCGGCCAGATCGCGGCTTTGACCTTCCTCGCGACCGATCCCCGATCCTCCATCCTCGCGGAAGAGGCGGCGGGTTTTCCGCTGATCCGTGGCCGGGCGGAGGAGGTCTTCGCCCTCGATCCCGACCTCGTGCTCGCAGGCGCGTTCAGCGACCCCGC
>JBMYPI010000085.1:0-9345 GCA_049600155.1 Rubricella sp.
GCCCGATCACCCAGGCGATGCTTTCGATCCCGCCCTCGGCCCGGATCTCCGCGTCGAGCTCGGCGATGGCCTCGGTTGTCCGGTCGATGGCGGTGCCCGCCGGGAACTCGACCTCGATGGTGAACTGGTCGCGCTCCACGCCCGGGAAGAACTGCGCCGTCAGGGTCGGGAAGGAGAGGAAGCCCGCCAGCGGCAGAACGAGCGCGTATCCGATGGCGTTGACCGGGTGGCGCATGGACCAGGACAGGGTCCAGCGGAATGCCCGCGCGAGCGCGCCTCCCCGGATGCCGCCACCCGCACCGCTGCGCAGGAACCAGCCGGCGAGCGCGGGGGTCAGCGTCAGTGCCGTCGCGAGGGACCAGAACAGCATGATGATCACGGCCAGCGCGATCGAGCCCACGAAATCGCCGGCCGGACCGGGCAGAAGGACCATCGGCATGAAGGAAAGCGCCGTCGTCACCGTCGAGGCGAGGAGCGGCCCGAAGAGCCTGCGCACGGCGGTCTCGACCGCGGCGCGCCTGTCGGAACCGTGTCGCAGACCCTTGGCGACCTCGTCGGCCATCACGATCGCGGCGTCGACGAGGAGGCCGAGCGCAACGATGAGCCCCGTCACCGACATCTGGTGGATTTCCATCCCCGCGAACTGCATCGTCGCGATCGAGGCGAGCGAAACGACCGGCAGCATCAGCCCGACGATGACCGCCGACCGCAGCCCGAGCGTCACAAGCAGCACCGCGATGACGAGCGCGACGCCGAGCGCCATGTTGCCTCCGACTTCGGCAAGCCGATCGAGCGTGTAGGTCGACTGATCGAAGAACTGATCGAGTGTCAGCGACGCCGGCAATGCCCGGCGGAAATCCCCGGCCTCCTCGCGCACCATCGCCATCCAGGTATCGACCTGAAGCCCTGGCTCGACCCGTGCGGCCACGAGGATGGCCGGCGCGCCGTCCACGATCGCGGTTTCGGACACCGGGGTTCGGACGCCGCGTTCGACGGTTGCGATGTCGCCCAGGCGCGCGACGGCGCCGTCCATACCGGTAGAGAGGGGGATCCGGCGGATCCGGTCGAGCGCGGTGATCTCGCCCTCGACCTCGATCAGCATCTCGCCCCGGTCCGTGCGGAGGCTGCCGGCCTGCACCTTGGCATCGGAATCGCGCACCGCCGCGGCGATCCGGTCCATGCTCAGGCCCATCGCGGCGGCGGCGTGGATATCCACCGTAACGCGCACCTCCTCCTCCGGCGCTCCGAAGACCTGGACCCTGTCGGTGCCGGGAAGCCGGCGAAGCTGCTGGGCGAGTTCCTCGGCGTAGCGCGGCGCGACGGAGGGCGGAGCGTTCCCTGCGGATTGAAGGCTGAAGATCGCGGTGTAGGTTCCCGCGCCGTCGGTATCGATTTCGGGTTCGAGAACGCCGACGGGAAAGAGCGCGCGGGCGTCCTCGATCTCGCGGCGGACGGTGTCCCATGCCTCGTCGATCTCGGATTCGGTGAGCGTCTCGGCCAATTCGACCGAAACGACGGATATGCCGGTCGCGGAGTTGCTCTCGATCACGGTGATCTCCGGCACTTCCCGCAGTTCCGCTTCGATCCGTTCGGTCACGAGGGATTCGACCCGCGCCGGGTCGGCGCCCGGGTAGACCGTGCTGATCGTCGCGAAGAGGTTGGTGATCGTCGGATCTTCCTGCCGTCCGATCGTCAGGAGCGAAGACGCCCCGGCCGAGACGATCACGAGGAAGGCGAGCGCCACGAGGCGGGGTTGCCGGAAGAAGAGGCTGAGCATCGGCTTCACTCCGCGATCCGGACGCGTTCGCCCGCGGTTACCCTGTGGATGCCGTCCGCGACGACGAGCGCGCCATCGGGCAGGGCGCCGCGCAGATAGCTGCGGTCGCCTTCGAAATGGACGATCTCGACCGCTTCGGGCACGGTTTCCCCTTCGACGATGACGAAGACGGTCCAGAGGCCCCGGACACCCTCGCGCAGGGCGCTGTTGGGCAGCCAGAAACCCGGTTCCGCAATGGTGCTGGAAAGCCGCAGTTCGGCTGTCTGGCCAAGGGCGGGCAGGTCTCCCCCGATCGAGAAGAGCACGGGCACCGTCCGGGTCGCCTGGTCCACATCGGCGCGGATCGCGGTCACGACGCCGGTATGGTCCTCGCCGTCGACGCGGATCGCATGGGCCTGTCCGACGGCGAGCGCCCGGGCCTCCGCTGCGGGCAGACCGATCCGGACATCGGCCCCGCCGCGTTCGAGCAGCCGCACGACGGGCTCGCCAGCGGCGAGGATGCGGCCTTCATCGACCATCCGTGCGGCGACCACTGCGTCGAAGGGTGCGCGGATCTCCGTCTTTTCGAGCCGGATGGCGATCGCGTCGATTGCCGCGTCGGCCCGCGCGATCTCCGCTTCGAGGCGGCGAACGGTCAGGCGTGCTTCGTCGCCTGCCTGGTTCGAAGCGAAGCCCCGTTCCTCGAGCTCGGCGGTACGGTCCAGCGTCAGGATCGCGAGATCCCGTTGCGCGACGAGTGCATCGCGTTGCGCTTCGGCTTCCGCGAGCGCGGCGTCGAGCGCGCGGCGATCGGTTCTCGCCATGACCTGACCCGCCGCGACGATGTCGCCTTCCTGCACGAGAAGCGCGGCGAGTGTCCCGCCTTCCTCGAAGCCCAGATCGGTGCTGCGCGGCGCCTCGACCCGGCCGGCATAGAGCCGCTCGACCGTGAACCTGTCCTGCAGCGCGACGGGGATGGCGCGCACCGGCGTTGCGGGTGCCTCCTCCAGCGCGCCGTCGATCGGGCCCTGGGCCGCGGCATGGATCGCCATCGTGCCCGCAGCGAGCAGCGCGCCGGCGACCGCGAGGTGGAGGACGAAAGCCCCGCCTGAGCGGACGCGGCGCGCGAGTGTCGGTTCTTGCCTGTCGGTCATGGCGGCCAAGCCCTTCCAAAGTTAGGATTGCTAACATATGTGAGTGTTACTAACTTCGACAAGCGTCAGGTGAGGAAAAAAGTGACGACGAAAGCCAAGCCCCCGAAAAAAGGGCACTATCATCACGGCGATCTCCGCGCGGCGCTGGTTCAGGCCACCCGCGAACTGGTCGAGGAACATGGCCCGGAAGGGTTCTCCGTCGCGCAGGCCTGCCGAATCGCGGGGGTTTCGACGGCGGCGCCCTATCGCCATTTCGATACCAAGCAGGACATGCTCGACGCTGTAGCGGAAGACGGCATGGAGCGGATGGAGGCGAAGATGGCCCGGTATGCCGCGGCCCACCCGCCCGGCACGCTCGATGCGGTCTCCGCGATCGGGAAGGCCTATGTCGATTTCGCGATCGAGGAACAGGGTGTCTTCCGGCTGATGTTCACGGAGTTCCGCAACAGCGCACGGCAGGAAGACCTCGCCGCGAAGGGCAGGCGATGCAAGATGATCGTGGACAGGGAGGTTGCCCGCCACCTCGACCGCGATCCGAACGATCCCGAGGTGTTTCGCGTGAGCATGATGCTCTGGACCATCGTGCACGGCCTGAGCTTCCTCGCCATCGACGGCAAGCTCGGCGTGATGGACATGCCGATCGATCTCGACGCGATGATCCGAGAGACGGGCGCGCGCATTCTCGGAGTGCGCGCCTAGCAGATTCGCGGAAGCTGTTCGCCCGCCAGCATGTCGACGACCCGGCCACCGCCGAAAAGCGTCTGCATAACGACCTGCCCGGGATGTTTTTCCGTTACATGACCGACGATCCGCGCGCCCCGGCCTTGCGCTGTGGATTGCATCGCGGCGAGTGCGGCGTCCGCCTCTTCCGGTGGCACGACGGCGGCCAGCGTCCCTTCGTTCGCGAGATAGAGCGGATCGAGGCCGAGGATTTCGCACAGGCCCCTCACCTCGTCGCGCACCGGCAGCGAAGTTTCCTCCAGGCTGATGCCGTGACCGGATGCGGTGGCGATCTCGTTGAGGGTGGAGGCGAGACCGCCTCTGGTCGCGTCTCGCGCCGCGCGGGTGCCCGGCGCTGCCTCGATAAGCGCCTCCATCAGGTGATTGAGAGGCGCGCAATCGCTCTCGACGGGGCACATCAGCGCCATGTCGCCTCGCGCGGCCATGATCGCCGCGCCGTGGTCGCCCAGTGGTCCGTTGACGAGGATCACGTCTCCGGGCCGCGCATATTCGGCACGCAGATCGCGCCTGGCCGGGATCAGGCCGACGCCCGAGGTGGTGACGAACAGCTTGTCCGCCGCGCCCTTGTGCACGACCTTGGTGTCTCCGGTCACGATCCGCACGCCGGCCGCGTCCGCAGCCTTGCGCATGGAGCCCGCGATCCGTTCGAGAAGCGCGCGATCCGTCCCTTCCTCCACGATCACCGCGCAGGAAAGCCACAGCGGCCGCGCGCCGCCCACGGCCAGATCGTTGACCGTGCCGTTCACGGCGAGCGTGCCGATATCGCCGCCGGGAAACTCCAGCGGATCGACGACGAAACCGTCCGTGGTGAAGGCGACGCGTCCCTCGCCCGGCAGGGTCAGGCGGGCCTGATCCTCGTCGGAGAAATCGGGATTGGCGAAGGCCGTCGCGAAGACCTCGTCGATCAGGCGGCGCATCGCGCGCCCGCCGCCGCCATGGGCCAGCGTGATGCGGCTCGGTTCCTTCGGGGTCGAAAGCAGGGTCATTCCGCCGCCTCCATCCGCCGCCCGGCATAGAGGTGATAGGCCGCGCAGGCGCCTTCGGAACTGACCATGAGCGCGCCGAGCGGGTGTTCGGGCGTGCAATCGGTCCCGAATTTCGGGCAGGCCCAAGGCTTCACCTTGCCCTTCACCACCTCACCGCAAAGGCATCCTTCGGCCAGCTCGGCCTCGCGGCCCGAGGACTTGCCCGCGCCGTAGCCGACGCCGAACTTCTCCTCCGCGTCCCAGGCGGCGTATTTCGCGGTGATCTTCACGCCGGAATGGTCGATCTCCCCCAGGCCCCGCCAGTCGAAGGCGGAGCGTTTCTCGAAGACATCCTCGATGGCGGCCAGCGCGACAGGATTGCCCGCGTCGGGCACCACGCGGGCATACTGGTTCTCGATCTCGGCCCGGCCCTCGCGGATCTGGCGCAGGACCATCAGCACCGATTGCAGAAGGTCGAGCGGCTCGAACCCGGCGACGACGAGCGGCTTGCCATGCTCCTCGGCGATGAACCGGTAGGGCTCCGTCCCGATCACCATGCTGACATGGCCGGGGCCGACGAACCCGTCGATCACCATGTGCGGATCGGAGAGAATCGCGGCGAGTGGCGGAGGGACGAGGATGTGATTGCAGAACAGCGTGAAGTTGGAGACGCCCTCCCGCGCGGCGATCTGCACCGTCAGCGCGGTGGACGGCATCGTCGTTTCGAAACCGAGCCCGAAGAACACCACTTCGCGGTCCGGGTTCCGCCGGGCGAGTTCCAGCGCGTCGAGCGGGGAGTAGACCATGCGGATATCGGCGCCCCGCGCCTTGGCATCGAGGAGCGAGCCGCGCGTTCCGGGCACCCGCATCGCGTCGCCGAAGGACGTGAAGATGACGCCGGGCTGCTCCGCGATCTCGATGCAATCGTCCACCCGACTCATCGGCAGCACGCAGACGGGGCAGCCGGGGCCGTGGACGAACTCGATCCCCGGGGGCGTCAGCCGGTCGAGCCCGTAGCGGAAGATGGCGTGGGTGTGGCCACCGCAGATCTCCATGATGTGCAGCGGCTTCTCTGCCGTCGCGCCGATCGCTTGGACTTCGGCCTCGATGGCGGTGAGCAGGGCCTTCGCCTTGACCGGATCGCGGAACTCGTCGGCGTATTTCATCGCGCGGCCCCCAGCATCTCGTTGGAGGCGCGGATCGCCTCGATCTCCTCCATCGCCTCGCCGAGCGCTTCGAGCGCGGCGAGGGTGTCGGCCGCCTCTTCCGCGTCGATCCGGCTCATGGCGAAGCCGACATGGACGAGCACCCATTCGCCGAGAATCGGCGTCTCCCCGAGCACGCAGGCGAGGTTCACCTCCCGCCGCACGCCGGAGACATCGACGATCCCCATCTCTCCGCCGTCATGTTCGACGACCTGTCCGGGTATACCGAGGCACATGGGCTTGGCCCTCCTATTCCGCGGCCATCGCTTGCGCGGGTGCGATGCCGTAGCGATCGAGTTTCGCCCGCAGGCCGACACGGCTCAGGCCGAGTTCGTCCGCCGCGCGGGATTTGTTCCAGTTGTGGCGGATCAGCGTCTGGTGGAGGATCTGGGCCTCCATCCACTCCACCCGATCCTTTAGCGTGCCTTGCCCGGCGCAGGCTTCCGTCGCGATGCTATCGGCGCCGTGCGCGCCCAGGATCGCCGGTTCCAGATGTTCCGCGCCGATGCGCTCCCCGTCCGACAGCATCAGCATCCGCAGGACGGCATTTTCGAGTTCGCGCACGTTCCCGGGCCAGTCATGGCGCAGGAGCGCGGCGGCGGCTTCGGGATCGACCCGGCCCGCGCGCTTGCCGTAGCGGCTGGATGCGCCCGCCAGCAGATGGCGGCTGATCGGGCCGATATCGCAGGCGCGCTCCCGCAGCGGAGGGACGGTGAGGGGCGCGACGGCGAGCCGCCAGTAGAGATCCGACCGGAACCGTCCTTCCTCGACCTCCGCCTTCGGATCGCGGTTGGTGGCGGCGATGACGCGGACATCCACGCGGCGCACCTCGTCCGAGCCCACCGGGCGCACCTCCGCCTCCTGCAGGAAGCGCAGGAGCTTCACCTGGAACGCGGGGGAGGTGTCGCCGATCTCATCGAGGAAGAGCGTGCCCCCATCGGCGGCTTCGACGAGTCCGAGGCGGCGCTGATGGGCGCCCGTGAAGGCGCCCTTCACATGGCCGAACAGTTCGGACTCGAGCAGTTCATCCGGGATCGCGCCGCAATTGACCGGGACGAACGGGCCGTCCGCGCGCAGGCTCGCATCATGGATCGCGCGGGCGACGAGTTCCTTGCCCGTGCCCGTCTCGCCGAGGATCAGCGCGGGCAGGTCGAAGCCCGCGATCCGCGCGGCATGGACGATGACCTCCTCCATCGGGGAGCCGGGGCCACGGATGATGCCGTCGAACGCCCCGTCGCGCAGGCCCGATGCGCCGCTCCCGGCGCTGCGGGTCTTGAGCCTGACGCGCAGCGTGTCGGCCTCCCGCCCGAGGCGGAAATGCGCGAGCGCGCCTTCGATCGACGAGACGACCGTTTCCGGCGCGGCGCCGCGGGGGAGCGCGAGGAAGCCGCCCTCACCATCGCCGAGCCTGATGCGGGGCACTTCGGGCCATTGCCCTTCGAGCGCAGGCATCAGCGCACCGTCGATCACCAGGACCTCTACGAACGCCTCCTCCATCAGCGCCCTTGCGCCGGCACGGTCCGAGGCGCGAAGCACCTCGCAACCGGCAAGCGCGTCGGCGATCCGGCCGGCATGGCGCAGATCGGTCGAGGCGATCAGGATGGAGGCGCGGGGCTCGGTCATTCCGCGGCGGTCCTTTCGGCCATTGTTTCCCGGCCGACGCCGATCCAGGCGAGCCAGCGATCCATCCCCTCGCCGGTGCGGGCGGAGAGGCGCAGAACCTCCACACCCGGCCGCACCCGCTGGCAGTTCGCCTCGATCAGGTCGAGGTCGACATCGCAATGGGGGGCGAGGTCCACCTTGTTGACGATCACCAGATCGGCGGAGGCGAACATGTCGGGGTATTTCAGGGGCTTGTCCTCGCCTTCCGTCACCGAAAGGATCGCGACGCGCGCGGCCTCGCCGAGGTCGAATCCCGCCGGGCAGACGAGGTTGCCCACATTCTCGATGAAGAGGACGGTTCCCGGCGCGTTCGCGAGGTGGTCCATCGCGTGTCCGACCATGTGGGCATCGAGATGGCATCCCTTGCCGGTATTGATCTGGACCGCAGGCGCACCGGTGGCGCGGATGCGGTCGGCATCGGCGGCGGTTTCCTGGTCGCCCTCGATCACGGCCACGGGCCAACGCCCGCCGATCGCCTCGATGGTGCGGCACAGAAGCGTCGTCTTGCCCGATCCGGGCGACGACATGAGGTTCAGCGCGAACGAGTGTTCGCGCGCAAGCCTTTCGCGGTTGCGCTGGGCGTAGGCGTCGTTCTTGGCGAGGATGTTGGTCTCGATCTCGACCATCCGGGCCTGGCTGAGCCCCGGCGCATGGGATCGGGCGGGGCCGGTGCCGAAATGGATGTCGCCGTTGGGGCCGTGGTGGTGGTCATGATCATGATGGTGATGGTCGTGACCGTGGTGATGGTGGTGGCCATGGTCGTGATGGTGGTGATCATGGCCGTGGCCGGCCGCCTTTCCATCGATCCGGGCGCCATCGCCCGCGCAACCGCATGTCGTGCACATCTTCAGATGACCTCCAGATCCTTGATCTTCATTTCGTCGCCGCCGACGGGCGTGACCTGACCGCTCCCGCAGCGCGGGCAGGGGTCGAGCCTGTGGGCGATCTCCACTTCCTCGCCGCAGCCGAAGCACAGGCCCAGGCCCGGAACCTCGTCGATGTCGAGGGCCGCGCCTTCGGCCCGGCTGCCGCGCGTCACGACATCGAAGCCGAAGCGGAGCGCGGGGATTTCCACGCCCGCGAAGCGGCCGATCTCGAGCCGGACACGACGGACCTTCTCGAAGCCCTGGGAAAGCGCGTTGTCCTCGATTATGCCGAGGATGGATTCGGCGATGGACATCTCATGCATCGCTGGTCTCCCCCGCGCGGATGGTGAAGGCATCGCTGGGGTCGAGGGCGGCCATGACGATGCTTGCGGCCTGTTCGCGCGCCTCGACCGCGACGCAGTCGAGTGTCGCGAGCGCCTGTTCCGCCTGTCCGCGCCGGGCCAGCGCCGTATCGGTCGGCGTGATCCGTTCGAATGCCGTTACGCGGCCCGCCTCGACCGAGGCGCGGACATGGAGCGTCCCGCGCGGCGCGGGTGCGGCGGACCAGCCGGGCACCGCCGCGACGGGCGGCAGATACCGGTCGTCGGAGAGCACCCGTTCCAGTTCGACGAGCCTGCCGGCCATGCGCCACAGCGCTCCCCGGCCGCGTGTCGCGACGAGGCCCTGCAGCAGGGGATGGCCGTTCATGCGACCGGCGGGCGTATTCTCCCATGGCCGGGTCGGATCGTTGTCGGGCCGGTCGCGCTGTTCGGCACGGCCGAGGCGCGCCGGCAAGGCGGCGATCCTGCCGATCGCGGCCGCCGCCGCGCTCTGCCCGCGCGCATACCAGCGCGCGAATGCGTCGAGCGTCTCGGGCATGCATCCGCCTTCCCCGAACAGCGCGCAGCGAAAGCGATGAGCGGCGGAGCGGTCATGGGCCGCCGCCCCGAGATCGCGAAGCAGGGCGGGTTCGGTCTGAAGTCCGAAAAGGCCCGG
>JBMYPI010000086.1:0-9304 GCA_049600155.1 Rubricella sp.
GGTTTCGGATTCTTCCCGGACGATTTCGTGCATCGGACCATCCTCTGGTTTGTTCGCTGGGCGGTCATATATTCCGCACTTCGGAAGCCACAAGCGGAGCGGAAACATGTCCAACTGGCCAAGGCTCGACTACGCGAAATGGAAGGAAACGGGCGAAAGCCTTCACATGTGGTCGCAGATCGTGGGCAAGTTTCGCCTCGCCCATACGCCGTGGGTGAACCACAGCTGGCACGCGACCTTCTATGTCACTGCTCGGGGGCTCGGCACCTCGCTCGTTCCCGGGCCGGAGGCAGGCTACGAGGTGCTGTTCGATTTCATCGACCATCGGCTCGTCCTGCACGCAACCAACGGTCAGGTGGAGTCCTTCGCGCTGGAGCCGATGTCCGTCGCGGAGTTCCATTCGCGATTCCTCGCCGCACTTTCCAGGATCGGTGCGCCGACGGAGATCCATGGCAGCCCGAACGAGGTGCCCGATGCGATCCCCTTCCGGGAGCAGACCGCCCCCGGCGCCTACGATCCGCAGGCCGCGCAGGATTTCTGGC
Source organism: Rubricella sp. (assembly GCA_049600155.1). Classification (GTDB taxonomy): domain Bacteria; phylum Pseudomonadota; class Alphaproteobacteria; order Rhodobacterales; family Rhodobacteraceae; genus Rubricella. The sequence goes on from JBMYPI010000086.1 coordinate 543, forward strand.
GCGCGCTCGTCGCGATGGACGGCGTGTTCAAGACCTTCCGGACGAGTTTCCTCGGCAAGGTCAGCCCGGTGCATATCTTCTGGGGCAGTTTCGACATGGCGGTGACGCGGTTTTCGGGCCGTTCCGCGCCGCTCCATCCCGGCGGTTTCCCGGCTCTGCCCGACACTGTCACGCGGGAAGCCTATAGCCATGAAGTTTCCTCCGCCGGGTTCTGGGCGGGTGGAAACGGCGTCGACGAGGCGATGTTCTACTCCTACGCCTATCCTGTGCCGGAAGGCTTCTCCGGCGCGGCGGTGGAGCCCGAGGCGGCCTGTTTCCATGAGGCGCTGGGCGAGTTCGTGCTTCCCTACGAGGCTGTCAGAGCGTCGGAAAACCCGGAGGGAACGCTGCTGGCGTTTCTGGAGTCGACATATGCAGCGGCGGCCGATCTTGCGGGTTGGGATCGCGACACGCTGGAGTGCGGGATCGGCCGCCCCCGCATTCCGCGACCCGTCTGATACACGCGCCGCGCCCCAACCGGGCGCGGCGTCCATCGGTCATTCCGCCGCGATCGGCTCCGGCGTCACCAACTCGACGATGTCGAGCATGATCCGGTTCAGCTCGAAATCCTTGGGTGTGTAGACCCGCGCGACACCGAAACCTTTCAGGATCTCCGCATCCTCGTCGGGGATGATGCCCCCGACGACGACGGGCACGTCATCGAGCCCCGCCTCGCGCATCCGATCCATGACTTCCTGCATGAGTGGAACGTGCGAACCCGAGAGGATCGACAGACCGACCACATGCACCGATTCCTCCAGCGCTGCGTTGACTATCTGCGCTGGCGTCAGGCGGATGCCTTCGTAGACGACCTCCATCCCCGAATCCCGTGCACGCACGGCGATCTGTTCGGCGCCGTTCGAATGGCCGTCGAGCCCGGGCTTGCCCACGAGGAACTTGATCGGGCGGCCGAGCTGCGCGGCGGCGGTCTTCACCGCAGCCTGAACCTGCTCGAGCCCATCACTCGCCGCGACGGCGGATTTGCCGACGCCCGTCGGCGCGCGGTACTCGCCGAAGACCTCGCGCATCACTGCGCCCCATTCCCCCGTCGTGACGCCCGCTTTCGCGGCTTCGATAGACGGTGGCATGATGTTCGCGCCGGAGCGCGCGGCCTCTCGCAACGCGTCGAGCGCGGCTTGCGCGGCGGGTTCGTCCCGCGAGTCACGCCAGGCTTTCAGCCGTTCGATCTGATCCTGCTCGACGGCGGGATCGACGACCATGATCCCACCCTGTTCGTCGACCAGCGGGGAGGGCTCTCCCTCGGTGTACTTGTTCACGCCGACAACGACCGTATCGCCCTTCTCGATGCGGGAGAGGCGGGCGGTGTTGGACTGGACGAGGGCGGACTTCATGTAGTCGATCGCGGCGACCGCGCCGCCCATCTCGTCGATCCGGGCAAGCTCGGACCGTGCGCCGTCCTTCAGCTCGGACACCTTGGCATCCACCGCCGGGTTCCCGTCGAACAGATCGCCATATTCCAGAAGGTCCGTCTCGTAGGCCATGATCTGCTGCATCCGAAGCGACCATTGCTGATCCCAGGGCCGGGGCAGGCCGAGCGCCTCGTTCCACGCGGGCAATTGCACGGCGCGGGCACGGGCGTTTTTCGAAAGCGTAACGGCCAGCATCTCGATGAGGATGCGGTAGACGTTGTTTTCCGGCTGTTGCTCGGTCAGCCCGAGGCTGTTGACCTGCACGCCGTAGCGGAAGCGGCGCTGTTTCGGATCCTCGACGCCATAGCGTTCACGGCAGATCTCGTCCCACAGTTCGGTGAAGGCGCGCATCTTGCACATCTCGGTCACGAACCGGATGCCCGCGTTCACGAAGAAGGAAATGCGGGCGACAAGGCCGGGGAAGTCCTCGGCCGCAACGCGCGGGCGAACCTCGTCGAGCACAGCCGTGGCGGTGGCCAGCGCGAAGGCCAGTTCCTGCTCGGGCGTCGCGCCCGCCTCCTGCAGATGGTAGGAACAGACGTTCATCGGGTTCCACTTGGGGACGGCCGTGTAGCAATACTCCGCCACGTCCCCGATCAGCCGCAGCGACGGGGCGGGAGGGAAGACGTAGGTCCCACGGGAGAGGTATTCCTTGATGATGTCGTTCTGCACGGTGCCCTGCAGCTTCGAGGCATCGGCGCCCTGCTCCTCCGCGACGGCGATGTAGAGCGCCAGAAGCCATGCCGCCGTCGCATTGATCGTCATCGAGGTGTTCATCTGTTCGAGCGGGATCTGGTCGAACAGTGTGCGCATGTCGCCCAGATGCGCGACCGGCACACCGACCTTGCCGACCTCACCCCGGCTCAGGACATGGTCGCTGTCATAGCCTGTCTGCGTTGGCAGATCGAAAGCGACCGAAAGGCCCGTCTGCCCCTTGGCGAGGTTCGAGCGGTAAAGCGCATTCGACTTCTCGGCCGTGGAGTGCCCGGCATAGGTGCGGAAAAGCCAGGGGCGATCTTTCTGTGCCATGGACGGATCCTTTGCTGCAGCGCGGCATCAGAAACGGGTCATAATCTTTCGCAAAGCGAAATTCAAACGGAACTTTATGATCATCTGCCGCACCCGGTTTCCCTTTACCGCTTCTCGATGGTGCCGCATCGTGCCCGAAGGATGACGTCGACGATCGAACTCCCCCTCTGGCTCGTAATAGCGGGCGGGATCGCTCTTGCGATCATGGTCATACAGCGTGCGCTTGTTCCGCCAGTCCGCTGGTTCTTCCGCCGCCGACTCTCCCGCGCCTTCGACGAGATCAATGCGCGGCTTCAGCTCCCCATACAACCCTTTGCGATGACGCGCCGCCGTGTGCTTGTGGACCGTTTGACCTACGATCCGGCCGTCATGCAGGCGGTGGAGGAGCGGGCGCGGGAGGAGGGCATTCCCCGCGAATTCGTTGCCGACCAGGCGGCGCGTTATGCCCGTGAGATCGTGCCCTACTTCTCGCCGACCGCCTATTTCGGCCTCGGCACCCGGTTGTCGCGATGGATCGCGCAGAGTCTCTATCGCGTCCGCCTGGGAACGGTGGACGAAGCCGCGCTCGATACGATCGATCCCGAGGCGACCGTCGTGTTCATCATGAATCATCGGTCGAACATGGATTACTTGCTCGTCACCTATCTCGCGGCGGAACGCTCCGCGCTGTCCTACGCGGCGGGCGAATGGGCGCGGGTCTGGCCGCTGGAACAGATCGCAAAGGCGATGGGTGCCTTCTTCATCCGGCGACGCTCTCTCAATCCGCTCTATCGGAGGGTTCTGGCGCGCTACGTCCAGATGGCGACCGAGGGCGGCGTCACGCAGGCCGTGTTCCCCGAAGGCGGGCTCAGCCGCAACGGCCATCTGGGAGAGCCGAAACTCGGCATGCTGTCCTACCTGCTGGAGGGCCACGGGCCGGAACGGCGCGATGTGGCCTTCGTTCCGGTCGGACTGAACTATGACCGGGTGCTGGAGGATCGCGTCCTCATCAACCACGAACGCGGCCCGGACGGGCGGCCGCGGTTCCGCGCCAGCATCTTCAAGAGCATACGCTTCGCCTTGCATCTGTTGTGGCTGCGCCTGCGGGGGCGCTTTCACAGGTTCGGCTACGCCTCCGTCAGTTTCGGACGGCCGATCGTCCTGTCGCGATTCGTCGAGGAACACGGCAGCGATGTCGAGCGTCTGGGATCGGCCCTCATGGCGGAAGTCGGACGCGTGGTCCCGATCCTGCCGGTCCCGCTCATCGCGCGCGTCTTCCTCGATCTCGACGGTGAGCCGATCGCCCGCGACGCGCTGGAGGAGCGGGCCGCCGCGCTGCGCGACGTGCTTCTCTCATCGGGCGCGCACATGCACCTGCCACGTCATGACTTTTCCTACGCGGTCGAGTGCGGGCTGCGTCTTCTGGTCGAACGGCACCTTGTTGTCGAAGGCGAAAACGGGCTCTCGGCGAGCGCGGATGCCCTGCCGCTTCTGACCTACTACGCCGCTTCCATCGCCCATCTGGGGCCTGACGCGCCGCAACATTCTGCCGCAATGCAAAATAGCGCTTGAACGGTCACGCAATTCCGTTACATAGGGGCGCAGAAATACGAACGATTGTTGCGCAGACTTGCGCCAGCCTTGAAGGAGACTGCCATGGCCCCGCTCGAAGCGCCCGCGCCCGACACGGAGCTCAAAGACCTCTACGAGGTGGGTGAGATCCCGCCGCTCGGCCATGTGCCGTCGAAGATGTACGCGTGGGCGATCCGCCGCGAACGTCACGGCAATCCCGACACGGCGATGCAGCTCGAAGTGGTGGAAACGCCTGAACTCGACAGCCACGAAGTGCTCGTCCTGGTGATGGCAGCGGGCGTCAACTACAACGGTGTCTGGGCCGCGCTCGGCCAGCCGATCAGCCCCTTCGACGGTCATCAGCAGCCCTACCACATTGCCGGATCCGACGCGGCGGGCGTCGTCTGGAAGGTCGGTTCCGCGGTGAAGCGCTGGAAGGTCGGTGACGAGGTCGTCATTCACTGCAACCAGGACGATGGCGACGACGAGGAATGCAACGGCGGCGATCCGATGTATTCTCCGACCCAGCGGATCTGGGGCTACGAGACGCCGGACGGCTCCTTCGGCCAGTTCACCCGCGTGCAGGCCCAGCAGCTCATGCCCCGGCCCAAGCACCTGACCTGGGAAGAGAGCGCGTGCTACACGCTGACGCTCGCCACCGCCTACCGGATGCTTTTCGGCCATGAACCCCATGACCTCAAGCCGGGCGATAACGTGCTTGTTTGGGGCGCATCGGGCGGCCTTGGTTCCTATGCGATCCAACTCATCAACACGGCCGGTGCGAACGCGATCGGCGTGATCTCCGACGAATCGAAGCGTGATTTCGTGATGGGTCTCGGCGCGAAGGGCGTTCTGAACCGGAAGGATTTCAACTGCTGGGGTCAGCTTCCCACGGTGAACACCCCCGAATATGCCGAGTGGTTCAAGGAAGCGCGCAAGTTCGGCAAGGCGATCTGGGATATTACGGGCAAGGGCGTGAACGTCGACATGGTGTTCGAGCACCCCGGCGAAAGCACGTTCCCCGTCTCCACCTTCGTCTGCAAGAAGGGTGGGATGGTCGTGATCTGTGCGGGGACGACGGGCTTCAACTGCACGTTCGACGTGCGCTACATGTGGATGCACCAGAAGCGCCTCCAGGGCTCCCACTTCGCCCATCTCAAGCAGGCATCGGCCGCGAACAAGCTGATGATCGAGCGGCGCCTCGATCCGTGCATGTCCGAAGTGTTCGAATGGAAGGATCTGCCGGAGGCGCACATGAAGATGCTCCGCAACGAGCACAAGCCGGGCAACATGGCCGTACTCGTCTGCTCCCCGACAACCGGCCTGCGCACCATGGAAGATGCACGCGACGGCGGCATCGCCTGATCGCGCTTCAGTCCCTGTCGGCGGCCCTCCAATTCACCCGGTCGCCGTGTCCTCCCCCGCCCGCGCAAGCAGGCGGGGGTTTTTTCAGGGCCGCGCATCGAGCGGGGGGGGGCATCACGCCCTCTTCCCCTCGCGGCACCGCTTGCGATAGCCTTTCCGCATGTCCCTGCCTCAGCCCATCCGCCTGATCGACAGCCCGCGCGCCCCGAATCCGCGGCGGGTGCGGATGTTCATCGCTGAGAAGGGAATCACGCTGCCGACCACTGATCTCGACATCATGCAGGGCGAGCACTTCCGGGAGGAGTATCGCGGCAAGGCGGGCACGCATCACGTCCCCGCGCTGGAGCTCGTGGGCGGCACGGTTCTGACCGAAACGGTCGCGATCTGCCGATACCTGGAGGCTCTCTATCCCGAGCCGAACCTGATGGGCGTCGACCCGCTTGAGCAGGCGGTCGTGGAGATGTGGTCGCGCCGGATGGAGTTCGGCCTGCTTCTGCCTGTGGCGCAGGTCCTTCGCCACGGAAACCCGGCAATGGAGGTGCTCGAAAGCCCGCAGGTGCCCGAATGGGCCGAGGTGAACCGCCCCCGCGTCCAGCGCGGGCTGGAGATGCTGGAGGTCGCGCTCGCGGAGACGCCCTTCATCGCGGGCGAGCGCTTCACCATCGCCGACATCACCGCAATCGTATCGGTCGAGTTCATGCGGACGATCCGGATGTCCGTGCCCGAGGAGCATGTCGGCACCCATGCGTGGATGGACGGCATTCGGCAACGCCCGGGCTACGTCAAATGAGCGGCGATTGGTTCGCCCTGCGCGATGCGCTCGCCTTCCAGGTGGAGTGCGGTGCAGGCGATGCAATTCTCGATGCGCCGATCGACCGGTTCGAACAGCAACCGCAAGAGCCACGCGCGAGCGAGTCCCGGACGGAGCGGCTAGCCGAGCCGCAACAGGCCGCGCGACCGGCCCCGCCCGTTCCGGATACCGCGCGTATCGCCGCCGCCTGCGCGACCCTTGACGCCCTTCGGGACGCGATGTCGGGTTTCGACGGTTGCGCTCTCAAGAAGGGCGCCATCAATTTCGTCTTTTCCGACGGAAATCCGGCCGCCCGGCTCATGGTCATCGGCGAGGCGCCCGGCGCGGAGGAGGACCGGCTCGGCAAACCCTTCGTGGGCCCATCGGGCAAGCTGCTGGACCGCATGCTCGCCGCGATCGGCCTCGACCGCGCCTCGGAGAACCCCGAGACGGCCGTATACATCACCAATGTCATTCCCTGGCGGCCGCCGGCCAACCGCGATCCATCTTCCGACGAAGTGGCGATGATGCGGCCCTTTCTGATGCGCCATATCGAACTCGCCGCGCCCGAGGCGCTTCTTCTTCTCGGCAATCCGTCGATGAAGACCGTTCTAGAGACGAGCGCGGGCATCACGAGGATGCGCGGAACGTGGCACGACGTTCTGGGCGTCCCGGCCATGCCGAGCTTTCATCCCGCCGCACTTCTTCGCGACCCACAGAAGAAGGCGGCAGCCTGGGCCGATCTCCTTTCCCTCAAGGCGAAACTGGAGGGCAGGACATGAGGATACTGGCGTTTTCCGATCTGCACCGCGACGCCGTTGCCGCGACAGCGATCGTCGAGGCGGCGCGCAACGCTGACCTCGTGATCGGTGCGGGCGATTTCGCGACGGTGCATCAGGGCCTAGACGAAGCGATGACGTGGCTCGATCCGATGCAGGACAAGGCCGTCTACGTTCCCGGCAACAACGAAACCGAGGCGGCGCTTCGGAACGCGACGGACGCTCGCGTTCTCCACGGTGCGACAACGGTTTTCGAAGGCGTGACGATCGCCGGGATCGGCTGTGCGATCCCGCCGCTGCCGTCGCCGCCGTGGCCGTCCTTCGATCTGGATGAAGAGGATGCGCGGGACATGCTCTCCGGCATCGCAAGGGCCGACATCCTGATCACGCATTCGCCGCCCAGTGGCGCCTGTGACCGCCTCCAGGACGGGCGATCGATCGGTTCGGTCGCCGTGTGCGAGGCGATAGAGCGGCTCCAGCCACAATTCGTGTTCTGCGGACACGTCCACCCCTCATGGGGCGAGCGGGCGAGGATCGGTCGTTCGACCATCGCCAATCTCGGCCCCAGCGTGAACTGGTTTGAAATCAAACAATGAGTCGAATCGACGAAAGCCGCCCTTTCCTTCCCGTCCGTATCGCGATCCTTTCGGTTTCGGATACGCGGACGCTGGAGGATGATCGATCCGGCGATCTCCTTGTCTCGCGCCTGACCGAGGAGGGCCATACGCTCGCGGATCGTGTCATGCTGCCCGACGATCGCGGCGCAATCGCCGGCCAGTTGCGGGAGTGGATCGAACGGGATGATGTGGATGTCATCATTTCTACCGGCGGAACGGGGCTGACCGGGCGGGATGTCACCGTCGAGGCCCATCGCGATGTCTACGAGAAGGAGATCGACGCGTTCTCCACGCTCTTCACGATGATATCGGTCCAGAAGATCGGCACTTCCGCGGTTCAGTCCCGCGCCTGCGGGGGCGTCGCCGGCGGGACCTACCTTTTCGCCCTTCCCGGCTCCACAAGCGCCTGCCGGGATGGATGGGACGAGATCCTCGGGCCACAGCTCGATTACCGGCACCGCCCCTGCAATTTCGTCGAGATCATGCCGAGGCTGGACGAGCACCTGCGCCGCAAATGACGGACGCGGCACAACGCCTCCGCGATTTCCGGTAGAACGCTCCTATATCAAGGATCGACACGCGAAAGAGCATGAAAGGTCGGCCTGACGTGCGTTTCCTTATCCGCGCCCTGACGGGCATAGCGCTGACAGCGATCACCGCGGGGCTTCTGCTCGCCGCGGCAGCGACCCTGCGCCCGGACGGATCGGACGAGGCGCGGGGAGCACGGCCGGGCGGCGGCGAGCGAACCTTCACCGTCGCGACCGAAACCCTCCGCAACGAGACTTTCTCGCCGGTCATTTCCGCCTTCGGGACAGTGGAAGCGCAACGCAGACTCGACCTGCGCGCTTCCGCATCCGGCACGATCGTGACGCTTTCGCCTCGCCTGCGTGCCGGAAACGCGATCGAGGCGGGCGAGATCGTCGCCGTCATCGATCCGGCCGAGGCACGCGCCGCCCGCGACACGGCGCGCGCCGAACTGGCCGAAGCCCGGTCGACGGTCGAAGAGAACCGCGCCGCGCTCGCTCTGGCGGAACTCGAGCTTTCCGCGGCGCAGTCCCAAAGGGATCTGCGCGCGGCGGCACTCGCGCGCCAGCGCGATATTCGCGCGCGGGGGCTCGGCAGCGAGGTCGATCTGGAAGCGGCCGAGCTCGCCCTTTCGCAA
>JBMYPI010000087.1:0-9199 GCA_049600155.1 Rubricella sp.
GGCGATCGTGCTGGCCGCCCTCTCACTCCTCGGTCTCGGCATCTTCGGCCCCGGCATTGCCACCGGCCTCGTTTCCGGCGGCCCGCAACTGGGCGCAGGCGCGGCCGTCGGCACCGGGCTCGCCGTGGGCGGTGCTGCCGTCGCGGCCGGCGGCGGGGCCCTGCTCGGCGCCCGAGGGGCCGTGGCGCTCGCCTCGGGCGGGGCCGCTGCCACGCGCGGGGTCGCTGCCGCCACCGGGGCGGCGTCCACCGCCTACAGCCTCGGATCGATGGGCCAGACCGGCGCTGCCGGTGTGGCCTCCGGACTCGGTGGCGTAGCAAGGGTCGCCGGGTCCGCCGCCGCATCACCCCTGCGCCGCGCCGCCGCCTCGGCCTCCGAAGCGGTCAAGGCAAGCCATGCCGACGGTGCCCGCGCTGGCTTCGCCGCCACTGGCGGCGCCTCCTCGCTCGGCAGCGGGACAGGCGCGTCGACCGCCACGTCCGCCCCCGCAGGCCATCCACCGGCCTGGGCGCGCTCCATGCGCCGCAGCCAGGCCATGAGCCACGGCGTTTCCGCCGCCACCCATGCGCTGCGCGCCGGGGACAGCCCCGGCTCCGGCGCCTCCGTTTCCCTCTCTGAAAGCGATCGCTCATGAGCCTCTTCAAACGCGCCGCCGCGCATTACGGCAAGACCCCGGACCCCGAGACCCCTTACCAGAAGGCCGCCCAGGTCTGGGACGAGCGCATCGGTTCCGCCCGGGTGCAGGCGAAGAACTGGCGCCTCATGGCCTTCGGCTGCCTGGTCCTCGCGGGCGGTTTCGCCACGGCGCTGGTCTGGCAATCGGCGCGCGGCACCGTGGTGCCCTATGTCGTCGAGATCGATCGGCATGGCGAAGCCCGCGCCGTCGAGGCGGCAAGCGCCGGGTATCGTCCGAGCGATCCGCAGATCGCCTGGCATCTCGCCCGCTTCATCGAAGAGGTCCGGGGCCTGCCCGCCGATCCCATCGTCGTGCGGCAGAACTGGCTCCGCGCCTATGAATTCACCACCGACCGCGGCGCGCTCGCGCTGAACGACCATGCCCGCGCCAATGACCCCTTCACGCGGGTGGGCGAGGACCAGGTCTCGGTCGAGGTCTCGAGCGTCATCCGTGCCTCGCCTGACAGTTTCCGGGTGGCCTGGTCCGAGCGGCACTACGAGAACGGGCAGCTGGCCCGCACCGAACGCTGGACCGCGATCCTGACCATCGTCATCGACCCGCCGCGCACGGCCGAACGCCTGCGCGCCAATCCCCTCGGCATCTATGTGAATGCGATCAACTGGTCGCGTGAGATGAGCCAATGACCCGACCGATCCTTCCTACCATGCTCCTCGCCACCACGCTTCTGGCCGGCTGCGCCAGCGACCGTCCGCCGGACTTCGCCTATGACGACGCGGTGCCGCCCTTGCCGTCGCCGCCCGCAGTTGCGCCCGACGACCGGCCGCGCCCGCTCCATGTCCCGCCTGCCTGGACCCCGAGCCGGGGCGGGGAGGCGGCCGCGACACCTGTCGCCCAGGTCGGAAATGCCAATGCCGCCGCCCGCGTCGAACCGCGGCAGGCGGGGTATTTCAACGCGATCCAGATCTACCCCTGGTCCGAGGGCGCACTCTATCAGGTCTACGCCGCCCCGGGCCAGATCACGACCATCGCCCTCGAACCCGGCGAACGTCTCGCCGGGACCGGCCCGATCGCCGCCGGCGATACCGCGCGCTGGATCATCGGCGACACCGAAAGCGGCGCGGGTCGTGACACCCGCGTCCTCGTCCTCGTGAAACCGACCCGGCCCGATATCAGCACGAACCTGGTCATCAGCACAGATCGAAGAACATATCTCATCGAGCTCAACGCCAGCGAAGAGATCTGGATGCCCGCCATCTCCTGGGCCTATCCGCGCGCGCCCGAGACACCCCGCGTCGCGCCGGCCACGCCGCATATCCCGCCCGCGCATGCGCGCAACCACCGCTACGGGTTGCAAGGCGACAGCCCGCCCTGGCGACCGGTCTCGGTCTTCGATGACGGGCGCCGGGTCTATGTCGTCTTCCCGCGCGGCATCGCCCAGGGCGAGATGCCGCCGCTCTTCGTGCTGGGCGCCGATGGTGAGCTGGAGATCGTCAACTCCCGCATCCACGGCAATCTGCTCATCGTCGACCGGCTCTTCGGTGCGGCCGAGCTGCGTCTCGGACGTGGCCCTCGACAGGAAGTGGTCCGGATCCTGCGGATCGAACCCCAGACCGAGGCGGCAGTGGTGCGGCACGATGCGGAGCGGGGGACATGAGCGAGCCATCGACCGACACCGCCGCCGCCATGCGCCTGCGCGCCGATCCGCCGCGCGTCACACGGATTTCGCGCAAGGTGATCATCGGGCTCGGCGTCGTCGCAGGCCTCGGCATCGGTGCCGCGCTGATCTACGGCCTGCAACGCCCGGACCAGACCGCCACTCCGGAAGAGCTGATCACCACCGATCGCCGCCAGCCCGCCGATGGCCTCCGCGACCTGCCGGGTAGCTACGACGCTATTCCCCGGCTCGGTCCGCCCCTGCCGGGCGACCTCGGCGGCGGCATTCTCGACGCGCAGCAACGGGGCCAGCCCGTCACCGCGCCGAGCCTTGCGCCGTCGACAATGGACCCGGCGGAACAGCAGCGACTTGCGGAACTGGAGGCCGCCCGTGTCAGTGAGTTGTTTTTCCAGACGCGGCCCGGAGCGCCCGTATCCACCGGGTTCCAGGTGCCAGCAGCGGCGCCGGGGGGCGGTTTGGTCGCCGCCCCGGAAAACGATCCGCGTCAGGCCTTTCTGACGGCACCGACTGACCGCCGAACGGTCGCGCCCGACCGCCTGCAGCCGCCAGCGTCTCCTTACCTCCTGCAGGCCGGCTCCGTCATCCCGGCGGCGCTGATCACCGGCATCCGTTCCGACCTTCCGGGCCAGATCACCGCGCAGGTCACCCAGAACATTTATGACAGCCCTACGGGCAGCCTGCTGCTGATCCCGCAAGGCACCCGCCTGATCGGCGCCTATGACGACAATGTCACCGCAGGCCAGCGTCGCGTGCTCTTGATCTGGACGCGATTGATCTTCCCCGATGGACGATCCCTCGTGCTCGAACGCCAGCCCGGGGCGGATGCCGCGGGCTTTGCCGGTCTCGAGGACCGCGTCGACAACCACTGGGCCAGCGTCCTGCGCGCGGCGGGGCTTTCGACCTTGCTGGCGATCGGGGTGGAGCTTGCCACTGACGAGGAAGACCGCTTGGCCCGTGCCCTCCGCGACGGGGCGGTCGACACGATCAACGAGGCCGGGCAGCGCATCGTTCAACGCCAGCTGGAGGTCCCGCCGACCCTCACCATTCGCCCGGGCTTTCCGGTCCGCGTGATCGTCACGCGCGATCTCGTCTTCGCGCCACCCGGAGGCTGACATGACCAAGTTGAAACTCGGACCGATCCCCGACGACAAGCCGGTGAAGCTGACAGTGGAACTGCCCGCAGAGCTGCATCGCGACCTGATCGCCTATGGTGAAATACTGGGCCGGGAAGCCGGACGGGGCCCGATCGAACCGAAAAAGCTGGTGGTTCCCATGCTCGAGCGATTCATCGCGACGGATCGTGGGTTTGCGAAGGCAAGGCGGTCGCATCCGAAACGTGAGATGGCGAAGCAATGATCGTGATCCACGGCTCCGGGTCCCACAAGAACAGATCCGACGGAGCCGGACAGCGTGATCATCGGTCTGGTGATGGATTGTGCGATTCCTTCGAGAGTTCAGATGTTTGCTTGGTGTCGTGTGCAACTAGTGTTCATGTTTCGATCGCGTGATTTCGCGTCTTGTCGCGTTGGTTTCGATGTCGGCGGGATCTACCGGAGTGCCTGCGCGACGGTCGGTCTTTTGAAGTTGTCGGAGGATGGGAGTAACAGCTATTCCCGACGCACAGCAGCGGTAGGGTTCTCCGGCAGCCGAAAATGGGATCCAGCTGCCGAAGAGCACGAATATCGTGGGGAAGCTTCCGGAGAATGCGCTTTGCGAGAAAAGAAGGTAGGACGTGAAGCAAACTGCTACGCGTGTCGCCGGAAAACTTCCGTTGATCCGTCGCTCATCACCAACAGGGTATCGAACACATCGCGTTGATTGCCCATCTCCATGCCAGGTGAGCCGATCGGCATCCCAGGAACCGACAAACCGATGGCTTCCGGTCGTTCGGCGAGCAGACGCGCGACATCCTCAGCAGGCACGTGGCCCTCAACGACGTAGCCGTCGACGATTGCGGTGTGGCAAGAGGCCAGTTCGGGCGTGATTCCGGACTGAGCCTTGAGCGAATAAAGCGCGTCCTGATCGATATCGTGCGCGTCCACGGCGAAGCCTGCGCGCGCCATGTGCTCGACCCAAGCCGAGCAGCATCCGCAGGTTGGCGATTTGTAGACCTCGATGCGCGGTGCCAGCGACTGAGCGTGGACCACTCCGGCCAGCCCGGCAGTGGCGACGCCAGCAACAATGAATTCTCGTCTGTTCATGCGTATTTCCAGTTCCAATCCTGTTCGGTTTTGGCGGCCATTAACTCGAGATGTCACATCGAGGTCATCAAGCCGGAGTCGCGGGGTAGCCGGCTTCCTTCAGGGCGGCCTGAAGCGAAGCGGCATCCTTGCCGGACGCAATCGTGACGGTCTTCGTTGACAGGTTGGTATCGACCTTCGCAGCCGGATCGACCGCCTTGAGCGCCTTGTCGATGGCGGCCGTGCAGTGGCCGCAGCTCATGTCCGGGACGTGAAACTTCATTTCGGGTTCTCCTTGTCACGTTGAGTCTTAGAGGCCGGGCTTCGGGAGGCAAGCGGAGGACCGGATGGCCGCCCTGAACAGAACGTGCGTCGGCCCCGGTCCCTGGTTCCGATTATTTGCGCGCGAGGTCGGGCGAACACGTCGTGTCTCTCAGAGTTCAAGGCGCCGCAGCCGCAGCGCGTTCGAGATAACCGAGACCGACGACAGGCTCATCGCCGCCGCAGCGATCATCGGCGAGAGCAGCAGTCCGATGAAAGGGTACAGGATACCTGCCGCGATCGGCACACCGGCTGCGTTGTAGGCGAAGGCGAAGAACAGGTTCTGCTTGATGTTGCGCAGTGTCCCCGTCGCGAGTCTGCGCGCGCGCACGAGCCCCACGAGATCGCCGCGCATGAGCGTGATCCCGGCGCTTTCGACGGCGACGTCTGCTCCCGTGCTCATGGCGATGCCGACATCCGCTGCGGCAAGGGCCGGTGCATCGTTCACGCCGTCACCCGCCATGGCGATCCGGGCGCCCTTGGCTCTTAGCTCTTCCACGAGCGTCTTCTTGTCCTCGGGGAGCACACCGGCGCGCACCTCGTCGATCCCCAGCTTGCGTGCGACCGCTTCGGCCGTGCGCTGGTTGTCCCCGGTGGCCATGATCACGGTCAGCCCGAGGGCGTGAAGGTCGCGGATCGCGCTTTCCGTGGTTTCCTTGATCGGGTCGGCGACGGCGACGATCCCCGCCAGTTCGCCATCGACCGCGACGAACATCGCCGTCTTTCCTTCTGCGCGCAGGCCGTCGGCGGCATCCTCCGCTGCGTCCGTCGCGATCTCCAGTTCGGTCATCATGCCACGGTTGCCAAGCGCCACCGGCCTGCCGTCGACCGTGCCGCGCACACCCTTGCCGGTTACGGCGTCGAAGTCGTCCGCGCGACCGACCTTCGCACCGCGATCGCGGGCCCCCTCGACGATGGCTTCGGCGAGCGGATGCTCGGACCCACGCTCGAGCGCGGCGGCGAGCGACAGCACCTCGGTCTCGTCGTGCCCGTCGAGCGCCACGACATCGGTGAGCTTCGGCTTGCCTTCGGTCAGCGTGCCGGTCTTGTCGACGATGACGGTGTCCACACGCGCCATCCGTTCGAGCGCTTCGGCGTCCTTGATCAGCACGCCCGCCTGCGCGCCGCGTCCGGCGGCCGTCGTGATCGAGATCGGCGTGGCGAGCCCGAGCGCGCAGGGACAGGCGATGATGAGGACGGAGACGGCCGAGGCGATGGCGAAGGCCAGCGCCGGTTCGGGACCGAACGCGAGCCAGGCGAAGAACGCCGCAATTGCTATCGCCACGACCGTTGGCACGAAAATCGAAGATACGCGGTCTGCCAGCCCCTGGATGGGCGCGCGGGAGCGCCGGGCGCCGGCGACCATCTCAACGATCTGGGCCAGCACCGTGTTGGCGCCGACCTGCGTTGCCCGGATCGCCAGCGTTCCGTTCTTGTTGATGGTCCCGCCGGTCACCCGGTCTCCTTCGGTCTTCTCGACAGGAACCGGCTCGCCCGTGATCATGCTTTCGTCGATGGAGGAGCGGCCCTCCACCACTTCGCCGTCCACCGGAATGCTGTCGCCCGGCCGTACGCGCAGGAGGTCGCCCTCGACGATGTTCTCGAGCGGCGCGTCGTATTCCGTTCCGTCTTCCAAGATGCGCCGCGCGGTCTTGGGTGCGAGGTCAAGAAGCGCACGGATCGCGTCACCGGTGCGTTCCCGGGCTCGAAGCTCCAGAACCTGACCCACGAAGACGAGTGCGACAATGACGACGGCCGCCTCGTAGTACGTGCCGACGCCGTGTCCCATCCGGTATTCCTCGGGAAAGATACCGGGCGTGAAGGTGGCGGCGAGCGAATAGATGTAGGCTGCGCCGACACCGAGCGAGATCAGGGTCCACATGTTTGGCGAAAGGTTCCGGAAGGAGTCGAGGCCCCTCCGAAAGAAGGGTAGGGCCGCCCAGAGTATGACCGGGGTCGCAAGCATGAACTCGGCGTAGATAGACAGCTGGTGGCCCATCCAGCCCCGCACGTCGAGGCCCACAAGTTCGCCCATGGTGATCACGACCAGCGGCACCGCTGCCGCGGCACTGATCCACATACGTCGGGTGAAGTCGGTGAGTTCTTCGCTGGGTTCGTCCGAGGGCACCATCGGTTCGAGCGCCATGCCGCAGATCGGGCAACTCCCCGGCTCGTCACGGACGATCTCGGGATGCATCGGGCAGGTCCATTGAGTGCCTGGCGTGGCTTTCTGCTCGGTCTTCTGCGCATTCCCTGATGCATAGAAATAGGGATCGGCATCGAATTTCGTCTGGCAGCCTTCGGAACAGAACCAGAAGGTCTCTCCGCCATACTCGCGCGATCGCGCGTCCTGGCGCATTTCGACCTGCATGCCGCAGACGGGATCCGTCGCGGTCTTCGCGCCAGACGGTGGAGCGTCGTGATGATGATGGGCGTGTTCAGACATTGGGATTCCCCTTTCGGGACTCAATGTGGGGCTTCCAACGGTTGGAAGGTCAAGGGGATGATTTCTCTGTTTCAATAGTGCCGGTCGGCCCGTTGTCATGATCGCCGTCCACGGGCGGGTTGAGCTTCAGGAAGACATGCTCGAACGCGAAGACGGCTGCCATGGCGGCCAGCGCGATCAGAACGATCGTCGGGTCGCTTTGCCATTTCATCACGGTGAAGGCTCCGAGCACGACAGCGTCGAGACCGATTGCGGTGAGGAGGATCCACCCTCGCGCGCCGATCTCTTCCCTCAGGTGACGCCAGACGCCCCAATGGATCAGCATGTCCATCACGAGGTAGAAGAAAGCTCCGAGGGACGCGATGCGGCTGAGGTCGAAGAAGATGGTGAGAACGCCTGCGATCACGACCGTGTAGACAAGAGTGTGATCCCGGATCGTGCCCGGCATTCCGAAGTGACTGTGCAGGATCATCTTCATGTCGGTCAGCATGGCGAGCATGCGGGACACCGCGAAAATGCTTGCGATCACGCCCGAGGCTGTCGCGACGAGCGCCAGCGCCACCGTCATGTAGAAACCGATCCGGCCGAGCGCGGGCTCCGCCGCTTCGGCGAGCGCATAGTCTTTTGCGGCGATGATCCGGTCGAGCGGCAGGCTCGAGCCCACGGCGAAGGCCACGAGCAGGTAGACCACCACGCAGATCGCGATGGAGATGACGATGGCGCGGCCGACATTGCGGTGCGGGTCCGCGATCTCGGCGCCGGAATTCGTGATCGTCGTGAAGCCCTTGAACGCGAGGATCGCGAGGGCGAGCGATGCGACGAAACCGGCGGCGCCCGTTTCCCCGTCGCCCGTCGCCTCGAAGGAGATGCCACCCGCCCACAGTGCCGCGATGCCGAAGAGCGCGATCCCTCCAACCTTGAGGACCGCCATGACCTGCGACAGGAACCCCACCGATCTGTTGCCGGAGGCATTCACGAGGTAGGCGAAGACGATGAGGCCGACACCGATCGCCGAGACGAGCCAGCCGCCCGGCTCCATCCCCAGACCGCGCATTAGGTAGGTGGCGAAGGTTCGTGCAACCAGGCTTTCGTTGATGACCATCGAAAGGGCCATCAGGAGTGCCGCGCCAGCGGCAACCGTTGTCGGTCCATAGGCCTTCTTGAGGATCATGCCGATGCCGCCCGCGGACGGCCAGGTATTCGACATCTTGATGTAGGTGTAGGCGCTGAATGCGGTCACGACGGCGCCAGCGACGAATGCCAATGGGAACAACGCGCCCGCCAGTTCGGCAATCTGCCCGGTCAGGGCAAGGATACCGGCGCCGATCATCACGCCCGTTCCCATCGCCACGGCGTCGGGCAGGCTGAGGCTGTTCTGCTGGTAGTCGGAACTCATGATCGACGGGCCTCCCTAATGTCCTTCTTGGGTCTGTCCTTTCTCGGAGCGGCACCATGCCGAAGCGCAACCAGCAGGAGGGGAAGGCCCGTCGTGAGGCCCAGTCCAAGGACGATCCATTCCGCGCTTCCGAAGCTGCCCTCCATCGCAGCGCTGCCGAAATGCGCGAGCACGAAGCTCGCCGGCAGGATGCCGGCCATCGTGGCGAGGGCGAAGCGCCAGAAGTGGAGCCGACTGAGCCCAGCGGCATAGCTCATCGCGTCGAAAGAGACGAAGGGCAGGAGACGGCTCACGAAAACCGTCAGCGTCAGCGCATTCTGTGAGCCCAGCAGACCGTAGTCGGCCTTTTCGCCGAGAAGGCGCTCGACCGGTCCACGCCCCAAACCTCGAGCGATGAGGAAAGCCACAAGCGCACCGATCTCGGATCCAAGGGCGACATAGAGAGTACCGGCGAAGTGGCCATAGGCGGCTCCCGAGGCCAGCGCGACCGGCGCGCTTGGAATGGGGCTGGCAACGACCGCGACAGTCATGAGAAAGACAACCG
>JBMYPI010000088.1:0-9186 GCA_049600155.1 Rubricella sp.
GGATGCCAGCACGCGGGAAATCGTCAATACGGCCAAGCGCACTGGCGCCCAGGTCCGTGGCCCGATTCCGCTGCCCAACAAAATCGAGAAGTTCACGGTGCTGCGCGGTCCGCACATCGACAAGAAATCTCGTGAGCAATTCGAGATCCGCACGCACAAGCGGCTTCTCGATATCGTTGACCCGACCCCGCAGACGGTGGACGCGCTGATGAAGCTCGACCTCGCCGCCGGCGTGGATGTCGAAATCAAGCTCTGAGGAGGCGCGGAAGATGCGTTCCGGAGTTATCGCAAAGAAGCTGGGCATGACCCGGCTGTTCATGGAGGACGGGCGGCAGGTTCCCGTCACCGTTCTCCAGATGGAAAACGTTCAGGTCGTCGCGCAGCGCACGGCGGAGCGGGACGGCTACACCGCCGTTCAGCTCGGCGCCGGTTTCGCCAAGGCCAAGAACACCACGCAGCCGATGCGCGGCCATTTCGCCGTGGCGAAGGTCGCGCCCAAGCGCAAGCTGGCCGAGTTCCGCGTGGACCCGGAGAACATGATCGACGTGGGTGAGGAAATCACCGCGAACCACTACTTCGAGGGACAGTATGTGGACATCGCGGGCACCACGATCGGCAAGGGCTTCGCCGGTGCCATGAAGCGGCACAATTTCGGCGGTCTGCGTGCGTCCCACGGCGTGTCGATCTCCCACCGCTCGCACGGCTCCACCGGCCAGTGCCAGGAGCCGGGCCGGGTGTTCAAGGGCAAGAAGATGGCCGGTCACATGGGCGCCGTCCGTGTCACCACGCAGAACCTGCAGGTCGTCAAGACCGACGCGGATCGCGGCCTGATCATGGTCAAGGGCGCGGTTCCCGGGTCCAAGGGTGGTTGGGTGACGATCAAGGACGCGGTCAAGAAACCGACGCCCGAGAACGTGATCCTGCCCGCGGCGCTGAAATCCGCGGCCGAGGAAGCCGAGCGCGCGGCGCAGGCCGCGGCCGAGGAAGCGGCAGCAGCCGAGGCTGCGGAGGCCGAACGCCTCGCGGCAGAGCAGGCGGCGGCCGAAGAGGCGGCGCTGAAGGAAGCCGAGGCTGAGATCCAGGCCGACAAGGCCGAGGACGGAGGCGAGAACAATGAAAACTGATGTTCTGACCCTCGATGCGGGCAAGGCCGGTACGATCGAGCTTGCCGATGACGTGTTCGCGGTCGAACCGCGCGCCGACATCCTGCACCGCGTGGTGCGCTGGCAGCGGGCACGCGCCCAGGCCGGCACCCATTCGGTCAAGACGCGCACGGAGGTGAGCTACTCCACGAAGAAGATCTATCGTCAGAAAGGCACCGGCGGCGCACGCCACGGTTCCCGCAAGGCGCCGATCTTCCGCAAGGGCGGGACCTACAAGGGCCCGACGCCGCGCAGCCATGCCCACGACCTTCAGAAGAAGGTCCGCCAGCTCGGCCTGAAGATGGCGCTGTCGGCGAAAGCGGGTTCGGGCGATCTGATCGTGATCGACACCGCATCCCTCGACCAGCCCAAGACGCGGGCGCTCGCCGTCGCGCTGGAGAAGCTCGGCATCGGCCGGGCGCTCCTGATCGATGGGCCCGAGCTCAACGAGAACTTCGCCCGCGCAGCGGCCAACATCCGCGATCTAGATGTGCTGCCGAGCGCCGGCGCGAACGTCTACGACATCCTGCGCCAGGACAAGCTCGTCCTGACGAAGGCCGCAGTCGAAGCGCTGGAGGCGCGCCTGAAATGAGCACGAAGCCCGATCTCTACGACGTGATCCGCAAGCCGATCATCACCGAGAAGGCGACGATGGCTTCCGAAAACAACATCGTTGTTTTCGAAGTGGCTCCGGACGCGAACAAGCCGCTCATCAAGGAAGCGGTGGAAAGCCTCTTCAACGTCAAGGTGAAGGCGGTCAACACCACCGTCGCCAAGGGCAAGGTGAAGCGGTTCCGCGGCATCCTCGGCAAGCGCCGGGATGTGAAGAAGGCCTACGTGACCCTCGAAGATGGCAACACGATCGACGTGACGACGGGCCTCTGAGGGCCCGCCGTTTCAACCACTAGCAACGGAAGACAGAAAGCATGGCACTCAAGTCGTACAAGCCGACAACGCCTGGCCAGCGCGGGCTGGTTCTGATCGACCGTTCGGAGCTGTGGAAGGGGCGTCCTGTCAAGCGTCTGACCGAAGGTCTGACGGGCAAGGGCGGCCGGAACAACACCGGACGGATCACGATGCGCCGCCGTGGCGGCGGCGTCAAAAAGCTCTACCGCATCGTCGATTTCAAGCGGCGCAAGTGGGATGTGCCCGGCGCGGTCGAGCGGATCGAATACGATCCCAACCGCACGGCGTTCATCGCGCTGGTGAAATACACCGATGGTGAGCAGGCCTACATCCTCGCGCCGCAGCGCCTCAATGTCGGCGACATGATCGTCGCGGGCGCCAAGGTCGACGTGAAGCCGGGCAACGCGATGCCGTTCTCGGGCATGCCGATCGGCACGATCGTCCACAATGTCGAGCTGAAGCCCGGCAAGGGCGGCCAGATCGCGCGCGCCGCGGGCACCTACGCCCAGTTCGTCGGCCGTGACGGCGGCTACGCGCAGATCCGCCTCTCCTCGGGCGAGCTTCGCATGGTCCGGCAGGAATGCATGGCGACGGTTGGCGCGGTCTCGAACCCCGACAACTCCAACCAGAACTTCGGCAAGGCCGGCCGCAACCGCCTCAAGGGCAAGCGTCCGTCCGTCCGTGGTGTCGTCATGAACCCGATCGATCACCCCCATGGCGGCGGTGAGGGTCGGACCTCCGGCGGCCGCCACCCGGTCACCCCCTGGGGCAAGCCGACGAAGGGGCGGAAGACCCGCACCAACAAGGCGACCGACAAGTACATCATCCGCTCGCGCCACGCGCGCAAGAAGTAAGGGAGGCCTGAACCATGTCTCGCTCAGTCTGGAAAGGCCCCTTTGTCGACGCGCACGTCCTCAAAAAGGCCGAGAAAGCCCGCGAATCCGGGCGCAAGGAAGTCATCAAGATCTGGTCCCGCCGGTCCACGATCCTGCCGCAGTTCGTCGGCCTCACCTTCGGCGTCTATAACGGGAAGAAGCACATCCCCGTTCTCGTCACCGAAGAGATGATCGGCCAGAAATTCGGTGAGTATTCGCCCACGCGGACGTATTACGGCCACGCGGCGGACAAGAAAGCGAAGCGGAAATAAGCCATGGGTAAGGACAAGAACCCGCGCCGCGTCGCGGAGAACGAAGCGATGGCTGTCTCCCGGATGCTCCGGACCAGCCCGCAGAAACTGAACCTGGTTGCGGCGATGATCCGCAACAAGCCGGTGGACAAGGCGCTGGCCGATCTGACCTTCTCCAAGAAGCGGATCGCGCAGGACGTGAAGAAGACCCTTCAGTCCGCCATCGCCAACGCCGAGAACAACCACGGGCTCGACGTCGATGAACTCGTCGTCGCCGAGGCCTATGTCGGCAAGAACCTCGTGATGAAGCGCGGCCGTCCGCGGGCGCGTGGCCGGTTCGGGCGCATCATGAAGCCGTTCGCGCAAGTCACGATCAAGGTGCGCCAGGCGGCCGCCGAAGGGGAGAATGCCTGATGGGACACAAGATCAATCCGATCGGCTTCCGCCTGCAGGTCAACCGGACCTGGGACAGCCGCTGGTACGCCGAGGGTGAGAACTACGGCGACCTCCTCCACGAGGACATCGCGATCCGCAAGCGGATCAAGGAGAAGGTCGGCCAGGCGGGCATCAGCCGCATCATCATCGAGCGTCCGCACCGCAAGTGCCGCGTCACGATCCATGCTGCCCGTCCCGGTGTCATCATCGGCAAGAAGGGCGCCGATATCGAGGCGCTGCGCAAGGATCTGGCGAGCCTGACGGCAAGCGAACTGCACCTCAACATCGTCGAGGTCCGCAAGCCCGAGATCGACGCCCAGCTCGTGGCGGAGAACGTGGCCCAGCAGCTCGAACGCCGGGTGTCGTTCCGCCGCGCGATGAAGCGTGCCGTCCAGAACGCGATGCGCATGGGTGCCCAGGGCATCCGGATCAACCTCGCCGGCCGTCTGGGTGGCGCGGAGATCGCGCGGACCGAATGGCAGCGCGACGGCCGGGTGCCGCTGCACACGCTGCGTGCGGATATCGACTACGCGCATGCCGAGGCGTCCACGGCCTACGGTATCATCGGGATCAAGGTCTGGATCTTCAAAGGCGAGATCATGGAGCACGACCCGCAAGCGCGTGATCGCCGCCAGGAGGAACTTCAGGCAGGGGGTGGCGGGCGTCCGTCCCGCTGATCCCTGAGCAAGGAGAGAAACGATGCTTCAGCCGAAGCGCACGAAATTCCGCAAGCAGCACAAGGGCCGTATCCACGGCCTCGCGAAGGGCGGCACCGATCTCAACTTCGGTCAGTTCGGCCTCAAGGCGGTCGAGCCCGAGCGCATCACCGCGCGCCAGATCGAGGCAGCCCGCCGTGCCATGACGCGCCACATGAAGCGTCAGGGCCGCGTGTGGATCCGCATCTTCCCCGATCTTCCGGTCACGGCGAAGCCGATCGAGGTCCGGATGGGTAAGGGCAAGGGCTCCGTCGACCGCTGGACCGCGAAGGTCAAGCCCGGTCGCGTGATGTTCGAGATCGACGGCGTGTCCGAGCCGGTCGCGAAGGAGGCGCTGCGCCTCGCCGCGATGAAGCTGCCCGTCAAGTGCCGGTTCATCCAGCGCGAAGACTGGTAAGCCATCCGAAAGACAGAATTGGGCGGGCCCGGCACCGGGCCCGCCTTCGCTTTGGAGAGATGGGGTCGCGGCGGCCTTTGGGGTTGCCAAGCGGGGCGTAAGGGAGTATCCGGCGCCCTCATCCAGACCTCCACCGGAATCAGGGTGACCCTTCGCGGGGCCTTCCGGTGATTGTTGAAAGGAAGACCGGCGATGAACGCCACGGAACTGCGTGACAAGACCGCTGATGAGTTGCGCGAGCAGCTCGGCCAGCTCAAGAAGGAGGCCTTCAACCTCCGTTTCCAGCAGGCCACCGGCCAGCTGGAGAACACCGCCCGCATGAAGTCGGTCCGCCGCGATATCGCGCGCGTGAACACCGTGCTGGGTGAAAAGGCCGCCGCGGCGGCCGAGTGAACGGAGAGTAGAGAAGATGCCCAAGCGAATTCTTCAAGGTGTCGTGACGAGCGACAAGAACGACCAGACCGTGACCGTTCTCGTCGAGCGTCGCTTCACCCACCCTGTTCTGAAAAAGACCGTGCGTCTTTCGAAGAAATACCGGGCCCATGACGCGGACAACGCGTTCCGGACCGGGGACACGGTTCGCATCCAGGAATGCGCGCCCAGGTCCAAAACCAAGCGTTGGGAAGTCGTGACCGAGCAATCGGCCGTCTGACCGGCAGATCTGATCGAAACCGTGGGGCGGGTCCCCACAGGTCGGGAGTAAAACCATGATCCAGATGCAGACGAATCTGGATGTCGCTGACAACTCCGGCGCGCGCCGGGTGCAGTGCATCAAGGTTCTCGGCGGTGCCAAGCGGAAATATGCGTCCGTGGGCGACATCATCGTGGTGTCGGTCAAGGAAGCGAACCCGCGTGGCCGCGTGAAGAAGGGTGACGTCCGCAAGGCCGTCGTCGTTCGCACCGCCAAGGAAGTTCGCCGCGAGGACGGCACCGCGATCCGCTTCGACCGGAACGCCGCCGTGATCCTCAACAACAACATGGAGCCGCTCGGCACCCGTATCTTCGGGCCGGTGGTGCGCGAGCTTCGCGCCAAGAACTTCATGAAGATCATTTCGCTCGCCCCGGAGGTGCTCTGATGGCCGCGAAACTGAAGAAGGGCGACAAGGTCGTCGTGCTCACCGGCAAGGACAAGGGCAAGGAAGGCGAGATCACCCGCGTGCTCCCCGCAGAGGGCCGCGCGATCGTCTCCGGCATCAATGTCGTCGTCCGGCACGAGCGTCAGAGCCAGCGCAGCCAGGGTGGCCGGATCGCGGCGGAAGCGCCGATCCAGCTGTCCAACCTCGCGCTCGTTGATCCCAAGGACGGCGGCCCGACGCGCGTCGGCTTCAAGATGGTCGATGGCCAGAAGGTCCGCTTCGCCAAGAAATCGGGGGAAGTGATCGATGCTTGATACGGCGAACTACACCCCGCGCCTCAAGGCCCTCTACGACGAGCAGATCCGTTCCGCTCTCAAGGAGGAGTTCGGCTACAAGAACGACATGATGATCCCGCGGCTCGACAAGATCGTGCTGAACATCGGTGTCGGCGAGGCGGTCGCGGATACAAAGAAGGTCAAGGCCGCCCATGATGACCTGATGGCCATCGCAGGCCAGAAGCCGGTCATCACGAAGGCAAAGAAGTCCATCGCGGGCTTCAAGGTGCGTGAGGGCATGCCCCTTGGCGTGAAGGTCACGCTCCGCCGCGAGCGCATGTATGAATTCCTGGACCGGCTGGTCACCATCGCGCTGCCGCGCGTGCGTGATTTCCGTGGTGTATCCGGCAAGAGCTTCGACGGCCGTGGCAACTACGCCATGGGCCTCAAGGAGCACATCGTCTTCCCCGAGATCAACTTCGACAAGATCGATCAGTCCTGGGGCATGGACATCGTGATCGCCACCACGGCGGCCACCGATGACGAGGCGAAGGCGCTTCTGAAGCACTTCAACATGCCGTTCACGAGCTGAGCCGGGAGATTTACGATGGCAAAAGTTGCAATGATCGAGCGGCAGAAGAAGCGCGAGAAACTCGTCGCCAAGTACGCCGCCAAACGGGCCGAGCTCAAGGCGATCGCCGCTGACGAGAGCCTGGAAATGTCGGAGCGGTTCAAGGCGCGCCTCAAGCTCGCCAAGCTGCCCCGCAATTCCTCGGCCACGCGCCTTCACAATCGCTGCCAGGTCAGCGGTCGTCCCAAGGCGTATTACCGCAAACTCAAGATGTCGCGGATCGCGCTGCGTGATCTGGCCTCCGTTGGTCAGATCCCGGGCATGGTCAAGTCGAGCTGGTAAGGGGGATAGGCGATGTCCATGAACGATCCTCTCGGCGATATGCTGACCCGCATCCGCAACGCGCAGATGCGCGGCAAGGGCCACGTGCTCTGCCCCGCGTCCAAGCTGCGCGCCTGGGTGCTCGATGTCCTCAAGGACGAGGGCTATATCCGCGGCTACGAGCAGGGCACCGATGAGCGCGGCCTGCCCCAGCTCCGCATCGAGCTCAAGTATCACGAGGGCGCACCCGTGATCCGCGAGATCAAGCGGGTCTCGAAGCCCGGCCGCCGCGTCTACAAGGGCGTGAAGGAGATCCCGTCGGTCCGCCAGGGCCTCGGCGTCGCGATCGTCTCCACACCGCGTGGCGTGATGTCCGACGCGAGCGCACGCTCCGCCAATATCGGCGGCGAAGTGCTCTGCACCGTATTCTGAGGAGGCTGACAGATGTCTCGTATCGGAAAGAAACCCATCGACCTGCCCAGCGGCGTGACGGCGACCGTCAGCGGCCAGCAGATCGACGTGAAGGGCCCCAAGGGTGCGCTCAGCTTCCACGCGACCGATGATGTCGACGTGAAGGTCGAGGACAACGCGATCACCGTCGTGCCGCGTGGCAAATCCAAGCGCGCGCGCCAGCAGTGGGGCATGTCCCGCACCCAGATCGCGAACTGCGTTCAGGGCGTGACCGAAGGCTTCAAGAAGGAGCTCGAGATCCAGGGTGTCGGTTACCGCGCCCAGGTGCAGGGCAAGACCCTGAAGCTCGCCCTCGGCTATTCCCACGACGTCGATTTCGACATTCCTGACGGGATCACCGTCACGACGCCGAAGCCGACGGAAGTGATCGTGGAAGGTATCGACGCCCAGCAGGTGGGCCAGGTCGCGGCGAACATCCGCGATTGGCGCCGCCCCGAGCCCTACAAGGGCAAGGGCATCCGCTACAAGGGCGAGTATATCTTCCAGAAGGAAGGCAAGAAGAAGTAAGGAACGCGACAGATGGCGAACAGCAAGCTCAAACTGTTCCAGAAGCGCCGCCTGCGCGTCCGGAACAAGCTCCGCAAGACCGCGAACGGGAAGCTTCGGCTTTCCGTGCACCGGTCCAACCGCAACATTTCCGCCCAGATCATCGACGATGCGAACGGCGTGACCCTCGCGGCGGCTTCCACCCAGGAAGCGGCACTCGGCGTGGTCAACCAGAAGAACGTCGATGCCGCCGCCAAGGTCGGCGCGGCACTCGCCGAACGGGCCAAGGCCAAGGGTATCGAAGACGTGTACTTCGATCGCGGCGGCTTCCTCTTCCACGGGAAGGTGAAGGCGCTCGCTGACGCGGCCCGCGACGGCGGCCTCAAGTTCTAAGGGAGACGAGGAATGGCAAGGGAAGACAACCGCCGGGATCGCCGCGACCGCGACGAAGCACCGGAATTCGCCGATCGCCTCGTCGCGATCAACCGGGTTTCCAAGACCGTGAAGGGCGGCAAGCGTTTCGGCTTCGCGGCGCTCGTGGTCGTGGGTGACCAGAAGGGCCGCGTCGGCTTCGGCAAGGGCAAGGCCCGCGAGGTGCCCGAGGCGATCCGCAAGGCGACCGAACAGGCTAAGCGCCAGATGATCCGCGTGCCGCTGCGCGAGGGCCGGACGCTGCACCACGACATCGAAGGCCGCCACGGCGCGGGCAAGGTCGTGATGCGCACCGCGCCCCAGGGTACCGGCATCATCGCGGGTGGTCCGATGCGGGCCGTGTTCGAGATGCTCGGTGTTCAGGATGTCGTGGCGAAGTCCATCGGCACCCAGAACCCCTACAACATGATCCGCGCGACGATCGACGGGCTGCAGCAAGAGGCAAGCCCGCGCCAGGTCGCCGCGCGCCGGGGCAAGAAGGTCGCCGATATCCTGCGCAAGGATGAGCCGGCCGATGCCGCGGAAACCGTGGAGGCCTGATAGATGGCAACGATCGTCGTCAAGCAGATCGGTTCCCCGATCCGCCGCCCCGCCGAACAGCGTGCAACGCTGATCGGCCTCGGTCTCAACAAGATGCACAAGACCCGCGAACTGGAGGATACCCCCTCCATCCGCGGCATGATCGAGAAGATCCCGCATCTCGTCGAGATCGTCGAGGAAAAGGCCTGACAAGGCATATGTGGGATGCGTGCCCGGCGCGCATCCCGCCTGTTTCAACCGTGGTCACCCCGTTCGTCGCATTCGCGGGGTGCATCCGGGTAAAGGAGAAGCG
>JBMYPI010000089.1:0-9128 GCA_049600155.1 Rubricella sp.
TCTTGCGCAGGATGCGGCGCATGATCTTGCCCGAACGGGTCTTCGGCAGGCCGGGCGCCCACTGGATCACGTCCGGTTTCGCGATCGGGCCGATCTCGGTGCGGACCCACTTGGTGAGTTCCGCGCGCAGGTCCTCCGTCGGCTCCACGCCGTCCATAAGGGTGACATAGCAATAGATGCCCTGCCCCTTGATCTCGTGCGGATAGCCGACGACCGCGGCCTCGGCGACCTTGGCATGGGCGACGAGCGCGCTCTCGACCTCCGCGGTGCCCATCCGGTGGCCGGAGACGTTGATCACGTCGTCCACCCGTCCGGTGATCCAGTAATAGCCGTCCTTGTCCCGGCGGCAGCCGTCGCCGGAGAAGTAGTAGCCGCGATACTGGCTGAAATAGGTGTCGCGGAAGCGCTCGTGATCACCCCAGACCGTCCGCATCTGTCCCGGCCAGGAATCCTTGAGACAGAGAACCCCTTCGACAGCCGTCTCCGTCAACTCCTCGCCGGTTTGCGGATCGAGGACGACGGGCTGCACGCCGAAGAAAGGCGTGGTCGCCGAACCGGGCTTCGTCGGTGTCGCGCCCGGAAGCGGGGTCAGCAGATGGCCGCCTGTCTCCGTCTGCCACCAGGTGTCGACGATGGGGCATTTCCCCTTGCCCACATTGTCGTTGTACCAGTTCCAGGCCTCCGGATTGATCGGCTCGCCCACCGTCCCGAGGATACGGAGATCCGACAGATCGTATCTGGTGACGTAATCCGTGCCCTTGCCCATAAGCGCACGGATGGCCGTGGGCGCTGTGTAGAACTGGTTCACCTTGTGCTTCTCGCACACCGCCCAGAACCTCCCCGCATCGGGATAGGTCGGCACCCCCTCGAACATCAGCGTGGTCGCGCCGTTCGCGAGCGGGCCGTAGACGATGTAGCTGTGACCGGTGACCCAGCCGACATCGGCGGTGCACCAGAAGATGTCGCCTTCGTGGTAGTCGAAGACGAGCTTCTGTGTGTAGGCGGCATAGACGAGATACCCGCCAGAGGAATGCACCACGCCCTTTGGTTTCCCGGTGGAGCCGGAGGTGTAGAGGATGAAGAGCGGATCCTCCGCCTCCATCGCCTGGGGCTCGCATTCGGCGGCGACCTGATCGCGCAATTCCTCGTAGCGGTAGTCCCGCCCGTCAACCCAGGTCGTCTGCTCGCCGGTGCGTGTGACCACGAGGCACTTCACCTTGTCCTTGCAGCGCAGGAGCGCCGCATCGGCATTCGCCTTGAGATGGGTGGAACGCCCGCCGCGCGGCGCGTGATCGGCGGTGATCACGAGCCTGGCATCGCAATCGTTCACGCGGTCGGCGAGAGCATCGGGCGAAAAGCCTGCGAAGACGATGGAATGAATGGCGCCGATCCGGGCGCAGGCGAGCATCGCATAGGCCGCCTCGGGGATCATCGGAAGATACAGGATGACGCGATCGCCCTTCCCCACGCCCAGCCGCTTGAGCACGTTGGCGAAGCGGCTCACGTGGCCATGCAACTCGCGGTAGGTGATGTGCTGCGCCTCGTCATCGGGGCTGTCGGGTTCCCAGATGATCGCCGTCTGATCGCCGCGGTCGGCGAGATGGCGGTCGACGCAGTTGGCCGAGACGTTCAGCTCGCCATCCTCGTACCAGCGGATATGGATATCGTCGAAGGCGAAGGATGTGTCCTTGACCTTCGTGTAGGGTTTGATCCAGTCGAGGGTCTTGCCGACGTCGCCCCAGAACGCCTCGGGATCGGAGACGGATGCAGCGTACATCTCCTTGTATTTCGCGGCATCGACATGGGCCGATCGTGCCATGGCATCGCTCGGCGGGTAGGTCTTGTCACTCATTCCGGTAGGCTCCCTGACGGTCGTTTCCTCGTGAAGTCCCGCAAGCAGGCCGCGGGCCGGGGCGTCGCCCTCTGGGATCGAAGTATTTCTTCCGGCATCACGCGCTGTCCAGTGGTCAAACCCGCGCGCCCCGTGAAAACCGTGGCATCAACGCCCTGTGAAGTCTCGGATTTTCTGTAAATCCTTTTGCCGAGCAGACTGATCCGCTGTAAAGAATCGCGCCAGGAAGAGTTCGGGGGGCAGGATGGCCGGTTCATTCGCGGGATTGCGCATACGGGAACGGCGCCGGCTTTTGGGCATCTCGCAGACGGAACTCGCCCGTCGCGCCGGCATCTCGGCGAGCTATCTCAACCTCATCGAGCACAACAAGCGCACGATCGGCGGTCGCGTGCTGGAGGCGCTTGCACGGGAACTGGACCTTCCGCCATCGGCGCTGTCGCGGGAAACGGAACTGTCCGTGATCGGCGAGTTGCGGGCCGCGGCCGACGATATACCCGACACGGGCGCCGAACTCGACCGGACCGAGGAATTCGTCAGCCGTTACCCGGGCTGGGCCCGGCTTCTGACCACCCTCAACGAACAGAACGCCCGGCAGCGGGCAACGCTCGACCTTCTTTCGGACAGGCTGGCGCACGATCCGGTCCTCCAGGATACCCTGCACGAAGTGCTCACCCGCGTGACGGCCGTGCACTCGACCGCGGGCATCCTTTCGGCCGAGGCCGAGAGCCTCCCGGCCGACCAGGCGCAACGGTTCATCAAGTCGCTCGACACCGAAAGCGCGCGCCTTGCGCGGGTTGCGGAAACGCTCACGCGCTATTTCGACAGGGTCGAGGCCTCGGACCAGCCCGGCCGCCTGCCCGGCGAGGAACTCGACGCGTTCCTTCTCAAGCGCCACAACCGCTTCCCGGAACTCGAAACGATCGAACCGGGGCGCGATCCGGCGGACACCATCGGTGCGATCCTGACAGCGCCGGATGCCCCCCACACGCCGGCAGGCCGAGCCGAAGCGCGCCGCCACCTGGAGCGATACGCAGCGGACGCCGCCGTTCTGCCGGAGCCGACCTTCTCGCGGTTCGCCGAGGGCGCGCGCTACGACCCAACGCGGATCGCAATGCATTTCGGCCGGCCGCTCGCGCAGGTTCTGCGACGGCTTGCCCATCTCGCGCGGCCGGGCGGGGAAGAGCCGCTCTTCGGGTTGCTCGAAGTCAACGCCGCCGGATGGATCCTGCATCGCAGCCCTCTGCCCGCTTTCACACCGCCGCGGGCTGGCGCACCCTGCGCCTTGCTTCCGATCTATGAGGCGCTTTCCGTTCCGGGGCGGCCGCTGTTGCGCCGGTTCGCACTGGCGGGCGGGCGGAGCTTCCACTCCCTCTCTATCGCCGAGCACGACGGACCGGGATCGCTGAACGATACCGCCCCCGTGTCGGCGACGATGCTCTTCATCGGGGCCGAGGACGCGGCGCGCACCGCGCTTGCCGCAGCCGATATCGCGGAGCGTGAACCGCGACCCGTCGGGATCGGCTGTCGGCTGTGCACCAGACAGGCCTGCGCCTACCGCGTCGAAACGCCCGTTCTCGCGGGAATCTGACCTCCGGCGCTTGCCTCGCGGTTCATCCTACACCTACCATGGGTGAAAACCGGCGGGAGAACACCGTCGAGACAACGAAAAAGAACCGGAAACGCCCATGTCCGCCAAGGTCCTGATCGTCGAGGACGAGGCGAATATCGCCGATGCGCTCGCCTTCATCCTGGGCCGGGCCGGGTATGACGTTCAGGTCGAGTCCGATGGAGCGACCGCGCCGGACCGCATCCGCGCATTGCGGCCGGATCTCGTGGTTCTCGACGTCATGCTCCCGGGCCTGTCCGGCTTCGATATCCTGCGACAGATGCGGGCCGACGATGCGCTTTCGGCCATTCCCGTCATGATGCTGACGGCAAAGGGCCAGGAACGCGACCGAGCGACGGCGGAAAGCATCGGCGCGAACCTCTTCGTGACAAAACCGTTCTCCAATGCTGAAGTGGTCGATGCCGTGCGGACCTTGCTGACGGAAAGCGAATGAGCGCATCACCGACAGAGCGGAACGGCGCGCGCGTCCGGCGCCGCAGACGGCGGCAGGATGGTGCCGTCCTGCTGCCGATCATCGGTGTGATTGCGCTGATGCCGCCGGTCGCACCCTTCTTCGGCGGCGACAGGCAGATCGCGGGACTCCCGCTGCAGGTCGTCTACGTCTTCGGGGTCTGGCTTCTTCTGATTCTCGCCGCCCGTCGGGTTGCACGGTTGCTGATGCAAGACGAGCCGGGGCGGGACGGGCGCTGATGCCGAGCATCGACACGCTGATCGGTGTCTGCATCGGCTATGTCGCGTTCCTGTTCGCCGTCGCCTTCTGGGCGGAACGACGGGCCCGTCGCGGCGATTTCGGCTGGCTCCGCTCACCCCTCGTCTACACGCTGTCGATCTCCGTCTACTGCACGGCCTGGACCTATTACGGCGCCGTGGGATCCGCGGCGCGTGACGGGATCGAGTTCGTTGCGATCTATCTCGGCCCCACGCTCGTCTTCGTGGGTTGGTGGTTCGTCTTGCGAAAGCTCGTGCGCATCGCACGGGACCAGCGCACGACTTCGATCGCGGATCTCATCTCCTCGCGTTACGGGAAGTCTCCGCTACTCGGCGTGGTGGCGACCCTGATCCTGATCGTGGCCGCGACACCCTATATCGCGCTTCAGCTTCAGTCGCTGACGGTCAGCTTCGACGTGTTCCGCACCGATGTGGAGGACGGGCCGGGCACGAGCTTCAACGACGTGACGGCCCTGTGGATGACGATCGGTCTGGCCGCGTTCGCGATCCTGTTCGGCACACGCAACGCCGATGTGAACGAACGCCATTACGGGGTGATCACGGCGATCGCGTTCGAGGCGATCGTGAAGCTCGTGGCCCTCACATCCGTCGGTCTCTACGTCGTCTTCGCGCTTGCCGACGGCCCCGCCGACATCTTCGCCCGCCTGCCGGAAGGGAAGTTCCTCGATCCCGAACCATTCGATGCCCGCTGGGCGACCCTCGTCTTCCTCTCGGCCACGGCGGTGATCTGCCTGCCCCGGATGTTCCATGTGACCGTCGTCGAGAACGTCAATGAACGCCACCTCGCGACGGCGGGCTGGGCCTTTCCGCTCTATATCTTCGCGATTTCCCTCTTCGTCCTGCCGATCGCGATCGCGGGCCAGTCCCTTTCCGCGGCGGGCGACAACCCGGATCTCTTCGTTCTGACGGTGCCTCTGGCGGAGGGGCAGAACCTCCTCGCGCTCGTGGCCTTCCTCGGCGGGTTCTCGGCGGCGACATCGATGGTGATCGTTACCGCGATCGCCCTTTCGACGATGGTCTCCAACCACATCGTCCTGCCCATCTGGCTTCGAATCCAGGGGCGTCGGGCGCAGGGCGCCGATGTTCGCTGGGTCGTCCTGATCGCCCGGCGGCTGTCGATCGCGGGGGGGATGCTGCTCGGCTATGTCTATTACCGTCTCACCGGCGGCACCGACTCGCTCGCGGCGATCGGCCTGATCGCGTTCGCGGGCGCGGCCCAGCTTCTGCCGGCCATCATCGCGGGGATCTACTGGCAGGGCGCGACGCGCCTCGGCGCTCTCGTGGGGATCGTGTCGGGTTTCGCGCTCTGGGCCTATACCCTTTTCCTGCCGAGTTTCGAGGGAGCCTTCATCCTTTCGCCGGAGGTCCTGGCGAACGGTCCGTCCGGCATCGGATGGTTGACGCCGCAGGCCTTTTTCGGGCGCGATTTCGGCGATCCGCTCGTTCATTCGATGTTCTGGAGCCTCTCGGCCAACACCGCGCTTCTTGTCGTCATCTCTATTCTTGGCCGGCCGGGCGTGATGGAGGCGCTTCAGGCGCGGCTCTTCGTCGATGTCTTCAGCGTGACCGCCAATCGGCCCGGTCTCTCGCTGCAGCGAACGGCGAAGTCGGAGGAACTGTTCGAGCTGGCCCAGAAGATCCTCGGCATCGAGCGGGCGGGCCGCATCTTCGATCAGATCGCCCGCGCCCAGGGCAAACCCTTCGGCCTGCCCGATCCCGAGCCGAACCTCACCTCGCGGCTGGAGCGGGAACTGACCGGGGCGATCGGCGCGGCCTCCGCCCATGCGATGGTCAGCCAGATATCGGGACAGGGGGCGGTCTCCGTCGACGAACTGCTTCGCATGGCCGACGAAACCGCACAGATCGTCGAGTACACCCACCAGCTGGAGGAGAAATCACGCGCGCTCACCGAAACCGCCTCGCAACTGCGGCGCGCCAACGACCAGCTCCGCGCCATGGGCCAGCAGAAGGATGCCTTCCTGAGCCAGGTCAGCCACGAATTGCGCACCCCCATGACCGCGATCCGCTCCTTCGCGGACATCCTGCGGGCCGGCGATCTTCCGCCCGAACAGGCGCAGCGGTTCGTTTCCGTGATCCATTCCGAAAGCGAGAGGCTGACCCGCCTTCTCGACGAGATCCTCGACATGGGAGTCCTCGAAAGCGGGCGGGTGTCGCTGCACGTGGAGGATGTCGCGCTCTCCGATGTGCTCGCGCACGCGATCGCGGCGACGGAGGCGCTGATGACGCAAAGCGGCGTCACCCTGAAGGCCCCCCCGGTCGGCTCCGCGACCGTCCGGGCCGATTTCGACAGGCTTTCGCAGGTGTTCATCAACGTGCTGTCGAACGCGGTGAAATACGGTCGGGGCGATCCGCCACGGATCGACATTCACATCGAGGCGCGCGGGGCGTGGGTGCATGTCGACATCACCGACAACGGGCCGGGCATAGCACCGCGTTTTCGCGAACAGGTCTTCGAGAAATTCGCCCGGCTCGGCGAATCCACCCTCGCGGGGAGCGCGGGCCTCGGACTTTCGATCAGCCGGGAGATCATGCGCAGGCTCGGCGGGGATATCGTGATCCTGCCGCGTCAGACGGCCCAGAGCGGCGCCACCTTCCGGATTACCCTGCAGCGGGTGGCGACCCTCCGCGCAGCGGAGTGACGCGTTCAGATCCCGGCGATCCGCATGAGGGCGTTCGCGGTCATCAGGTCGAGATGCGCGCCACCCCCGTTCTTGTAGAGCGTTATGTCATCCGCGTTCCGTCGCCCCGCCCTGCCCGATACCAGATCGCGCAGATCGCCCTCGATATCCGTTTCGGTTATGACACCCGCCGCAAGGGGGATCTTCAACTCGCCGATGTGGTGGAGCGTGGTCTCGCGCGCATCGACGAAGAGGCGCGATCGGGTGAGCGCCTCGTCATCGACTTCCCTCATATCCGCCCTGAACGCGCCGACAAGATCGAGGTGCTGCCCGGGCCGGAGCCATTCGCCAAGGACGACCGGCTCGCGGGAAAGGGTCGCCGTCGCGATCGCGTCCGCCCTGTCCACTGCAAGGGCGAGGTCCGTCGCCATCTCCACCCCGTAGCGATCGACCAGCGCGGCAGCCCGGCCCGGGCTTCTGTTCCAAACCGTGATCCGCTCGACGCCGATCACGGCGCGATAGGCCTCTATCAGGCTCGACGCGACCGTGCCCGCGCCAACGATCAAGAGATGCGCGATCCCGCCTGGCTTGAGAAGCCGGGCACCGAGGACGCTGTCGGCCGCTGTCTTGAACCAGGTGATCAGATCGTTTTCGAGGACAGCCCGCGGCGCGCCCGTTTCGGCATCGAAGACGATCATCGCGCCCTGAACGCTCGGGCGACCGGTACGCGCGTTTCCGGGCATCACGGTAAAGCTCTTGACCCCCGCGCCGAGCCCTTCGATCCAGGCGGCGCGCGCCATCAGCGTATCCTCGCCGGATTTCAGGAACTGGTCCCCGAGAACCGGGATCGGGCCCCTGCTGCCCTTCTCGAGAGCCGCGACGATGTCACGCCAATCGACCCTGGGCGCGATATCGGCAGCGGTCAGGATGGGCAGGCTCACGGGCGGCTGACATCCGCGATGGCGGCGGCGACCCTCCCGATCCGGTCCTCCGACAGACCGGCGATATTGATCCGCCCGTCGCCGATCGCATAGACACCATGCACTTGCCTGAGGCGCGAAACGGCTTCCGGCGCGATCCCCAGAAGCGAGAACATCCCCCGCTGTGCTGCGATGAAATCGAACCGTTCGGAATTCGTTTCCCGCCGTAGCGCCTCGGCAAGCTGTCCACGCAAGCGGTTGATCCGGGTCCGCATCGCATAGAGTTCCGCCATCCAGTCCGCCCGCAAGGCGTCATCCGACAGAACCGTCGTCACGATGGCGGCGGCGGGATGGGGCGCGAAGGAATAGGTCAGCCTGTTGATCGTCGCCAGCGCACCATCGACCCGCGCCGCCGCATCGGCGCTCGGGGCGGCGACAAGCGCCGCACCCGCGCGATCCCGATAGAGGCCGAAGGATTTCGAGCAGCTGACCGCCACCATCACCTCGGGCAGGCGCGAGACCATCGCCCGCACCCCTGCCAGATCGGCATCGAGCCCATCGGCCAGCCCGTGATAGGCCAGATCGATCAGCGGCACCCAGCCCGCGCGCTCCGCATCCCGCGCAAGCAGTGACCATTGCTCGGGCGAGAGATCGGCGCCCGTTGGGTTGTGGCAGCAGGCATGGAGGATGACGACATCGCCCTTCGCGGCCCCGGCGAGGCCCGCGCGCATCTCCTCGAAGAGGACAGCGCCGGTGGCCCGGTCGTAATAGGGATGCATGCCATGGGCGAGGCCGAGATGCTGGACAAGCGGAAGGTGGTTCGCCCAGGTGGGGTCGCCCATCCAGACGGTCAGATCGGGTTTCGCCATACGCGCCATCTTCAGGAGCGAATGAATGGCGCCAGTCCCGCCCACCGTCTGGGAACCTGCGAGGTGCGCGCCGGTTTCTCCCAGAACGAGCCGCTGCATCGCAGCGATGAAACCCGCATCACCGATGAAGCGGTTGTAGCTCTTGCTGGCCTCGTTCGCGATGTTGTGGGCCTCGGCTGCCTTCACGGCCCGCATCACCGGCGTCAGGCCCGCGCTGTCGCGATAGACACCGACGCCGAGGTCGATCTTGTCGGGGCGTGGATCGGCCGCGTAGGCCGCGACCATGGCAAAGATCGCATCCTGGGGCGGGCGCGGCAGATCACTGAACATCGGCGAGATCCAGAATGGTGCGCGTCCGTTCCTCGGACCGGACGGGGACGAACCCGGCCTTTCGGTAGGTCGGCAGCGCTGCCGGGTGATCGAGCGTGCAGGTATTGACCGTGACCGTCTTCGTGCCCGGCACGTCCCATGCCGCGCCCACGGCCTGCATCA
>JBMYPI010000090.1:0-9110 GCA_049600155.1 Rubricella sp.
GCACGGCGATCCGCCCCGAGGGGACGAAGGGGGCCTCACCCGGATGGGCGATGCGGGCGATATCGGCACCACGGACGCGCAGCGTTTCCGCACAACCGAGCACGAAGAACGGCGCATCGGTGCGCTTGGCGGCGCCCGCAACGACCTCCGGCCCGATACCCGCGGGATCGCCGAGCGTGACGACGAGGGGCGCGGTCACCGTTCCTCGATCAGGGCCGCGCGCCTGAGATCCTGCATGAGGCCATCCGCAAGCGCCCTGAGGCGCGCGCCGTAAAGCCTGTCGGCGATGCGTTCGCGCTCCTCGTCCGTGGCGCTCACGTCGCGGTCGCATAGCAGGTAGAGGCTCACGACCCCCGCGCGCGGCACCGGCTGGGAGGGGATCGCGGGCCGAAGGCTCGTCAGCGTTTCGAACAGAAGCGGATCGTCGACCGCGCCGAGGCTGAACGGTCCCTCTTCCTCGATCGCGTTTGCGCCCTGAAGGCGGGTGACGCCGCAATTGTCGAGGTTCGGGCGCGCGGCTGTCGCCGCCTCGGCGTTGGCGAAATCGGCGCGCAGCACCGTCAGCGTCACGCGCCCGGCATCGGTGGACGGGACGGGACGCTCGTCGGTCACCTTCAGAAGCGTCACGCCGCGGGTGATGGGAACGGGCGCCGAAACCTGGCCCACCTGCAGCGGCTCGACCGCACGCCGGAACGAGGGATCGAGTTCGGAAAGGCGGATCCAGCCGATATCACCGTTCTGGCGCGCGGAGCCCGCGCGGGAATACTGCCGAACGGCCGCTTCGAAATCGCCGCCGCTGTTGAGCTCCTCGAAGAGGCGGCGGGCCAGCGTGGCCGTCCCGGCAGTTCCGCGTTCGAAAACCGGGATGGCGATCTCCGACAGGCGCAGCTCCCGTTCCGGTTCGGTCGCGGCGGCGAGCAGTGCATCCTCGATCTCGAGCGGTGTCGGCCGGGCTTGCGCGGCGAACCGGCGCTGCACGATGATGCGCCAGAGGCTCTGGGCCGCGACGCGGGTTTCGAGCGTGCCGCGATCGACTCCGGCGCGGCGCAGCACGCCCGTCAGGTCGGCGGCCGAGGCGCCCGCACTTCCCGCGAATTCCTCCAAGGCCGCGGCGAGCTGTTCCTCGTTCAGCGCCAGCCCCAGCCGCTCCGCCTCGGCGAGCATGAGGGTTTCCTCGACGAGTTGTTCCTGTGCGAACTCCCGCAGTTCGCCGCGCTCGCCGAAGGCTTCGAGCATTCCGACACGTTGGTTCACGTCATACCGGGTGATCACCCGGTCGTTGACGATGACGGCCGGGGCGAACGGTGTCGCCGACTGGGCCGAGGCGGCAAGCCCCGCCATGCAAAGCGCCACCAGAAGCAGGGTTCCCGTCAGAATTCGCATGATCTGTTCCATGATCTCCCATCGCCGCCTCAACCGGGGCGGCATCGTCCCGTCGCTCCGCGCGGCGGCGCATCCTCGCCAAGGCCCGCGAAACGGAAAGTCAGGCCGAAGACCGTCGCCGGGGCGACATCGTCGGTCCTCGTATAATCGCGGGTGACCGAAAAGGCGAGATCGGCGCAATCATTCGCCCAGCCGAGCCTGAGGCCCGCCTCGATCAGTTCGTCATCGGCGATATCGCGGCGCAGGAGCCCTTCGAGGCGCCAGCCGTCCTGCAGGACATAGGCCGCTTCGAGGAGGATCTCGGCCCGGTCCTCGGTCAGCGATGGCGTTCCGTCCGCTTCGAGATAGACATAGGATCCCGACAGCGCGCGCCGCCCGTCATCGTATTCGAACAGGAACTCGCTGCTCGACAGATCGAACGAGTCGTCCATCGAGATCCGGGCGTCGCTTCGGAACACGCCATCGCGATCGAGCGAGAAATTCGCAACGATGTTGGAGCGGGTGTCCCCCAGACCGCTGCCCGAGGCCAAGCCGTCGATCGGCTCGGTCCGGAGCACCTGGCCGAAGGCCGCCGTGGCCCGCCAGCCGCTCGCCATCAGCCGCTGGTATCGCAGGCCCGCGTTCAGCCGAAGCCCCGGTTCGAAGCGATCCTCGCCCGGAAAGCGGGAGAGCGAGAACAGATTCGTCTCGTCGAGTTCGACCTGAAGGCTGTCTTCATTCGGGATCTCGTCGCTCTTGGAATCGTCCCCCGCGACGATGAACTGGACCAGCGGCTCGATCCGTTCGACGATCCCGGGGCCGTGCCGCCCCAGTGGCCAGCCCACCTCGATCCCCGCGACCGGCCGGAAACGATAGACCGGTTCGGACGGATAGGCGGGATCGTCCGCGGTGAGGTAGATGTCACCGGCGAAATCCGCCAGCCCGCGCAGCCGCAGACCGGGGCCTGCGAAAACCGTCTCCTGCAGGCCTGCGCCGAAGGTGAGCCGCGCGACGTCGCGCCCGTCGTCCCGGGTCAGCACCGCGCCCGAGGCATAGCGCGACACGGTGCTTCCAAAGGGCCCGTCGCGACTGAGGATTTCGTACGAGTCGAATGTCGGCAATGCGACCGGGATGCTGGATTGCGGATCGCCATCGCGAAGCGAGGTGTAATAGACACCCTCGATCGTCGTGAAACCGTTCTCGCGCACCTGTGCGAAGGCGAGGCGAGAGCGAAGTCGATCGCGGCTGTCGTATCCGAATTCGCGGCGGAAGGCATCGTCGGAAACCAGTTCCAGTTCGAGCGTGGCGCGCCAGTTGTCGGGAAGCGCGCGCCAGCCGTCGAAGGAAAGCGACCAGCGCCCATCCTCGTCGTTGAGCGAGTCGTCGATCTGCCCGATCGCCGTGACGTCGAAACCCCCGCCATCGATCCGCTGGCGATACTCCGTTTCGAGAAGAACGCCCTCGGTCCCGGTGAAGAACGGCGTGATCGTGAGGTCGCGCGAGGCGTCGAGGACGATATGGTAGGGTGTCTTCACGCCGAGGCCGTAGCGGTCGGAGTTGCTGAAGGAGGGCGTCAGGAATCCCGTCGCACGCTCGACCGTGGGGTCGGGGTGGCGCAGGTAGGGGAACCAGAGCACCGGAACGCCGAACAGCTCGAAGACTGCATCCTCGTAGTGAACCTCGCGCTCGAGGGAATCGTGCACCACCCGCTCCGCCCGGATCAGCCACACCGGAACGGGAGCCTCGGCACAGACCTCGCATGTGCTCGCGATCGTGCGCGCGAGCGTCGTGTAGCGCCCGTCGACGCGGGCGACGGTATCCGCCGCGAGCGTCAGGCGCGCATCGATGATCGCGCGTGCATCCCGCATCAGGCCGTTGCGGAAATCGGCGTCGAGTTCGCCGGTGGATGCGAACAGCCGCGCCCCGTCGCCATCCTCCACGACGAAGGCACGGGGCAGCGAAAGCGTCCGCAGCGCGTCGTTGTAGATCAGCAGATCGGTTCGCAGGGTCGTGTCGCCCCGGGTCACGATCACGCTGCCTTCTGCGGTCAGTGTCCGTGCCTCGCGGTCGTAGCGGATGCTGTCGGCGATCAGGCCGATCGGACCGTCCTGCGCCGCGGCGGCGGTGGCAAGCAGGGCGGAGATCATCCAGCCGAGGGCGAGCCGTCTCATCCGTCCTCCAGCGACAAAAGCAGGAACACGCCGAAAAAGAGCGTCGCGAAGGGCGGCGCCCAGGCAGCCACGACAAGGGGAACGTTGCCCGCCGCTCCGAGGGCTTGCGCGATATCCATGAGGAAGAACACGCCGAAACCGGTCGCCACCGCCATCAGGACCATCTGGCCCGTCCTGCCAAACCGGGCGTGGCGCATCGAGAAGCCCGCGCCGATCAGGAGCATGGCGACGAAGAGCACGGGTTTGGATATCTCCACCTGCTGATGCAGCCGGTGGCGGACGGAGGAGAAGCCGGAGGCATCGAGGGTCGCGATGAAGGCGTCGAGATCCCAGAACGACAGGCTGCGCGGATCGGCGAAACTTTCGAGGATCCGCTCGGGGGTCAGGTCCGTCGGCAGATCCACCCTGTCGGTAGCGGTTCGGGCCACGTTGCCTGCATCGACGCTCCAGAGTTGCGCCTCCTCGAACACCCAGGCGCCATCCGTCAGCCGCGCCTCCGATGCCTCGATCCGCTGCACGAGATCGCCCGCGTCGTCGAACTCGAAGACCGTGACACCGACAAGAGCGATCCCGTCTCCGCTGGCGCGGCGCGCGTTGATAACGGCATGGCCCCGATCGTTGGGCTGGCGCAGCCAGAGCCCTTCGCGGGAGACGTCGAGCAGGCTGTCCTGGCCGCGGAAATACTTGATCTCGAGGCTTTCGTAGCGTTTCAGCGCCGCCGCCGCGACGGGGTTGTAGACGGTCACCGTCAACGTTCCGAGGACGAGGGCGAGCAGGACGGGCACCGTGAGAATGCGCCAGGCCGAAAGGCCCGCGGCGCGCATCACGACCAGTTCGGAACTGCGCGCAAGCCGCAGGAAGGCCGCGAGCCCGCCGATCAGCATCACATAGGGCAACGCGCGGTTCATCACGTTGGGAGCGTGCAGGAGCGCCATCGACAGAAGCGGCAGGTCTTCCGTCCCCCGTGAGGCGGCCTCCCGCGACAGCTCGACGATATCGCCCAGCACGATGATGAACAGCGTCGCGAGAAAGGCGAGTCCGATCGCCGTCAGAAGACGGCGCGCAAGGTAGAGTGAGAGAGTCCAGCCCGTCACGCGGAAGCCTCCATCGCGGTGGCCGAACGCCGGCGACGGCCCGGCCGCAAGCGCGACCACAGGATCGCGAGCGCCATGGCGATCCCGCCGAGCGGCAGCGCATAGAGGAGTGGCACGAGCGCAATATCCGCGACGGCGGCGCTTTTCGCACTTACACCGAGCACGCGCAAACCGACGGCACAGCCGATGGCGAAGGCGATCCTCGGCCCCAGCCCCCGCCGGCGAAACCCTCCGCCGAGCATGACAGCCGCCGCGACGAGCGGCATCGCAAGCGCGTAGAGCGGACCGGAAATCTGATCGTGGCCTTCCGCAACCAGCGTGCCGCGGCGGACCGGATCACCCTCCCAAAGCGCGTCGGGCGGGTCGATCAGGGTGAAGGCCGACAACTCGTTGGCACGCACTCGCCGCCCCTCGGTCGAGCGGACAACAAGGCCGAGATCGTAGGCGAAACGGTCGAACTCCAGAAGGCTGAGGTTGCCCGTTTCGAGATCGAGGCGTTGTGTCGCGCCGCGCACCATCACGATCTGGGCTTCGTCGCCGATCCGGATCAGCCGTGCGCGTTCCGCCGTGTGCGTCAGCGTCACGCCCTCCGTTCGGGTGTCGTGCACGAAGATGTCGGCCATCTCGCCGCTGCGGGTCGCGTCGCGCACGAAGACGGTCACCCCGCGTATCGGGGAAACGAAACGCCCCGATTGCAGGATGGAGTTCGTCAGCTCCGCGCGCAGTTCCGCGGTGCGCTCGCGCAGCTGGCTCGTCGCCATCGGCGCGAGTGTCGTGCCCAGAACGAAGGCCGCGACGAGCGTGATCCCTCCGAAGAAGGCGATCGGCCGCAGAAGGGACAGCTCGGAGCGCCCCGTCGCCAGCATCACGACGAGTTCCGATTCCGACCACAACCGATTGAGCGTGAAGAGCGTCGCCGCGAGCGCCGCGATCGGAAGCGTGGCCGCCACCACCGATGGCAGCAAGAGCCCCGACAGTTCCAGGAACACCATGCCGGACTGGTTGTTCGCGACGATGATGTCGACGACCCGCATGGACTGCGTCAGCCAGACCAGCCCGACGGAGACGAGGGTGAAGAAGCCCATCGGCCCGGCAAGCTGCACGAGGACATATCGGTCGAGCCGGGACATGGGCCTCCAGGGTTCGGGGCGGTTCCGGCGGGCCTGTGCCTCGCCGATCCTCTCCCGATTGGGTAGAGGCGTGCCGACGGCTGGTCAAGCCGCGCGCGGGGCGCTACCGTCGCGCCCGACCTCACCGACCTTCACGACCATGGGACAGATACAGCGATGACCGAACCGGTTCAGATTTCCTTCCACGAAGCCGATATCGAAGGGCTGGAGGCGCGCGCGGGCCGCCTTGCCGTGATCCTCGGCCCGGATGGCGCGATGGACAAGCTCGCCCGCCGGATCAACCGGCTGACGCGCGGCGCGCTGGCCCGGCTGGCCGAGAGCGAAGGCTGGGAGAAGGCCAAGACAGGTGAGGCGAAGGTGCTCTCCTGGCCCGCGGGCCTGGCCGCCGAAGCGGTGATCGTGGTCAAGCTGCCCAAGCGCCCTTCTGTCGAAGACGCGCGCAAGGCCGGAGCCTCCATCGCCAAGGTCATGGGCAAGGGTGCTCTTTGCGTCCTCGCAGGCAGCACGCCCCGGGCGGAGGATATCGCCTACGGGCTGGCGCTCAGGGCCTATGATTTCGACGTCTACCGCAAGAAGGATGACGACGCGGAGAAACCCGTGCGGAAGGCGGCGTTCCTCATGTCGAAGCCGGAGGAGGTCTCCGCGAGGGCGAAGGACCAGGCCGCCATCGTCGAAGGGGTCTTCTTCGCGCGCGATCTGGTCTGGGAGCCCGCGAACGTCCTCAC
Organism: Rubricella sp.; assembly: GCA_049600155.1. Lineage (GTDB taxonomy): Bacteria > Pseudomonadota > Alphaproteobacteria > Rhodobacterales > Rhodobacteraceae > Rubricella. The sequence continues at coordinate 6,483 of JBMYPI010000090.1, forward strand.
GACCACCGATTTCGCCGCGCGGCTCGCGGCCATGCAGGAGCTGGGGCTGGAGGTCGAGATCCTCGAGGAGGACGATCTCGAAAAGCTCGGCATGCGGACCCTTCTGGCCGTGGGCCAGGGCTCCGAAAGCCCCTCCAAGGTCGTCGTCATGCAGTGGAACGGCGGCGGTGACGAGGCGCCGCTTGCCCTGATCGGCAAGGGTGTCGTGTTCGATACCGGCGGCATCTCGCTCAAGCCCGGCGCGGGCATGGAGGAGATGACGATGGACATGGGCGGCGCGGCGGTCGTTTCCGGTGTCATGCGCTCGGTCGCGCTGCGCAAGGCGCGCGCCAACGTCGTCGGCATCGTCGGTCTGGTGGAGAACATGCCCGATGGCCGCGCCCAGCGCCCCGGTGACGTGGTCAGGACGATGAAAGGCGATACGGTGGAGGTGATCAATACCGATGCCGAAGGCCGCCTCGTTCTGGCCGATGTCCTCTGGTACGCGCAGGAGCGCTTCAAGCCAGCGGGCATGATCGATCTCGCAACGCTGACGGGTGCGATCATCATCGCACTCGGGCACGAGAATGCGGGCGTGTTCTCCAATGACGACGCCTTCGCCTCGGCGCTTCTCGATGCGGCGAAGACCGAAGGCGAGGGCGCGTGGCGCATGCCGCTCGGGGCCGCCTATGACAAGGCGCTCAAATCGCGCATCGCGGACATGGCCAATGTCGGCGGGCGGGCTGCGGGTTCGATCACCGCGGCACAGTTCCTCCAGCGTTTCGTGAAGGAGGGTACACCCTGGGCGCATATCGATATCGCGGGCGTCGCCTATACCAAGAGCGAGACGGAATTCGGGCCGAAGGGCGCATCCGGCTGGGGCGTTCGCACGCTCGACCGGCTTATCGCCGAGAAATACGAGGGCTGAGCCTCGTGGGCGAGGTCCGCTTCTACCGGCTCGCGGGCGAGGGGGAGGAGGGCATCCTGCCCATCCTCCTCGAACGGGTGCTGGGCCGCGGGCAACGGGCCGTGGTGCGCGGGCAGGGGCAAGAGGTGCTGGAGCGCATCGACCGCCACCTCTGGTCCTACCGGCAGGACAGTTTCCTGCCCCACGCCCGCGCCGGTGGCCCGCATGATGCCGATCAGCCGATCCTGCTGACGCAGGGGCGCGAGGCGCCGAACGGGGCGCAGGTCCTGCTTCTGGTGGATGGCGCGCGCGTGGACACGTCCGAGGCGGAGCGGTTCGAGATGATCGTGCGGCTCTTCGGGCATGAAGGCATCGAGACCGCGCGGGAGGATTGGCGCGCCGTCACCGATGCGGGGCTGGAGGCCGTCTTCTGGGCGCAGGAAAACGGCAAATGGATGGAAAAGGCCCGGTCCGGCGGCTGATCCCCTAGCGTTCGAGCCGCAGCACGTCCCGCTCCACCGTGATCCGGTCGAACCGATCGAGCCACGCCATGCCGAGAAGGCTGATATCGAGCGCGCCCTCGTTGACCGTGGCCCGCACGCCGCGATCCTCGATCCCTCCGAACGCGAGTCTTTCCAGATCGACCATCGCGGTGCCGACCGGCCCGTTCGCGGTCAGCGCGCGTCCGGAGAAGACCAGCCCCTCGGTATCGATGCCCGCACGTTGCGCATCGGCGCGGCTGAGCACGATATGCGTCGCGCCTGTATCGACGATGAATTCCACCGGCACCCCGTTCACCGCGCCTTCGGCGATGAAATGGCCCGACGGGTGGCGGCGGATCTCGATCACGTCCTCGGTGATGGTCGCGACCCGCGTGGGGAAGAGCGCATCGCCAAGCTCATCGGACCACGCGGCAAGAAGTGTCGCGGCAAGGAAGATCAGAAGCCAGATCGCGCCATGCTGCATGGCGGTGCTGAGCCGGTTGCGATAGAGCGCGAAAAGCCCGCTCAGGAGCGCCACGCCCAGAACGGTCATGTAGATCAGCGCTGCCGTCTGCCCGTCATCCACGGCTCAGAGCACCCCGATATCCCGCAACCCGTCGATGATGAACTGGACCGAGAGCGCGGCGAGCAAGACGCCAAGCACACGGGTGATCACGTTGATCCCCGTCCGCCCCAACACCCGTTCGATCAGTCCGGCCGACATGAACAGGATATAGGCGATGAGGAGCACGATTGCAGCCACGGCCATCATCATCGCCTGTTCCGCGGGGTTACCGCTGCTTTCCTCCATCAACAGGATGATCGTGGCGAGCGCGCCAGGCCCGGCCAGAAGCGGCAGCGCGAGGGGAAAGACCGAGGGATCGTCCACGCCCGGCCCGTGATCGGCCTCGGCCTCCTCCGCCTGCTGGGAGCGGCGCTTGCTGCGGCGCTCGAAGAGCATCTCCACCGCGATGAGGAACAGGAGCGCCCCGCCGGAGATCCGGAAGGCCGGCATCCCGATCCCGATCGCATCGAGCAGGCTGCGCCCGGCAAGGCCGAAAAGAAGCAGTAGCCCGAAGGCGAGCAGCACCGCGCGCAATGCAACCTTTCGCCGGGCCTTCGGCGCCATTCCCGCCGTCAGCGCCACGAAGATCGGCGCCAGCCCGATCGGGTCGATGATCACGAAGAGCGTGACGAAGGCGGTGATGAGCTGGTCTGTCATGCGTCCTCTGCCTCCGCGGCGTCGAGTTTTTCCTGCAC
>JBMYPI010000091.1:0-9095 GCA_049600155.1 Rubricella sp.
GCGACCGGCATCCCCGGCCCGTGAGGCCTCGATCGAGGCGTTTATCGCGAGGATATTCACCTGCATCGCGATGTTGGAGATATCCGCCGTCGCCTTGCGAACGGCGGCGACCGTTTCGATCAGTGAGCCGACCCCACCGGAAAGATCGGCGACCCATCGCGCGACCTGTTCGGTCCGCTGCCCCGTCGTCGCCACGAACTGCACCGCTGCTTCGAGTGCGTCGCGGGCCGATCCGGCCGCTTCGGAGGTCGATTCCGCGCTCTCCAGGACCGAGCGGTTGGAGGTTTCGAGCTGGTGAGCGTCGCGGGTCAGGGCCGCCAGAACGCGCTGCTGGCGCGCGGCCTGTTCGGCGACGTGGTCGAGAAAACCCGAGACATCCACGATCTCGCTGCCGAGGCGGCCTGCCTCCTCCGCGAGGCGGGAAACCTGATCCTCGCGGCTTTCCGTCTGGGTCTCCAGGGCGTCCATTCCCGTCATTGCGATGGCTCCGTCTTGTCCTGCGCCAAGGCCTAGTGCATCGGGCCTTACCGTTTCGCTAACGGGGGTTGACGCCCGAACCGCCAACCGATCCCCTTGGCGGGATCCGACAGGAGTAACAGATGACCGCGTTGCCAGCCTCGATCGACGATACCGGGACCCTTCTGGAGTCCGTCGGCTACGTTTCCTCCCGCGCGCTCTCGACGGTGGTTTTCCTGTCGCTCGAACTCGGCCGGCCCCTGTTCCTCGAAGGTGAGGCGGGCGTCGGCAAGACCGAGATCGCCAAGGCGCTGGCGCAGGCGCTCGGCCGACGGCTGATCCGGCTTCAGTGTTACGAGGGGCTCGATGCCGCGTCGGCGGTGTCGGAGTGGAATTTCGCCGCTCAGATGGTCGCGATCCGCGCCGCCGACGGTGCCCTCGGCGAGGACGACCTCTTCAGCGAGAAATACCTTATCGAGCGGCCGCTTCTGCAGGCCATGCGGCCCCAGCCCGGCGGCGCGCCCGTGCTTCTGATCGATGAGCTCGATCGCACCGATGAGCCATTCGAGGCCTTTCTTCTCGAAGCGCTCAGCGATTTCCAGGTGACGATACCCGAACTCGGCACCATCCGTGCCCCGGAACCGCCGATCGTGATTCTGACCTCGAATCGGACGCGCGAAGTGCATGACGCGTTGAAGCGGCGCTGCCTCTATCATTGGGTCGACTATCCGAGCTTCGACCGGGAAATGGAGATCCTGCGCGCCCGCGCGCCGGAGGCGACCGAGACTCTCAGCCGCGAAATCGTCGCCTTCGTGCAGAAGCTGCGCACCGAGGATCTGTTCAAGCGCCCCGGCGTGGCCGAGACGATCGACTGGGCCAAGGCGCTCATCGCGCTCGACCACGTTTCGCTGAGCCCCGAGGTCATTTCCGATACGCTTGGCGCGATCCTCAAATACCAGGACGACATCCAGCGCCTGCAGGGCGCGGAAGCAGGGCGGCTGCTCGACGAAGCCCGCGCCCAGCTTTGAGTCCGGATTTACCAGATCCGGGTTGGATTTTTCCGTTGACCGGACGGCCCGCTCTTGCAACCCTTACCGGGATTTGGGCGATCAGGAGTGGCGATCATGGGCATGATGGGCGTTTTGAGAAGGGCGGCGTTCGTTGCCGTCCTGGCAGGCGGAACACTGGGTGCGAGCCTCGCGGCCGCGTGCCCGAACTGGAGTTCGAATCCCTATTACGGCACCGTGAACCTTTCGGCGGGTTTCCTGCCCGATCCCCATGTCACCAACGTTCAGGCGGGCGGCTCGAACTATCTGCCGAACTGCGTCAGCGGCACGGCCGGCAACGTCGGAGGTCCGCCCGATGTCCGGTTGATCTGGTCCGGCACATCCAGCCGGTTGCACATCTACGTCCAGTCCGGCGCGGACACGGTGCTTCTCGTGAACGGCCCCTCCGGCCAGTGGTTCTTCAACGACGACACGAACGGGTTCAATCCGTCCATCGTCTTCACCAATCCCGCCCAGGGCCAATACGATATCTGGGCGGGGACATACAGCGGCGGCAGCCTGCAGCCGGCGCAGATCTTCATCAGCGAGTTCTGATCCGGCCCTTCGGCGACGGGGGCGGCGATGGTTGAATTCGCCGACCTGCCCGTCACCGAGGATGGCCGTCTCGCCGAGAACATCACCCATTTCGCCCGCGCGTTGAGGCGCGCGGGCCTCCCCGTCGGGCCGGGCCAGGTGCTCGATGCGATACGGGCGGTGGAGGCTGCGGGTTTCACCGAGAAAGCCGATTTCTACTGGACGCTCCATGCCTGTTTCGTCCGTCGCCCGGAGCACCGGGAGGTCTTCGGGCAGATCTTCCGGCTCTACTGGCGCGATCCGCAATTCCTCGAACACATGATGTCGATGCTCACGCCCATGGTGCGGGGCGTGAACGAACACCCCGATCCCAAGGCGGCGGAACGGCGCGCCGCCGAAGCGCTGCTCGATCAGGATCGCGAACCGCCCCCCCAGGACATGGAGCAGGAAGGCGAGCGGATCGAGATCGATGCGACGCTGACCTTCTCCGCCGAGGAGCGGCTGCGCGCGCAGGATTTCGAGCAGATGACGCTCGACGAACTCAACGCGGCCAAACGGGCCATCGCCAAGCTTGACCTGCCCGTGCGCCCCATCGCCTCGCGCCGCATGCGCGCCCACCCGACCGGGGCGCGGGCCGACTGGCGGGCGACCCTGCGGGCGGCGATGCGCACGGGTGGTGAAGTCACCCGGATCGAGCGGCGCACGCGGCGGGAGCGTTATCCAGCCCTCGTCGCCCTGTGTGACATCTCGGGCAGCATGTCGGGCTATTCGCGGATGCTCCTGCATTTCCTCCACGCCGCTGCGAACGCGAAGGGTGCGGGCTGGGCGAAGGTGCATGCCTTCACCTTCGGAACGCGGCTGACGAACATCACCCGCCATCTTCGCCACCGGGATGTGGACGCGGCCCTTGCGGCCTGCGGGCAGGAGGCGCGGGACTGGGAGGGCGGCACGCGGATCGGCGCATGCCTGCACCAGTTCAACGCGGAATGGTCCCGCCGGGTCATGGGACAGGGGGCCGTCGTGATCCTCATCACCGATGGGCTCGACCGCGACGATCCCGATGCCCTCTCGCGGGAGGCGGAGCGGCTGCGCCTTTCCGCGCGCAAGCTCATCTGGCTCAACCCGCTCCTGCGCTGGGAAGGCTTCGCACCGAAGGCGCAGGGAATCCGCGCGCTCCTGCCCCATGTGGACAGTTTCCGCGCCAGCCATTCCATCAACGCACTCGAAGACCTGTCCGAGGCGCTGACCCGCGCCGACGATCACGGGGACCGCGACCGGCTGATGGCGCTCCTGCGCGATGGCTGAGCCCTTGTGCCCCGGCGCACCCCCTTCTAATCAGGAAGCCGAGATCAGAAACCTACCCTCGGGAAACGCCTCGCCATGACCAAGTTCGACAAGTCCAAGCTGCCCTCCCGCCACGTCACGATGGGCCCCGCGCGCGCGCCGCATCGCTCCTACTATTATGCGATGGGCATCTCCGAGGAGGAGATCATGCAGCCCTTCGTGGGTGTGGCGACCTGCTGGAACGAGGCCGCGCCCTGCAACATCGCGCTCAACCGCCAGGCGCAGGCGGTCAAGCATGGCGTCAAGCAGGCGGCGGGCACCCCGCGGGAATTCACCACCATCACCGTCACCGACGGGATCGCGATGGGGCATGAGGGCATGCGCTCGTCGCTCGCCAGCCGCGAGGCGATCGCCGACACGGTCGAACTGACGATGCGGGGGCATTGCTACGACGCGCTTGTCGGGCTTGCGGGCTGCGACAAGTCCCTGCCGGGGATGATGATGGCGATGGTCCGGCTCAACGTGCCGTCGGTCTTCATCTATGGCGGGTCGATCCTGCCGGGCCGTCTCGATGGCAAGGACGTCACCGTCCAGGACGTGTTCGAGGCGGTGGGCTCCCACCAGGCCGGAAACCTCTCCGACGAGGCGCTCGCCGTGCTCGAACGCGTCGCCTGCCCCTCGGCCGGGGCCTGCGGCGGGCAGTTCACCGCCAATACCATGGCCTGCGTTTCCGAGGCGATCGGCCTTGCGCTGCCGAACTCCGCCGGTGCGCCCGCGCCCTATGAAAGCCGCGACCAGTATGGCGAGGCGTCGGGCCGCGCGGTGATGGACCTGATCGCGAAGAACATCCGCCCCCGCGATATCGTGACCCGCGAGGCGCTGGAGAACGCCGCACGCATCGTCGCCTGCACGGGGGGATCCACGAATGCCGGCCTGCATCTGCCGGCAATCGCCCACGAAGCGGGGATCGATTTCTTCCTCGAGGACGTCACCGACATCTTCCGTGACACGCCCTATTTCGTCGATCTCAAACCCGGCGGGCAATATGTCGCCAAGGACATGTTCGAGGCCGGAGGCGTCTTCGCCGTTCTCAAGGAACTCGACAAGGCGGGCCTCATCCACCGCGATTGCATGACGGTGACGGGCCATTCCATCGGCGAGGAGATCGACAGGATCGCGCGCGGCGCGGATGGCAAGGTCATCCACCCCATCGAGAAGCCGATCTCGAAGACCGGCGGCGTCGTGGGGCTGAAAGGCAACCTCGCGCCGGAAGGCGCCATCGTGAAGATCGCGGGCATGGCGGAAGAGCAACTCGTCTTCTCCGGTCCCGCCCGAGTCTTCGAATGCGAGGAGGATGCCTTCGCCGCCGTCCAGAAGCGGGAATACGAGGAAGGCGAGGTCATCGTTATCCGCAATGAGGGCCCCAAGGGCGGACCGGGCATGCGCGAGATGCTCGCGACGACGGCGGCCCTCTCCGGCCAGGGCATGGGCAAGAAGGTCGCGCTCATCACCGATGGCCGCTTCTCCGGCGCGACGCGCGGTTTCTGCGTCGGCCATGTCGGCCCCGAAGCGGCCGTGGGCGGCCCGATCGGCCTTCTGAAATCGGGCGACAGGATCACCATCAACGCGCTGACCGGCGAGATCAGTGTCGATCTGACCGACGCCGAGCTCGAGGAGCGGCGCAAGGGATGGTCCGGCCCGCGCGAGACGATCTACGCCTCGGGCGCGCTGTGGAAATACGCGCAGACCGTGGGCGGCGCCCGCGAAGGCGCGGTGACCCATCCCGGCGCCGAGGCGGAGAAGCACATCTACGCCGATCTCTGAACCGGAATGGCGCGGATCCGTTACCTGACCTGCGACGTCTTCACGGACACGCCTTTCGAGGGCAATCCGCTTGCGGTCTTTCCCGACGCCGGCGGATTGTCTGCATCCGCGATGCTCTGTCTCGCACAGGAGTTCGGTTACGCGGAAACCACCTTCGTGCAGCCGCCGCGCGACGGTGGTTTCGCGCGGGTGCGGATCTTCACCACGCTTGCCGAGGTGCCCTTCGCGGGCCATCCCAATATCGGCACTGCGGCGATGCTGGCGCTCGACGGGCGGCTCGGCGGGTCCGATGAGCCGGAAAGCCTCGTCTTCGAGGAACTGGCGGGCCCCGTCCGGATGCAGGTCGAACGGATCGACCACCGGCGAGCGCGCGCATCGCTCGTCACCCCGCACCCCTGGCGCGCGAAGGCACAGGTGCCGGTCGGTGTGGCCGCGGCCTGCGCGGGGCTTGCGCCCGGCGATATCGTCGTCGATACACATCAGCCCGTGATGGGGGGCGTTGGCCTGACCTTCTGCTTCGCGCAGGTAGCCGACCGGCAGACGCTCGCCCGGGCCGATTACGATGTCGGGGCCTTTCGGCGGGCCGATCGCGATCATCCCCATTCCGACGACGCCTTCTCCCTCTACCTCTATGCCCGGCAGGGCGACAGGATCGACGCCCGCATGTTCGCACCCCTCGCCGCGCCACCCGAGGATCCCGCGACGGGCAGCGCGGCCGCAGGCCTCACCGCGCTTCTGGCCGGCTCCGGTTGCGGCGATCGCTTCACCGTTCGCCAGGGCGAGGACATGGGTCGTCCGGGGATGATCGTGACCGCGATGGACGGCGATCTCGTGCGGGTCGAGGGTGAAGCCGTGAAGATGATGGAGGGGTGGATCGATGTCTGACGTGCGGCGGCTGTTCGCCCTACTGTCCATGCTCCTCGGTCTGGCCGCCTGCTCCGCCGGCCCGGGATACGTCCTGCGCGGGCCGAACGTGATCGCGCTCGATCCGGCGGTCGGGACTGTCCGCGTCGATGGCGTCGATATCAATATCGTCGCGCCGCCCGGGTTCTGCATCGATCCCCGAGGGATCCGCGCCACCGATGCCGGTGCCGTTGCCGTCATCGGCGATTGCGTGGCCGCGGGTGTCGACACGATCGCCGATGAACCGGCGCCGCGCAGCCCGATCGACGCGGTGATGACCGTTTCCGCAGCCGCGGAGCCGGTTCTGGGCGGTGTCGGCGATCTCGGCGAGCGGCTCGCGCTGCTGGAGGCCGTCGTGCAATCGCCGAACGGTCGCGCATTGCTCGCCCGCACACCCGTCCCGGCTGGCGAGACACCTGCGCGCGTGATCCAGACGCGCCGCGCCGACGATACGCTCTACGCGCTGATGCAGGATCCGGCGGGCCGGTCACCGGCGGGTGCCGCGCCCCGCTACTGGCGCGCCTTCACCGAGGTTAGGGGCCGCATGGTCATTCTCACGATCACCGCCTTCGGAGCGGATTACCCCGGTGACCCCGTGGCGCTCCGGTATCTCACCGCGCTGCGCGCCGCTCTGCGCGACGGCAATCCGCCCGGCTCGGCGTGAGCGCAGGATGAGGGGTCCGGGCTTCATTCTCGCGACTCTGGTGCACAGGCTCGTCCTCGGCGTCTGGCGGAGACGGGCGCGGGAGGCGGAGGGCGCGGACGGCGTGACGTTGCGGCGGTGGCGGCGCCAGGCGCGGACGCTGCAGCCGTTGATCGACACGGTCCGGCACCATGCCGACCGCCGCCTCGCGCCCGGGGCCGATCCGGCCACCGCCGTTCCGGTGGAAAGCGGCGACGATGGCGAACTGCTCTTGCGGCCGGCGGCCTTCTTCGCGCCGGATCTTCCCTTGGGGATCGCCGCGCCCGAAAGCGGAACGCGCTTCGGGCAGGACCTTTCCATCCACCACGACCTCGACCGGGCGGACCTGATCCTCAGGCGGCTGCGCGTACCGTCCGATCCCCGGTCCTATCGGCTCCGCCTCGAAGGGTTCGCGATCGCGGGGGAATTCGTCTCGCTGGTGCTGACGCTGCCCGAGGAGATGGCCGGGCGGATCGCCCGCGAGGACCTGGTCGCCGTCTCGGTGGATATCGAGACGGATGCGCCCATCGATCTCTATGCCCGCCTCAATCTCCGCCACGGCCCCAACACCGAAAAGATCGTGCGCCGGATCGACCTCGCCGGTGGAGAAACCAGCGTCGAATTCGATGTCTTCTACACCGATTTCGATCCGGCCCGCGCGGCCGGCGCCTGGGTTGACCTCATCTTCGAACCGCCCACCATGAGGGCAATCGATCTGCGCGACGTGGCCATCTGGCGCAAGCCGCGCCTTTCCCTGTGATCGACGCCATGCAGAAGGGCTGAGAGATGACACTGACCTGCTCCGACATCAGGCTCGATCGCGGGACGCTCCATGCCACGCTGGCGGGTGTGGAAGGGGCGCTTCCGCCCGTCATCGAACTGGTGCTGCGCAACGCCACCCTCGCGCGGATGGAGCCCGAGCGTCTGCCGGGCGGCCTTTTCGGCCTGTCCGTCGCGGTTCCGGCCGATGTCCTTTCGAGCGGGGTGCAGACGCTGATCCTGCGTGTGGAGGGTGACGGGCAGGTGCTCGCATCGCTCCCGGTCATGGCTGGCGACGCGCTCGATTTCGATGTGCTGGCGGAGATCGATCTGCTCCGGGCGGAACTGGACATGGTGAAGGGCGCACTCCGCCGCGTGCTCGGCACGGGTTGAATGTGACCGCGGCCCGCGATCTTCTCGATCTCCGGCCGGAGGGACTCTACTGCCCACCGGGCGGGTTCTTCATCGATCCGGTCCGTCCGGTGGACCGGGCCGTGATCACCCATGCCCATGCCGACCATTGCCGCCCCGGCAGCGCAGCGATCCTGGCGACGCCCGAGACGGGCGAGATCGCGAAGACCCGCTACGGGGCCGAAGCCTTCGGGCGGGTCGAGGCCCTCGGCTATGGCCGCGCTCTGACGCTCGGGGATGTCTCCGTCCGGCTTGTCCCGGCGGGCCATGTTCTCGGTTCCGCGCAGGTCGTGATCGAGCGCGGCGCGGCCCGTGCGGTGGTCTCCGGCGACTACCGCCGCGGCCCGAACCCGACATGCGCCCCCTTCGAACCCGTGCCCTGCGATCTCTTCGTGACGGAGGCCACGTTCGGCCTGCCGGTCTTTCGCCATCCGCCGGTGGAGGGGGAGGTCGCGCGGCTTCTCGCGTCGGTCGCCGCGTTCCCGGAGCGGGCACATGTGCTCGGTGTCTACGCCCTCGGCAAGGCGCAGCGAATGATCGCGGAACTGCGCAGGGCGAGTTGGGACAGGCCGATCTGGCTGCATGGAGCGCTCGTGAAGCTTTGCTATCTCTACGAGGCGCTGGGCGTGCCGCTCGGCGATCTGCGGCCCGCTACGGTGGAGAAGGGGCGCAGTTTCGCGGGGGAGATCGTGCTCGCGCCGCCTTCCGCGATGCAGGACCGATGGGCGCGGCGGCTGGGCGATGCGCGGCCAGTCGGTGTCTCGGGGTGGATGCAGGTGCGCGCCCGCGCCCGACAGAGGCGCGTGGAACTCCCCCTCGTCGTGTCCGACCATTGCGACTGGGACGGGCTGACCACCACGATCCGCGAGATCGGCGCAGCCGAGGTCTGGGTGACCCATGGCGCCGAGGAGGCGCTCGTTCACTGGTGCGGGAGCCAGGGCATCCGCGCCGCGCCCCTCTCCATCGCCGGGCGGGGGGAGGAGGATTGACCGGCGCCGCCCGCTGGCCCATCTCCGGGGCATGATCCTGCGCTTTATCCGCCTGTTCCTCTACGTCTTCATCCTGTGCCTCGGGGTGGCGTGGCTCCTTTTCTCGCCCGTCTCCATCGATGCACGCGCTTGGGAGCCGACCGATGACCCCGGTTTCACCGGGCCCTTCGCCGAGAACGATCGCCTTGCGCCGCTGTCGGCCATTCC
>JBMYPI010000092.1:0-8883 GCA_049600155.1 Rubricella sp.
TCATGCTCGCCTCACGAGGGCCTTGCCCGCTGCCGCTGGGGCAGCGCGGTATTGGCGACATCTCAGGGGTTCAGCGCCCGGAACCATCGACGCGTCGGTTCATCGGCCGGCAACAAGGTTTCGATCCTGAGATCGTCCAGCGTCGCATCCATGCTCATTCCCACCGTGGCGATCAGCGAGAACAGCCTCAGCGCGACACCGTCGATCCGGAACTCTATCGAAAGCACCGGCGCGGGATGGTCTCCCGGCCGATCTGCAACCGCCGCGGCGACACCGGGAAGAAGTCTCAGCGCGTCCAGCAGTGTCTTCGCCTCCTTGTCATGGGGCCGTCGCGCGGCCTCGAGGTCGAGCAGGCGGAACAGGGCCCGGGCGACATCCGGCCAGTTGCCGATATTCTTGCGCATCTCCCCGGGCGCGAGGATTTCGTGCAGAAGATTGGGGTGCCCCGTCGCCCCCGCGATCGCGAAGAACCGCTGCGCACTCGCATTCGCTTTCCGAAGGTTCCAGATACGATCGACCGAGACTGCGGGAAACGGTTCGTGACCCTGCAGCACATGGTCGATCGAGGCCGCCACCGCGCCCCTCACGTCGTCGCTCCAGCCCGCTGTCGCGGATTGGGGGGCGAACCCTGCCGACATCAGCATGATGTCCATCTCGGCGGCCGGCATCTCGAGGGCCTCGCAGATCTGCCGGATCGCATATCGGCTCGGACTGGAGCGTCCGGTTTCGAGAAAGCTCAGATGACGCTGTGAGAGCCCGGCCTCGAGCGCGAGATCGAGCTGGCTCATCCGCCGCCGCGTCCGCCACGCTTTCAGGAGCGGTCCGAATGCATCCCGGGGCCGGTTCATCGCAAGTGCCATGCTCCCTTTTCGCGCGGGGCGGGCGGCCATTCAATTACCCGCGGCGTAATTGAGACCGGCGCACCGCCCCGTTCTGTTCGGGGCATTGTCCACGATAGACAGAGGTGCCCGATGCACACGTCCACCACAGCCGCCCGAACGTTCCTCAAGATGAACGGCGCGTTCTCCCTGCTCACAGCCGCTCCCCTTCTCCTGGCCGCCGGTCCGGTCGCGCCCGCCATCCTCGCCGACCCGGTGGACTGGGCCGCCTGGGGCCTGCGCGGGCTGGGTATCGGACTCGTCGGCTTCGCCGCGCTGGTCTATGCCCTGTCCGCCTACAAATTCGTCTCGCGCGCGATGGTCAATGAGATCGTCGTGCTCGATGTGCTCTGGGTCATCGGCAGCATCGTGCTGATCGCGGTCTTCGGGCAGGTTCTGACCCCGAATGGCACGATCATCGTTGCGGCCGTGGCCGTTGTTGTCGCCTTCTTCGCGATTGCCCAGTTCATGGCGGCCGGACGGATCGAGAAACCCGTCCCCTCGGCGCGGGTGGACCTGCGCGACGGCAGGCTCCACGCCACCGTCAGACGGACCGTGCGTGCGCCCACCGCGACGGTCTGGGAGGTCATGACCGATCATCCCGCCTATGCGGATGTGGCCGACAACCTCTCCAGGGTCGAGGTTCTCTCGGGCGATGGTCTTGGCATGAGGCGGCGGTGCCACGGCCCGAAGGGAGAAAGCTGGGAGGAGACCTGCGATCTCCACGAACCAGGCCGTGCCTACGGTTTCCGTGTTCACACCGAGGCGGAGGATTATCCCTATCCGTTCGAGACGCTCACGGGGCGCTGGTCCGTCGAGAAGCACCCGGGGGGCTCCCTCTTCGAAATCCAGATCGTGGCGAAGCCGAAGGGGAATGCCCTTTCCCGGTGGCTGTTCACGACGCTGGCCCGCCCCCGGTTCAAGACGATCCTCATCGATCTCGCCGATGCCTGGGCGGAGCGCATGGAACGCGAGGCCAGGAGCGCGGGTGAGCCCGTCCGAAGCGCATGAGCCACGAGGCGCCGCGCTGCGGCTGTGCCGATCCCGGGCAGCCCGCAGCGCCGCGCCGCAAGGATCGTTCATGCGGTGACGCAATCGCCGCCGATCGCGTCGCCTTGCGCGCGCCAGGGTGGCGGAGCATCCTTCCCGTGCGTATGTTTGGTCGCAGGGTCCGCACCCGAAGATCACGGCCCCGGGGGAGAGCGCCACATGCCAGCAAACACTGCCACCGATGCGGCCCGCCTGTCCGTCGCCCCCATGATGGACTGGACCGACAGGCACTGTCGGTTGTTTCATCGGCGGTTCTCCCGGCATGCGCTGCTCTACACCGAGATGGTCACGGCGCGGGCGCTGGTGCATGGCGATCCGGAGCATCTGTTGCGGATGAGCCCGGAAGAGGGGCCCGTCGCGTTGCAGATCGGCGGATCGGAGCCGGAAGTGCTGGCGGAGGCGTGCCGGATCGCGAACGCTTTTCCGTTCGTGGAGGTCAATCTCAATGTGGGATGTCCGTCCGACCGGGTGCAGTCGGGCACGTTCGGGGCTTGCCTGATGCGCGAACCGGGCCTCGTGGCCGAGTGCGTCGCGGCCATGGCCGAAGCGAGCGAAGTCGAGGTCACCGTGAAATGCCGCATCGGCGTCGATGACCAGGAGCCGCGCGAGGTTCTGCCCGATTTCATCGCCCGCGTCGCCGCAGCCGGGGTGACCCGCTTCACCATCCATGCGCGCAAGGCCTGGTTGCAGGGACTGAGCCCCAAGGAGAATCGGGAGATCCCGCCGCTCGATTATCCGCTCGTGCAGGAGATGAAGGGGCTTTTTCCGGCTTTGCATCTGAGCCTGAACGGCGGGATCACCTCGCTCGATCAGGTGGAGACGCATCTGGAAGCGGGGCTCGATGGTGTCATGGTCGGTCGCGCCGCCTATCACGATCCTGCCACGATCCTCGCCGCCGCGGACCGGCGCATCTGGGGGGAGGACGTGCCCGATACCGATCCGTCGGATGCGGTGCGCGCGATGTATCCCCATATCGAGGCCGAATTGACCGCCGGCCAGCCGCTCCATCGGATCACGCGCCACATGCTCGGTGCCTTCACCGGGCGGCCCGGCGCGCGGGCGTGGCGGCGGATCCTCTCCGAAGAGGCGCACCGCCAGGGCGCGGGGATCGATGTGATCGAGCGCGCCCTCTCCGCGATCGAAAGCCGCGCCGCCGCCTGATCGGCTTTCAGCGCGTGGAAACGGAGCCGCATTCCACACCTTGGGAGTTGTAAAGCCCGGGGTGCCGCTGTAGCGCGGTGCGGTCCCGAAACCCTGCGGTGGAGCCCTCCATGCCCGAGATAGCCCTGACCGACCTCGTCCTGCTTGGCGCGATCCTCGCTGCCGTCGGCGCCGTCGCCGGCGTGATCGCGGGGCTTCTCGGTGTCGGTGGCGGGATCGTGCTGGTTCCGGCCTTCTTCTACGTCTTCTCCAGCCTCGGCTATGGCGGGCCGATGCTGATGCAGGTGTGCCTCGCGACCTCGCTCGCCACCATCATCTTCACCTCCTATCGATCGGTCACGAGCCATCGCAAGAAGGGATCGGTCGATATCGACATCCTCAAGCGCTGGGGGCCGGGCATCGCCATCGGAGCGCTGTTCGGCGTCCTGGTGGTCGGGCGGCTCGAGAGCGTCACGCTCCAGGCGATCTTCGGCACGCTCGGCATCCTGATCGCGCTGTGGTTCGCCTTCGGCAAGGCGGAATGGACGCTCGGGCCGGAGCTGCCCAAGGGCATCGCGCGGGCGATCCTCTCGCCTGTCATCGGGCTTTTGTCGGTGATGATGGGGATCGGCGGCGGCTCTTTCGGGGTGCCTCTGATGACGCTTTATTCGGTCCCGATCCACCGCGCCGTTGGCACCGCAGCGGGTTTCGGCCTTCTGATCGCCGTGCCCTCCGTCGCCGGATTTCTCGCCACCGGTCACGGGGCGGAGGGGCTCCCGCCCTTCACCTTCGGGCTGGTGAACATCCCCGCCTTCCTGATCGTCATCGCGATGACGCTGATGACGGCGCCGCTCGGCGTGAAGCTCGCGCATGCGCTGCCCGGGCGGCCCCTGCGCCTGATCTTCGCGGCGTTCATCTCCCTCGTCGCGCTGAACATGGCCCGAGGGGCGATCCTCGGCTGAGCGGCTTGCGCCGGCAGGCGGAACGGCTCAAGGATGGCGGCATGGGTGCGCTCGACGGATACAGGGTGATCGACCTCACGCGGGTCCTCGGCGGCCCGTTCGCCACGCAGTGGCTCGGCGATCACGGGGCCGATATCGTCAAGATCGAGCCGCCGTCGGGTGACGAGACCCGGCATTGGGGCCCGCCCTTCGACGACACGACCGCCGCCGCCAGTTATTTCAATGGCGCGAACCGCAACAAGCGCGGCATGGTGCTCGACCTGTCTCGGGACGAGGGCAGGGCGGTCCTGCTTCGGTTTCTCGAAACCGCCGATGTGCTTGTGGAGAATTTCCGCCCGGGAACGCTGGAGAAATGGGGGATCGGGCGGGATGTGCTCGCCGAACGCTTCCCGCGTCTCGTCCACTGCCGCATCACCGGATTCGGTGAGGATGGCCCGCTCGGCGGCCTGCCGGGCTACGACGCGGTCGTGCAGGCGCAATCCGGCCTGATGAGCGTGAACGGGACGCCTGAATCCGGGGCTGTTCGCATGGGCATCCCGCTTGTCGATATCGCGACCGGTATTTCCTCGATGGCGGGGATCCTCATGGCGCTCCTCGAACGGGAGCGTTCGGGGCGTGGGCAGTTCATCGACATGACGCTCTACGATGTTGGCGTCAGCCTCTTGCATCCCCAGGGCGCGAACTGGCTGACGGATGGAACGATGCCGCGCCGAATGGGTAACGCGCATCCCAACATCTGCCCCTATGACGCCTTCCCGACGGCGACGGTGCCGATCTTCATCGCGGCGGCGAACGATGGGCAATTCCGTAAGCTTTGCAGGATTTTGGGCGCCGATGCTCTCATCGTGGACGACCGTTTCGCCGATCATCCGTCCCGCAATCGCAATCGCGAGGCGCTCCGCGATGCGCTTGTGCAGGCGCTTGCGCGGTTCGACGGAGAAGTGCTGGCGAAGGATCTCATGGCGCAGGGCGTTCCGGCGGGCGCGGTGCTCGACGTTCCGGATGTGCTGGCGCAGGAGCACACGCGCCATCGCGGCATGGTGGCGGAGGCCGATGGCGTTCGCGTACTCGGCAATCCCATCGCGTTCTCCCGCACGAAGCCCGATCCCACCCGCCGCCGCCCGCCGCGTTTCGGTGAGCATACCGACGAACTCATGCGCGAGGCGGGGTTCGGCGAGGACGAGATCGCCGCGCTGCGTGCCGACGGGACCGTCCGTTAGGGATGCCTCCGGAGCAGCATGAGCTCTCACGGGTCGTGCAGCGCCTGCGACGATCGACGGGCGATGCCGAACATGTGACCCTGGCGACACTGTTCGACGCGATGGACAGGGAAGGGCAGGGCCTGCCTCTCCTGATCTGCTCCGGTTTCATGATCCTGCCCACCGGCCTCATTCCCGGCGCGCCTGCGCTGATGGCGACATTTCTCATGCTGACTGCCTTCAGAATGCTGACCGGGCGGAAATCGACGCGGCTGCCGGGCTGGTTGGCGAGGCGACGCCTCACGACGGAGGATCTCGGCCGAGCGTTCGACCTCGCCGAACGGGCGGCCCTCAGGCTCGATCCGCTGGTGCGTGCCCGCTGGGGGCGCAGCCTGCTCGGTCCGCACATGGTCGCGCTGATGGCGCTTGCGACCCTGGGGCTCGCCCTGCCGATGCTCGTGATCGGGTTTATCCCCGGTGTGCCGGCGCTTCTGTCGATCCCGATCCTTCTGTTCGGGATCGGCCTCACGTCGCGGGACGGGCTGCCCGCCGCGCTTGGGCTTGCGCTTCTGGCGCCCGTCGTCGCGCTCGTGGTCTGGCTGGCCCGCGCGCTCTAGCCGCGCAGGATGGAGCGTCCCGCGTAGATCGCTTCGGAGCCCAGCATCTCCTCGATGCGGATGAGCTGGTTGTATTTCGCCAGCCGGTCCGACCGGGCGAGGGATCCCGTCTTGATCTGCCCGCAATTCGTGGCCACGGCGAGATCGGCGATCGTCGCGTCCTCGGTCTCGCCCGACCGGTGGGACATCACGGCGGTCATCCGCGCCCGGTGCGCCATGTCGACCGCTTCGAGCGTTTCGGTGAGCGTGCCGATCTGGTTGACCTTCACGAGGATCGAGTTGCCCGCGCCCCGTTCGATACCCATGGCAAGCCGCCGGGAATTCGTCACGAACAGGTCGTCACCGACGAGCTGGCACCGGTCCCCGATCGCATCGGTCAGGGCCTTCCAGCCTTCCCAGTCATCCTCGGACATGCCGTCCTCGATGGAAATGATCGGGTAGGCGTCGACAAGCTTCGCCAGGTAGTCAGCGTTCTCGCCTGCGTCGAGCGTTTTCCCTTCACCGGCAAGGACATATTTGCCGTCCTTGAAGTATTCCGTCGCCGCGCAATCGAGCGCGAGATAGATCTCCTCACCGGGGCGGTAGCCCGCCTTCTCGATGCTCTTCATGATGAAATCGAGCGCGTCGGTGGTGGAGGAGAGGTTGGGCGCGAAACCGCCCTCGTCGCCGATACCGGTGTTGTGGCCCGCCGCCGAAAGCTCCTTCTTCAGCGTGTGGAACACCTCCGATCCCATCCGGACGGCGTCCGCGATCGAATTGGCAGCCACCGGCATGATCATGAATTCCTGGATGTCGATCGGATTGTCGGCATGTTCGCCGCCATTGATGATGTTCATCATCGGCACCGGCAGCGTGCGGGCCGATGTCCCGCCGACATAGCGATAGAGCGGCAGTGCGCAGGACTCGGCGGCGGCCTTCGCGACGGCGAGGGAGACGCCGAGGATCGCGTTCGCGCCGAGGCGGCCCTTGTTCTCCGTCCCGTCGAGTTCGATCATCGCCCTGTCGATCAGCGTCTGGTCCGTCGCGTCCAGCCCCGCGAGCGCCTCGGCGATCTCGGTATTTGCCGCTTCGACCGCCTTCAGAACGCCCTTGCCCTTGTAGCGGGTCGCATCGCCGTCGCGCAGTTCGACGGCCTCGTGCGCGCCCGTCGACGCGCCCGACGGCACGGCCGCACGGCCCGCCGCACCGTCTTCCAGCAGAACGTCGACCTCGACCGTGGGGTTGCCACGGCTGTCGAGAATCTCGCGGGCGGTGATGTCGATGATGGCGCTCATGGAAGGCTCCTTGGCAGGGAAGGGCATTGCGCCCCTGCGGCTACACCAATCGGTGGCTGTCTTGAACCCCTTTTGCGCCGCTGTCCTTCGTCGCGCGGAATGACTGACCGAATCAGCACATTCTGGTATATTTCCGCTCACAACGTCGAATATCGTTCGGAGACCCCCCATGTCCGGCACGATTTTCGGCCTTCCGGCCCCCTGGGCAGGGTCGGAACCGGCCTTCGGCGTGTTCGATGCTTTTGCGTTGCCCGTGTCACAGGTGGCGGAGCCGGTCCGGTTCGGGCTCGGCCAGCGGATCGGCATGTCGTTGCCCCCGCGTCTGGAGGAGGCGCTCGCCTCGCCCATGACGCTGTCGATCCTGCTTCTCTTCGGTGTCGCGCTCGTGGTGTTCCTTCTCGCCTCCTGGCGACAGAGCCTTCTGGAAGGCGGAAGCGCGGAACACCGTCGGCGGCGTCTGGGCCGCATGGCGCGCAAGCAGCGGCGCGCCGACGTGGCGGACGCCTTTGTGCTCGATCCCCGGCCGGACCCGCGCCGCGCGGAGTTGCGCGCGCTGCGCCACGCCCGGACGTCGATGCCCAAGGATCGGCGCTGAAACAACTCGCGATTGTGTGGAATTCAAGAAAACGAACAGTTGGGGCCAAGATTGCGCCCCATTTCGCCCCGATTGTTTTACTGATGCGTTGGGAGTTGCGTGCCGATGTCGGGTGAATCGACCTCTTCCCTGAGTGACCATCTCGAACGGTCCGGCGATGCGGAGGCGTTGCCGTCGGCGAGCGGTTTTGCCGATGGTCTGGAGGGCTTCGAGCGGGTCCGCGTGGATGACGCGCCGCTTGCGCGGCTGTCCTCCGCGTGGGATGCCCTCATCCATTCCCCGTTGCAGGACAAGCTCCTGATCCTCGGCATCGCGATCGGTGCCGTCGTGGCGGTGCTGCTTATCCGGCGCGCGATAAACGAGCTTCACTGGCGCCGGTCCATCCTCAATCAGCGCGGTCCGGCATGGAAAGCGCCCGCGCCGGGCGAGCCTGCCGTGCGCCGCAAACCCTCTCCGTCGCTACGGCGTTGAAACCCACCGAGGCCAGCGGCAAAAGGGCCTAGGCCTTCTCCGCCAGCTTGGCGGCGTTCCAGAGCGCGTCCATCTCTTCGAGCGTGCTGTCCTCGGGGCGCCGTCCATCCTTCGCGAGGGCATCCTCGATCGCCGCGAACCTGCGTTCGAACTTCGTATTCGCAGCGCGTAGAGCGGCTTCCGGATCGATCTTGAGATGCCGCGCGAGGTTCGCGGCGACGAACATGAGATCCCCGAACTCCTCGAAAAGATGGTCGGGATCGTCGCGCGCATCGAGAAGCTCGCGGGATTCCTCGACAAGCTTGTCGATCACCTGCTCCGTCTGCGGCCAGTCGAACCCGACGCGCGCGGCGCGGTTCTGAAGCTTCACCGCGCGGGTGAGTGCCGGCAGGGCAAGGGCGACCCCGTCGAGCGTGCGGGCCGGCTTCTTGCCGTTGCCCGCGCGTTCGGCGGCCTTGATCCGCTCCCAATCGGCGGTCTGCTGCTTGGCCGTCTTCTCCCTGCTCTCGTCACCGAAGACGTGGGGGTGGCGGCGCACCATCTTGTCCGAAATGCCACGCAGCACGTCCGCGATATCGAAGTGGCCTTCCTCCTCCGCCATCCGGGCGTGATAGACGACCTGGAGGAGGAGATCGCCGAGTTCGCCCTCCAGCTCCCGCCAATCCCGCCGCGCGATGGCATCGGCGACCTCATGGGC